>DAHXNH010000366.1 GCA_027365485.1 Clostridiales bacterium
CCAACGAAGAAACCGTGGTCTTGCTTAACGCCGATCTCTATGGCGAACACGATGCCATCGTGTATTATGTCACCCATGCTTGGACCGTAGTCCGTCAACACGGTCAGCAAATCTTAGAAATTGCCAATGACGAAATGCGCCATTTTAAATGGCTGGGTCATGCCATTTCGCAACTGGGCGGGATCCCAGATTTGACCCCGCCCTCGATTGGCCCTGTATCCACCGCTCAATCGGCATTGCAAACGGACGTTGATGCCGAAATTCATGCTATCCATCAATACCAAGAGCACACCGAACTCATCGACGATGCCAGGATTAAACAGCTCTTGCAGCGTATCGTCGTCGACGAACGCGACCATCTCCGACAATTTCAAGAACTATTGGATTCAACCCATGGTGAACCCGGATTTAGCCGCCCACCCGAGGATGATATGGCCCCCCTGGCTCAGAAATTGCAACAAACCATGCAGGCCGAATATCAGCAAATGATCGTCTATTTGCTGCGTTCGTTTACCGAAGATCACACACGGCAACTCGGCCTCGACATGGAGGAACGGTCGATTGATGAGATGCGCCACATGGGATGGATCGGCCGTCACTTAGGCGCTATCGGCGTGCAGGCAGATTTATCTGCCAATGAAATCCAAAACCTTGCGGCGGGCGAACAGAATGAATGGGCGCGGTATCAAGATATGAGGATTTGGGCGAAGGAGCATTTGCCCGCCCTGTTACCCACCATTGATCGCTTTTTGGCCCATGAAACCTACCATCTGCAATCGTAGACCGCGCCACGCGGGCACCTCTCATTCTCCGAGCATGCGGTCCGCGAAAGATGGGCCCATGGCTCCCGCTGACGCTTCTATCAGGTGGTCTCATCAATCCACCGGCTCTGCATTGACTCGGTTTTCGCCAAAACCCGGCCGTCTTGGTGGATCATAGCGCCGCTCGGAGAGGTTTAACGTGAAACGGGTGGGTCGGAACATCGCCTTGCTCGCACTGACCCACAAAATATCCGCCTGAACACCTAGTGGCAACCGAAAGCACATCTCTTGGATCCAAGATGAACCTCGTCATTAAGGTGATCAAAGCGATGACGCCCGGTCCATGCTTGGGATGAACGGAGAGACCCACGCAGCCCCCCTCGCTTTACCCCAAGCCGCTTGAGCCAGGAGGGTGGACTCCAAAGCGTAGCCGTCGGCAGTAATCTTCCGACGGCTACGCTCTGGTTGCCACTCATTGCGTCGGACTAACCTCCGGCATCGTTCATCAAGCAGGATGACTCAAATGGTGTCCTCGGTGTAATCCGTCCCTCCATGGAGCGGTGGGCAGTCGCTGGCGAAGCGGAACTGGGGCGGTTGGTCAAAGACCAGTTCAAACACTGATACGCCCAAATGCGGGTCTGGGGAATGCGGAGACAGGCCTTTTAAAATTAATCGGTGGTCGACCTGTTCAAAGGCAATGGGGGCCCCACTGGCCGCCATTCGTACGGCCTTTACTGGATTCAGAAAGCCGCCGAGCACCATTTCCCCTTGATCCGGCCAAATCCACGTCCAAACCCAGACTCGTTGTTGACCGTCTGACGTGCTGCCCGTGACCCCGTTAGCGTGCACCGCGCAGGGAGGCTTGGTGCCGTACACCGCCTGACCGTTTTCGCGGAGCCAGCGTCCGACGGTTTGTAGCGGTGCATCCACTTCTTCCGGTACTGCGCCCTTAGGATCCGGCCCAATATTTAATAACAGGTTGCCTCCCCCCGCGGTCACCCGCTGCAACATACGCACGATCTGATGAGCATTGTAACTGTACGGAGCCGCCTGTTTGGAATCGACATAGCCCCAACTGATCCCATTGAAGGTCATACACGCTTCCCAATCCCCTGCACTCGGAGTCAGTTGCTCTTCCGGGGTAAAAAAATCTTCTGCCAGCAAACTGCGGTTGTTGATAATGATGTCAGGCTGCAGGGATCGCACCATTTGATTCATGGTCAAGGAGTTCCAGCCTTCGAAACTTTCCATGGGGCGAGCCACATCGTACCACAAAATATCGATTTTTCCGTAGTTTGTCATCAGTTCCCGATTGAGGGCATGAAGATAGTCGGTAAAGCGGGCACGGGCATCAGGATCAAAAGCGGCTCGGCCACCGTCAGGATGATGCCAGTCCATCAATGACGAATAAAACCCGACGCGCAAGCCAAATTCACGCGCTGCCTCGACGAACTCTCGCACAATATCTCGTTTAGGTCCAAGATTAACGCTATTATAAGGATTCACCTCGGAGTCCCACAAGCTAAATCCATCGTGATGGCGAGTCGTGAGCACCATGTACTTCATCCCCGCCGCCTGGGCTAGCCGCGCCCAGGCCCGGGGCGCTTCCGGTTCCGGGTGAAAGCGATCGGCCAGATGCTCGTAATCTCGCCGAGGAAAGTTTTCTAAGGCCATAGCCCATTCGTTGCGACCGAGGAGCGAATAGAGTCCAAAGTGCACGAACATGCCAAATCGGGCCTGGCGCCACCACGCCATGCGCTGTTCGCGGCTCTGGGCCACCGTCTGCTCATAGATTTCCCGGCTCATCCATTCCATCGTACGCCTCCATTTCATGATGCTTCGGTCAGGGTTGGCGATTAAGCCCTGCTGAGACCCTCGGATGACGGCACCGTCTCTCGCTGGTGCTTGCGTCATCATCAACTGAGTCTTATCCATGATGATATCGATTCCGTGGTGAAGTTCAAGAACCGACTCTCTCCATGAACGACGGTCTGGGCCATGACAGATTGGTTCACCTAAACGACTCACCAGGCACACTTTTCTTGTTAGTGAACGGCCTCAGTCTTCGCAACACACACTCGGAGCGCATAAGCTTAAGCACAGATTTTAGGCTCTGAGCGCCGTTCCACGGCGCTCAGCACGGCGCCCTGACGACTTTAAATCCCATCCCCCCCAGGCGCCGTCTGCACCAAAATGTTAACGGCAGCGTAACCGCCCCCATTGAGTTCCATAGGTTACAAAAAATCCCCAATCTGAGGAGGCGCGGCGATGGATACCATCACGATCCGTCCGATCGAAACGATATCGGATTTGCCTAAAGTTTCGGCCCTAGAACAAGCCATTTGGGGCAACGACGATCCAGTCCCTACCTCGTTGCTCCGTGTCTTTATGGACTCGGGCGGCGAAGTATCGATCGCCTACACCGGCCATCACCCTGCCGAGGCGGTCGGATTTAGCATGTCCTTCGGCACGATTGGTCCCCGAGGACCCGTCTTATACTCCCATCAGACCGGCGTGTTAGCGGCGTACCGCGGCCGCGGTATTGGCCGGAGGCTGAAGCATCACCAAAATCAGTGGGCCGGTAGCCATGGCTATGGGCAAATCGCCTGGACTTTCGATCCGCTTCGCGTGGTCAACGCCTATTTTAATGTCGAGGTGCTCGGCGTCGATATCACCGCGTACCTTCCTAACTATTACGGTCCGCTCAATAGCCACATCAATCAAGGCTTGCCTACGGACCGTCTTCACTGTGTATGGGCCGTGCCCATCCCGAGCCATCGAGCGAGCGAGGATCCTACCAACCTAAAAATCTACATCCCGTCCGACATTGCTACCCTAAAACGGGAAAACCCGTCGAAGGCCCTTCGCTGGCAACAAGCGGTCAGCCTCCAGTTCACAGCCGCCTTGAACCGCGGATTTCGAGTGGTTGGGGTGTCTAGAGGCCGCTATCCGTGCTATCGCCTCAAAAAATTTTGATTGCCCAGCCGACCATGGATTGACCTGACTGACCTGATTGAGTGAGTCAGTCAGGTCAGTCAGTGACCTAAAACCCTTCCTGGAGTCACACCTTGCCGCTTGATCGAATCATCGAGTACAATTGCTTTAGCACGATACTGCATTAGCGAGGTGATGTGGCGGTGGTCGAACCCCGAGATGAAATCTTAACCATGCCGGGCTATACTCCCGGACGTTCTATCGAGATGGTGGCCCGCGAATTGGGATTGAAAGACGTCATTAAACTGGCTTCGAACGAAAGTTTGTGGGGAACCTCCGAACGAGTATTAGCTGCAGCCTCTAGGAGTCTTTTAAGCCTGTATCAATATCCCGAAGTCGTGCCCCTCCCTCTCGTTGAACTGCTGGCAGAGCGTTCTGGCTTTTCTCCTGACGAGATTTTGGTTGGCAATGGTGCTGATGAACTCTTGCGTCTCGTGGCCGCGGTCTATGTGAGACCTGGGCAGCGAGTGCTTTACCCCACCCCCAGTTTTGCCGCCTATGCCTATGGCGCAAGCTTAATGGGAGCTCAAGGCGTCGCGGTCTCGTTGCAAGCCAATGGCGCTATGGACCTCGAGGCGATGGCTGACTGCATCAACTCTAACACCGCGTTAATTTATCTCTGCAGTCCCAACAATCCTACTGGCGCAATCTTTCGGCAAAGAGAATGGGATCACTTTTTAGAGCGCGTTGAGGGTCGCGCCTTGATTGTGGTCGATCAAGCCTACCGTGAGTTCGTCGACGATAACGACTATGCACGGATTGAAGATGCCATTCACCAGGGGGTGGCGGTGGCTATGGTGCGAACTTTTTCTAAGCTCTACGGCTTGGCCGGAGCCCGCGTGGGATGGGCCGCTGCCCCGGCCCGCGTCATCGACCTCATGCACCGCGTGCGCGAACCTTTTTCTCTCAATGCGGTCGGCATTGCCGCTGCCACCGAGGCTCTTCGTGACTGCGAGTATTTCGACCACGTTCTCCAAGAAACGTTGATGCTGCGCCGTTGGCTCCAGACAGAATTGACGAGGCGAGGGCTGACCGTACTAGAAAGCCAAGCAAACTTTTTGACCTTCGCCTGCCCAACCGATGCCACCGAGATGGCCCGGCGTTTAGAACAACAAGGCATCATTATTCGCCCCACCACCAGCTTTGGACTTCCTCAGCACTGCCGGGTCTCCATTGCTCCCAAACCCATGCTAGAACGTTTCTTACACGGGTTAGACCTCATCCTGGCCGAAACCTAACCGAGTCTTGCCCATTTTGGAGGATGCATGCTACAATCCACTTTAGCACGATAGCGTATTAGCGAGGTGACTTATGAAGACTTGGATGGCTCAGGCCCGCGATCAGTTTCGACAAACCAGCGCCCTGATTGGACAGTTGGATCATAAGGGATTTACTCCCGTCTCCACCGCACCTACGCACGATACCGAGGTGCGCCGAGATCACACCCTAGCCATCATCGAACGCTTGGCATCCTGGTCACCCGAGGCTTTTGAGTATCCGCTCAAGGTCTTTTCCACCGGTCCGGTCTTCGCCCACGGAACCTGGGCCGAAAGCCTGGACGTGGAAGTGCTGGAAGATCCCATGGTCGATCCCGAAGCTATCATTTTCGACCTTTTAACCCACCTCATCTCTGAACGCTTTATCCCTCCGAGCAACCGGGATCTGGTGTTCGTGGCCGGTCACTTGGGCCTCTTGCGGACGCTCCTCACCCAAAGCCAATGGCTGCCCGAGGACATCTCGGCATTGGAACGGAACTTTGCGGAAGGACGGTTTAGCCAAGCCGAACGTTTCGTCGCCAAACGCAATCCGAACCTCTTGCCACTGTTCCGGCCGACGCCGCCGAGAGCCGTTCTCTCGCTGTTGGACTCGCTCCCCGGTGCCAGCACAGGAAGCGATGTTAAGGCGTTGACGGCGGTTCTTCCCTCCGTGGTCGACCATGTGCCTTCGGTCCTCTGGGATTTGAGCCTCACCGGGGCCTTTGCCTACTACTCCGGCCTTGTGTTTGCGCTCTATGCCCGGGGCCAGGGAGAAGCCCTCATAAAAGGGGGACGCTTTTCGGTGCACTATCAAGAGCGCCACTGGCAAGGTGCGGGGTTCACCATCGTGTTGCCCGAATGGTTTGCTTCGTAAGTCCGCTGTCGCTCAGAGAAGGGGGTAGATGCATGGAACACTTTCACGATATTCGCGTGGCTCTCGCTAAAGGCCGCATCTTAGAACAACTGGTTCCGCGCTGGACCAAGGCCCATCTTCCTTGGCCGATCGAGCCAGAAAGCCGCCAATTGTGGTTTTCTGGCGATGACGCCGGCCCTGGCGCAATGATTGTGCGCGGCCCTGACGTACCTACGCTGGTCGCCCGCGGAGCCGCAGATCTCGGTATCGTCGGCACCGACCTCTTGGTGGAGCGAGGCATGCAAGGGGTCTTGGAAGTGGGCGACCTGGATCTGGCCGAATGTCGGGTCGTGTTAGCTGGCACCAGCGGCAAGCGCCCTGACGGACCGTTCCGAGTCGCTAGCAAGTACCAGAAAATCACCCGCGACTATCTCGACCGCAATCATTTCCAGGCGGACATTGTCCGTCTCTCTGGCAGTCTCGAACTGGCCCCGCTGATTGGGTTGGCCGCCTACATTGTCGACATCGTGGAGACTGGAGAAACCCTGCGCCAGCATCGTCTCATCGAGATAGAGACCATCATGACGTCACATGCCTGTCTCATCGCCAATCCGGCGCATTGGCGAGCCAAGCCGGAGGTCGTCACCATTCGCGATCGCCTGGTCCAGCACCTGGCCTGACTAGGTTTTGTTCTTTTCCGCAGTCGTTTGCTCTATTTTGACACAGATATGTTTGCTTGGTTGCTTGGTTGGCCGACGTGGACTACCTACTCATAAAGGAGGACGACCCCTTGACCGATGTCCTTGAAATTCTTCGCCGCGTTCGCGAAGGCCGGGAACGCGCTGTGGTCGAGTATAACCTTATCTTCGATCAGGTAAGCATGACGCCTCACGACTTGGTCTACGATCCCTTCACGGTCGAGGTGGGGCTCCCCTCTCCTGCGATCCGGGAGGCCCTAGACGTGGCCATCGCCCGCATTCGCCGTTTTCATCGCGCGACCCGTCCCGCAGAAACCACGCAATTTGACGCCGACAATGGTCTTGGCCTCAGTGAGAGGTGGATTGCTTTGGGTCGGGTCGGAGTCTATGCGCCTAACGGCGGTTATCCTCTAGTTTCCAGTCTTTTGATGACCGCTATTCCTGCTCAAGAAGCGGGGGTAGAAGACATCGTGGTCGCCATTTCACCGCGCGGCAACTCCCGTACCCATCCGGTATGGAACTATGCCCTGAAACAGTTGGGTTGCCATCAAGTGCTGGCCGCTGGCGGGGCTCAGGCGATGGCGGCGCTGGCTTACGGAATCGACGGGCTGAAGCCCGTGGATCTGATTGCAGGCCCCGGCAACCGCTACGTAACCGCAGCCAAACAAGCCTTATCCGCCGAAGGAGTCGTCGGTATCGACCTCTTGGCCGGTCCTTCGGAAGTGCTCATCATCGCCGATGGCAGTGCCCACCCCGAATTCGTTGCCTACGACCTGTTGTCCCAAGCCGAGCACGCCGAAGATGCCAGTGCGATTTTGCTCAGTTGGGATCAGGCATTATTAACGGCAGTCGAAACGCTGACCCAAAACGCCCGAGCGGCTGACCCCAATCGTGCTCTCGGCCGCATCCGCTTCGAGCTCGTGGCCGATCCCGAGTCGGCAGTGGATCGACTGAACCAGATTGCGCCTGAACACGCCGGATTGGTTGGTGCCGATGCCGAAGCTCTGGCACCTAAGGTGCGCACAGCCGGAGCGCTGTTCATTGGAGCCATGGCTGGTCAAGCGTTGGGCGACTATGTGGCTGGACCCAGCCACGTCCTCCCCACAGGCGGCACCGGCCGATTTCTCTCGGGCCTTTCCACCCGGACGTTTATGCGCCGGATGTCTGTCATCGAAGCGCGCGGCCAATTGCGCTCCGATCTGCTCGACCACGGTGCGACTCTCGCGGAATTGGAAGGTCTTCGCTTTCATCAGCAGTCGCTCTTGATACGAAAACCTCCAATCGGTTAGCCCCCGGCCGTTGGCTGATTGGCTGGACAGCATCTTCTCGCCCCAAGGTTGAGATTTTTAAAGGAGGATAGCTTATGAGTACCCGTCGAAGCCATCGCGTGAAGCGCACCACCCGCGAAACCGACATCACCCTGACGCTTGACCTGGATGGTCCGCTCGCTGATCCCCAGATTAACACCGGCCTGCCTTTATTTGATCATTTCCTCTCTGCCTTCGCTCAGCACAGTGGCTACGGCATGGATCTTAAGGCCACGGGCGATCTAGCCGTCGATCCCCATCATTTGGTCGAAGATGTCGGCATCGTTCTTGGCGATGCGCTTCAGGTTGCTCTCGGTGACCGTCGAGGGATCCAACGCTTTGGACAGCGTTATTTGCCCATGGATGAAGCTCTAGTCTTAGTGGTTTTAGACATCTCAGGAAGAGGCCAGTTGTTCTGGTCTGGCCCCTTTCCCGACCGCCCGATCAACAATGTGGCGAGTGAAGTCTGGCCCGAATTCTTTAAGGGACTGGCGCAGCACGGCGGCCTTACGCTTCATCTCATTTGTCAATTCGGAACCAATGCCCATCATGTTTACGAAGCTGCCTTCAAGGGACTGGGTCGGGCTTTAGCCGAGGCCACCCACAGCACCGGATCGGACGATATTCCCTCGACGAAAGGTTCGCTTACGGTTTGAGCGTTCTGAATTTTTAAAGGAGTGAAGTCATGCACGTTGCCATTGTCGATTATGGGATGGGCAATTTAGGAAGCCTGGAGGCGATGGCCCACCGCCTCGATCTCGACCCCTTACTCTGGCGCCAGGGGTCTTTGCCCAAGGGGGCGGACTGGGTGATCTTCCCCGGAGTAGGCTCGTTGTTAAACGCCACTCATGAGCTCTCCCAGCGCGGGTTGGCAGCGCCCTTAGAACAGGCTAAGCAGGACGGTGTGCCCATCTTAGGGATTTGCCTCGGATTGCAGCTTTTGTTTGAATCGGGAGACGAAGGCGGGCGAGGGCTCGGTTGGTTCGAAGGTACCGTCCCCCGCCTCCAGGCCGCTCGCACCCCCCACATGGGCTGGAACACCGTCCGGTCGACCACGCCGAATCCGCTTTTGGACAGCGACCCAAACCCTGCTGCTCCTGCCTATTACTTCGTTCACAGCTATGTCGTCCGGCCCCGTCATGCCGATCTCACCCTCGGGGAAACCACCTATGCTAACGAAACCTTTACCAGTGTCGTGAAGGACCGAGCCGTGGTCGGCGTCCAGTTTCACCCAGAACTGAGCGGCAGCGCAGGGCGTCGTTTCATCCAGTCCTTCATCCGTCAGGTCGTCGCATGAGCGCGATTGAAGTCTGGCCAGCCATCGATCTGCTGCAAGGAGCACCTACCCGACTCTATCAAGGATCTTTCGATCACCCGACCGCCTACGCTCGTACTGCGTCCTATCTCCTCGCTTACCTCCGGGAGATAGGCTGCCCGCGCCTGCACTTGGTGGATCTCAGCGGCGCCCAAAGCGGTCAATTCAGCGTCTGGGACACCTTGGCTGAAGCAGCCCATCTGGGTTTTTTAGTCGAGGTGGGAGGAGGATTTCGCGACTTCGAGGCCATTGCTCGAGCCTTGGCTGAGGGAGCTAGCCATGTCGTCTTAGGCACAAAGCTCATCACCTCGCGCTCCTTTGCTGAAGAGGTGCTGACCCGATTTGGCCCGGAGCGTATCGTCGTCGGCCTGGATGTCTTAGATCATCGCGCCCGCATCCACGGCTGGACAGAGCCCGGCCCCGATGCAAAAGCCTCCTGGCAATCGTTGAACCGCCTGGGGTATGATCGCCTCAACGTCACCGATATTCAGCGCGACGGCAGTTTAGCGGGGATTCGCCCTGGTTTTTGGCAAGCCTGGGGTACTCTTCCCGGCAATCTCTGCGCCGGTGGAGGCGTCGGCTCCCTGAACGACCTCGAAATGTTGGCCCAGTGCCACCTTAGCCGCGCGGTGGTGGGCAAGGCCTGGCTGGAAGGCATCATTGATCTCACCACCATTGACTGGGAGGAACCATAATGTATCTTCCACGCATCATTCCCTGTCTTGATGTGCGCCATGGGCGCGTAGTCAAAGGCGTGAACTTTCTCGATCTGTCGGATAACGGGGACCCGGTGGAACTGGCCGAACGCTATGCCGCCACCGGAGCCGACGAATTGGTATGGCTCGATATCGTGGCCACCGTAGAAGACCTCGAACTGGCTACCGACCTCATTCGCCGCGCTCGGCAAGGCGTCGATATTCCGCTCACTGTGGGGGGCGGCATTCGCACCGTAGGTCAGGTGGGGGCCTTGCTGGATGCCGGGGCAGACAAAGTCTCGATTAACAGCCAAGCTCTGGCTGAACCGGACTTGATCGGTCGCGTGGCTAAACGCTGGGGCAGCCAATGCATGGTGGTGGCTATCGATGCCCAACGGGACGGCGATCACTGGCAAGTATATAGCCACGGCGGTCGATCGCGGACCGATTGGGAATTAGGGGCTTGGCTGAAACGCGCTGAACAAGAAGGTGCAGGAGAATTCCTTTTAACCAGCATGGACGCCGATGGCACTCGCCGGGGCTACGACTTACCCATGTTATCGTTCGCCCGCAGTCTGATCCACCGCCCCCAGATCGCCTCGGGCGGTGCCGGCAGCATTGACGACTTGGAGAATGCCATCCGCCACGGTGAAGATGCGCTGTTAATCGCCTCGATTTTGCACCAGGGCGATACCGATTTACCTCATATTAAAGAGGCACTAATCCAACGGGGGGTAGCAGTGAGATGGCCGATTTAATCGAAGACGGACGACAGCTTTTTCCGGTAGTGGTTCAAGATATCAAGACGGGCCGGGTGCTGATGTTGGCCTTCGCTAATGACGAAGCCTTGGCAAAGACCCGCGAGACCCATCTCGCCCATTTTTACTCGCGTAGTAGAAAGACCCTCTGGCAGAAGGGCGAGACCTCGGGCCACATCCTCCCAGTCGATGAAGTCCTGGTCGACTGCGATCACGACAGCTACCTCTACCTAGCTCAACCGGTGCATCCTGTCTGCCACCGCAACACTCCCGGATGCTTTGATCAGGCCCCCGGTGAGTTTGCCGATTCCGGCCAAATTCTCAATGCCCTCGCCGGGTGGATTCATGAGCGCGCCGTCGGCCCCGAGGATCCCAGTTCCTATACCCAGCGTTTGTTGAAAGCTACCCCGGATCGGATCTTGAAAAAGATCGCTGAAGAGTCGGGCGAAGTCATCATTGCGGCTCTGACCCCGGGCGAGAGCCACAGTCAGGAACTCATCTGGGAAAGCGCCGATCTTCTCTTTCATCTGGCCTTGGTCTGGGAGAAATTCGGCATCCATCCCGATCAAGTAGCTCGAGAACTCGAACGACGACATC
This sequence comes from Clostridiales bacterium, assembly GCA_027365485.1. Lineage (GTDB taxonomy): Bacteria > Bacillota > Sulfobacillia > Sulfobacillales > Sulfobacillaceae > JAMCVM01. The sequence continues at coordinate 11,235 of DAHXNH010000366.1, forward strand.
GTCCGAGTCCGGCCTCGAACTAGCAGTTTGGTCGGAAAAATGATAATACTATTAACGTACCCGTCATCTGATCGCGGGACGAAGGGAGAACCGACATGCCGTTTCGCCGCTCGTGGGGTTATGCTGAAGGCCGTACCCTAACGTCCAACCAAGAGCAGACCTTAAATCATCTCTTGGAGAAATATCACACCGTCCAAACCCACAATTTTGTGGATGAGTTGGATGTGACCCAAGCCGTGCTCAATCGGGCCATCCCCTTTAGTGAACTTACTGTGGAAGAGGCCAACCACATCGGTGCCCACTTGGAGGTGCGGATCATGCTGCACACCTATTTTGCCGATGCTTTACCGGAAGAACCGTTAGACTTCGCCCATGAAGCCGACCTTTTGCAACACGATCGAATGCTGGTCGAGCGCGTCATTGCCCGAGCGGGTTGGGACGTCGGCGAATACTTTTTCTCGCCCCATCCGCTGACGTCCGATCTCAAATGAACGAGAGCGAAGCCCGCATCTTAGTCGTCGACGACGAAGAGAGTATTCGTGATCTCTTGGTGATGGGTCTTGGCCATCGTGGGTTTGAGGTCGAGGCGTATGCCACGGCAGAAGACGCCCTGGCGGAAGTAGGACGGCTAGCCCCGCACGCGGCCATCGTCGATATCATGCTGCCTGGAGAAGACGGGTTTCACCTCACCCGCAAGCTGCGTCAAGATCCTGAACTCTATATCTTGGTACTAACCGCACGCGACGCCACGCAAGATCTGGTCCAGGGTCTGGATGGCGGGGCCGACGACTACGTGGTGAAACCGTTTGAACTCGACGAATTGGTCGCGCGACTCAAAGCGGGACTGCGCCGAGTGCAGCGGGACGTAGACACCAAGATGCGCTTCCGAGAGATTTTTTTGGACGATTCTGCCCACCGCGTAGAGATCTCCGGGCAACTGGTGAATCTGACCGCCAAAGAGTATGAACTCCTGCGCTACTTGATGCGAAACCCCGGCCAGGTCGTCTCTAAAAGTCAAATCCTCACCCATGTTTGGGGTTACGAGTACCCCGGCGATGACAATTTGGTCGAGGTTCACATCTCGAGTCTTCGCGACAAAATCGGAGATACCGAAAAACAGACGGTGCAAACCGTTCGCGGATTTGGCTATCGCCTGGGAGGTTAGCCTTGAAGAGCCGCACCCTGGCCTCACTGCTCATCGTCCGTCAATTGGTTCTGCTGGCGTCGGTCTTGGTGGTGATCGGCGTCAGTCAATGGCTCATCTTGCGAAATATTTTGTATCAAACCGTGGCTCGCACGCTCAGCGGCTCGGCAGGCGTCTTAGAGTCGTTTGCCCGGCATCTACTCGTTAAATCCCATACTTTGGTGTCGGCTTCTGCGCTGCCTGCCGCCAAAAGAACGCACCATCTCTATTCGGTCCATTCTATCCATAGCATTCTGTCTCGGCTCAAAGCGCCGGGTACCGAAATCGTCGTGGCCAATGCCAAAGGCAAGGTAATCGTGATCTCACCCGATCTCCCCAAACACACCGTCTTAACACCGGCATCCAGCTTCTATCTGTGGCATGGGCGGGTGGTCATTACCGAGACCCTAACGCACGGCAAGCATCTTTTGGGCTATCTCTGGATGCTTTCCTCGGTGTCGTCGATGAACCATATCTTATTCGAAGACACGGAAATTTTTGGCGCGGTCATCCTGGCCGTGATTGTGCTCTTTGCTGCGATGGGCGTGCTCTCCGTTCGCAGCGCCCTCGATCCGTTGCGGCCCGTGGTCGCCAGTACCCTTAGGATTGCCGGAGGCGAATGGGGACGTACCGTGCCGGTGCCCCTGGAGCCACAAGAACTGCGGGAGCTGAGCCATGCCGTGAATACCATGTCGGTGCGAATCCAAGAATCCTTCGCCAAGGAACGCTCCATTTCCGACCAAATGCGAAGGTTTGTGGCCGACGCGTCCCACGAACTGCGCACTCCCTTGACCGCCATTAACGGATTTTTAGGATTGTTAGATAACGGCGACCTCAATCCCGAGGAGACCGCTCAAGGCATACGCGCCATGCGCCGGGAGAGCCAGCGCATGGCGCGTATGGTCAACCAGCTGCTAACCTTGTCGCGTCTCGATGCAGCCCCCCATCACGAATTTCACATTCGTCCCATCGATCTTGGCGGCTGGCTGACGGAAATCGGTCCGACCTTGGAGGCCCTATGCCCTGGTCACCGTCTGAACATCCAGCCCACTCCTGACACCGTGACGATTCTAGCCGACCCCGACCGGCTAAGCGAAATCTTGTTTAATTTGGTCGACAATGCTGAGCGCCACACCCCCAAGGGCACCTCCATTCACCTCGAAATTGGAAACAGTGCGGATAGCGGATGGCTGATGGTCCGTGATCATGGTCTGGGATTTCCTGAAGGTGCCCAAGACCGGGTTTTCCATCGTTTCTATCGCGGCGACCGCGCGCGATCAGGGGAAGGCAGCGGCCTTGGCCTTTCCATCGTCCATGCCTTGATGGCCGCGCAAGGAGGGCGCGCTGAAGCCGAAAATGTGGCGCCTCCGGGCCATGGCGGGATGGTCACACTTTACTTTCCAAGGCCGGCATAGGTATACCATGGCGTAAATGAAAGTAATAGCGAAGCACCGATTGGGCGGGTTTCCCACGCGGCGTATAGCCATTGTCATGTGGACCGCCTTTCCAGTGCGGCTTGGATGGATTGGCCCACCAGAACCAAAACAAGCCGGCGAGCCATGGGCGGCGGTAAATGGTTTGAAAAGTGGCTTGATAGCATCGCTTTTGCAAACCGAGATTCACCGCCGCCGAGGGCGTCCAATCACCAGGGTTGGCTGCGGCCCCGTTGCCAGAAAAATAGCCCAACTCCGTAATCACGAAAGGTTTTCGCACGAGCCCCGAAGCCATCCGCCAGGTTTGAATCTTCTCGGCTAGACGATCCCAAGCCGCCGCTAGTTCCGAAGTGGTCGGAGGGAAATAGGCGTCTACCCCGACCACGCCAACAATTTCCAGAACGTAACCTTCTGATAGTGGGGATAGTCCGCCCCGTACGTGATCGGCCCGTGATAGTACTGACGAACATCAGCGATGGCTCGCACCCAATAGGGCTCGTATTGAGACACATCGTCGAGGCGGTCAAATTCATCGCCGATTGCAAATAGACTGACATGGTCCGCCTCGGCCAGTTGCGCATAGTGAATGAGCTAGTGATCATAGGAGCGAAACCAGGCCTTGGGGTCTTTGGGTTGAAATGTAGCCTGCCAGGCGTTCTGGCAGTTGGCATTAATGAAAATATCTAAAACACGCGCATACCCAGCCCGCATAAATAGGCAATCAAGCGATTGACGCTGGCGTCACTCGGTGTTTCTTTGTCATCGGCAAAAATCCGGTCGGACTCGTCGTTCTTTTGATACCACGCTACCTGCAGCGACATCCAATTGACGCCGTCCCCGCGCAGCTGGCCTAACGAGGCATACACCTGAGACTCGAGGAACACATTTCGCTGGTATCCCGCTTCGGTCATGCCCTTCATGAACCCATGTTCTGTCGGCAGCGCATTATGCATAGGCGACGGAAGACTCCCCGGGCCGCAACCCGCCAGCGCCAAAAGCGCTGCCAAATAGATCGCCCTCCCCATTTTTCCTGCCACTGCCATGCCCCCGTTGGTTTCGGCAAGATCGCACCCCCGGCCTTTTATCGGGTTCAGTATGAACCGGACGGTTCGGGGATATGCCTAGACCTCCAGCACCACCTTGCCCACGACGTCGCCCCGCTCCAACTGCTCATGGGCCTGGTCGGCTTGTTCCAGGGGATAGACATGATCAATCACCGGCATTAATTGACCTCGAGCAAACAAGGGCAAAATACGAGGTAGAATCGATGAACTGCCTAAAAATGCGCCGATTACGGTCAAACGCCGCCTAAAAATCTCTCCGAGTTCCAAAGCCACCTTGCCTCCGGTTGTGGCTCCGACCGAAATGACCACGCCACCTCGGCGACACATGGCCAAAGAGTCGCTAAAGGTCGTCTCCCCCAACGAGTCCATGATCACGTCGGCCCCGCGGCCCGCGGTCAAGCGCTGGACGTCGGGCGCGAGCGCGCTCGATCCATCCCACACCAAGACTTCGTCGCTACGGAACTTTTTCAACACTTCCTGCTTCTGGGCACTTCGTGTCACCGAAACCACTCGAGCCCCTCGCACTTTGGCCAGCTGCAGAGCGGCCATGCCCAGCCCGCCACTGGCCCCCCAGAGCACCACCACCTGACCGGGCCGCACGTCGGCCGCGGCAAATGCTGCTTCAGCGGTGACAAACGGAATGCCCAGCGAAGCCGCTTCCACAAAGGTCAGTCCGCTGGGCATCGCCACCACATTACGCTCTGGCACCACCATATATTCCGCGTACGCTCCGCTGACTAAGCCAAAGCGAGTGCAGGCGGGTTGGTCCCCGGCCAAGCACGCTGAACATAGGCCGCAGGAAAGCCCGGGGTTAATGACCACGCGCTGACCCTCTTCCAAGCCCCCGACTCCCGCTCCCAATCGGTCGACTTCCCCGGCTGCATCCGATCCCAGAATCTGAGGCTGGGCGAACGTCCCAAAGAGCCCTTGGCGCTGCCAGATTTCCCGATGATTCACCCCGGCCGCACGCACCTTGATCCGAACCATCCCGGCTCCCGGTTCCGGGGTGTCCACCTCCTCATAGCTGAGAGCCTCCGGTCCCCCGGGTTCATAAATTCGTACCGCGTACATCGCCATCCTCCTCTTCAGTGAATCCGGTTTGCAAGCTTGAATCACGCCTTCCATTGGACCGGAGCGATAGTCCAAGCCAGGCGGCGGGTCTCTTGCCATAGGCGGTAGGGACGAAAGTCGGGGGCAAAAATAGGCCAATCCCAATGAAGCTCTTCAGTCGGCTTGACATAGCTTAAAAACGTCAGAGGTGTCACCTCGTCGAGGGCCAGCAGCCGATGCGCTGCCAGGATTGCAAAATGTTCAACCGCCATCCCCGCCACCCGGGCGGGCAACTCACGCTCCGCATCCACCCGGGCCAACGCCTCTTCGGCAGCCGCGGTTAAATCATCATGGCCGTAGAGCGGCCCCGGTCCGAAGTCCGCTTCAGTCCAATCCTTGGGCGCATCTACCAGCGGGACCAAAACTTCATGGGCCCCAGGATGGGCGATAAAATAAGCTAAAAGATAGACCCATTGGCTGGCGGACAAGGTCCCATCGGAAAGCCGGGTCGGCCCTAAGCCAAATCGGCGCAGAGCTCCATCTAGTTGGTCTCGGCGCACGTCAAAAGGCCTTCGCGGTTCGACCCTATTGGCCATGGTCGCCACATCGAGCCACTCAATCCCAGGCAGTTCGGATGCGGTCAAAAAATACTGGTCCAGGGCGTGGATGGCCCGTTCGCGTTCCCCTCGAGATCGCAACGGTGCCGGCCTCAGCGTCTGCACGGTCTTCCCCTGAGCAAAATTGACCGCGTCCCAAAACTTCGTCGCCACGAGTTCCGTAGGATGGGTCATGATGGTAAACGCTCCCCCCTCGGGGACCGTTTCGCCGATATTGCGAAGGCGAGAAATGGCCGCATCCAAATTATTGGGCAATCCCAGTAAGAAAGGAGCCGGAGTGGGAACCGGAAGCGAAAAATGGAGAACCTGGTCCAGCCACACCGGTTCCGTCAATTCCACCAAATAGCTGTTCCACGACTCGCTGAAATAAAGCTCCATCCCCATCCGAGGCAAGCCTTGGGTCGCTTGCGGCACCCAATTCCCCCCCGGTTGGGTAAAATAGACAGGAGCTTTCATCAGGTCGGTCACCGCGCCCACCCCGACGCTTTCGCGCTCGACAAAGCGATCGACCCCGGCCGGATACGCCAGCGGCTCTAATTCCTCGGCCAGGGTCGGGTGGCGGCTATGGCTCGTCGAGTGAAATCCGAGGGCGGGTTTTTGCCGCAGACGATCGAGCAGTTCGTGCCGTCCGCGATTGGCTAAGGCCAGCGCCTTTTCACCGACCACACCATACGACGCGGGCAAGCGATGGCGGTCGAGTTGATCGAGCATCGCTTGCAGGCCGTCATCTGACTCTGGCGTCAAAAAGTCTTCGATGTCCAACCGAATCAGTCCGTAGCGCATCCTCTACCTCCGACTCACACAGCCGAGACAACGATCATACAACAAGCGGTAAGCTTCCGCTTCTTTGTCTAAACTATGCCGATCCAAAATTCGTTGGCGAGCGTTTAGCCGCATCGGTTCAGCATCTTTTGTCCCCTGGAGATAGGGCGCCACCCGGGAAATGAACTCTTCCTCACTGTCAAAAACGAGCCCGGTCACTTCTTCTTGAATGAGATAGCGGTTCCCCGGAATGTCGGTGGCGACCACCAAAGCTCCACACGCCATGGCTTCCATTAAGGCGTTGGACACCCCTTCGACTTCGGAACAATTGAGGACGATATCCGAAGCGCAATACCACGTCTTCATTTCCCGTTTGGGCACCTCACCCAAGAGGTGGACCCACGGCCGGCCTTTGGCCTTTTGACTAACCCGTTCACCCTCGCTAGATTCCCGCACTGGACCGGCAATGGCCAGATTAATCTCCATGTTCGTGCGTCGACGCAACCCTTCCACTAAATCGATGGCCCAAGCCGAGCGCTTCACCGGACGGATTCCCCCCGCGACCAGCACTAACGGATGGCCGACCAAGGTCTCGGGATCATCCGGGCTAAACGCGTCCGTATCCACCGAGGGCGGAATCAGTTGAATCCGATCTTCCCACTCCGGCGCTTTAGCCAACAGGTGTTGGCGGGCATCTTCGGTAAATACCACCTGGGATTCTACCCGACTCAAGCCTTCGCGAATTCGAGGCGCATCAGCCTCCCAGTCTTGCCATAAGTCCGTTCCCGTCCAAGTCACCACCAGGCAGGAAGGGGGAACACCCCGGGCGACTAATTCCATGCCGACTCGCACGGCGTTCCAAGCATGATACACCCTAGCCGGCGGAAGCTGGTCGGGGTCGTAATGGGCCACGTTGGATTCGATACCAATGAGCGACAGTCCATGGCGCACCCGCTCCGCAGAGATTTGATTTCCTCCGGTCGGTGGGGTGTCGCTTGGAATCAGCATCTGGATGTCTAACAAGTCAAATCTCCTTTCCATCGCCGCGGTCATCCGCCGCGATGTCAAGTTCTCCCCATTCTTTCACGGGGTCCGTTATTTGATGCAACGTATCACGTAACCGAGGATTCGCCAAGACCTCTTCCGGAATATAGACTCGACGTACCCGCCTTTTGGTCTCTTGAGCCATGGCCCGAATAGCCCGGGAGATCTGAGACACTTCGGTCAGCTCGCCGGATTCTTCATCGGCCAAGAAGAGACCGTCACCGTGCACTTCATCTCGATCCCCCAAATAATAATCATAATAAACTGCACCGATTTCGTCGATGGTGCAGTAATATTCCGGATCAAACCCGGCAGCCGCCACCAAGTGGTTGAGCACCTTTAAGGTCTCCTCCGTAGGCCGAGTACTGCCCAGTTCTCGATATTTGGGTAGTCTTCGATCTAAAAACCTGCGGCTGAGATCAGACAAGATAGGATCGCAATGGCGCTGCCAGGCCGTAAACGATGCCAGCAAGATCGGATCGTCGACGGCCAAATAATCGGCGAGCGACCACTCTCCGGCGAGCAAGCGATCAAATTCGGGAAAAGGCGAAAGCTTTTGCGCCCCTTTGCCGACCAGATGCTGCGCCCGACGTAAAATCATTTTTAAAAGGACCTCGGCAGCCCGGCATACCGGATGAAAGTAGACCTGCCAGTACATGAAATAGCGAGCCAAGAGATACGCCTCTACGGTATAGCGCCCGCTTTTTTTGACCACCAACCGGTCCTGTTGGGACAACATGATACGCACAATGCGAGGCAGGTCAAATTTTCCGTAATCCACTCCGGTGAACAGCGAATCGCGCATCAAATAGTCCAGCCGATCCGCATCCAGTTGACCAGAAACCAGGGAAACCACTAAACGATTGGGGTGGGTCTTGCCAATGACGTCCGCCACCTCGGCCGGAAAATCGGGAGAAACCCGGGACAGCGCCTGATGCACCTCAGTCGAGGGGTGGCGAATAATCGCCTCCGACCAATCCTCATGATGAGTGTCCAAGACGGACTCCAAAGCATGCGAAAACGGCGCGTGGCCCACATCGTGCAACAATCCACTGACTAAGGCTAACCGTTGATCCGCTGCGGGCAGTCCGTAGCCATTGCGATCAAAATGCGATAAAATTTGGCGCATCACCTCATAGACCCCAAGGGAATGAGAGAAACGGCTGTGTTCGCCCCCGGGATACGTAAGATATGCGGTGCCGAGTTGTCTGATTCGTCGTAAACGCTGGACCTCTCGGGCATTGATTACGTCCCAAATCATCGGATCATGAACGTAGATATATCCATGGACCGGATCCTTAAAGACTTTCTCTTGTTCTTGCATGGCGGCCTCACTTTCTTTCTCTGCCAAAATTCTTAAAACGCGAGCCGATCTCCTGCTTTATGGCAAACGTTTTCTTCGACAGACTGCGGTTGACGGTTTCAAACCATTCGCACGCCGGCTCGATTCTGACATACGATAACGGCGTAACGAAAGGAGCCGGTGCGTTGCAGACCATGCGAACTCCCAATCGTCCGCCCAATCCATCCCCCCCCCGGTTAATATTGTTGCTCGCTCTCATGGGTCCGGGCGTTTTAGGACTAGCCGCGGATAACGATGCCGGCGGCATCCTCTCCTATGTGGTCACCGGAGCCACTCATCACTTGCTCTGGTTTATCCCTGCCCTCTTGGTCATGGCGCCGGTGACCTATTTCATTCAAGAGTTGGCGCTACGCGTGGCCGTCGCCACCAAAAAACCTTTTGCCGCCTTGATTACCGAGCACTTCGGGATTTGGCCGGCGCGAATCAACGGCCTATGTTTGCATGGCTTAAACCTGCTCACCTTGGTCAGCGAATTCGTAGGCATGGCCCTCGCCCTGTCATGGTTTGGGATTCCCTGGGGGCTCGGGGTAATCATCTCCTTCAGTTTAGTGATCTTGGTCACCCGGCTAAAAAGCTACCAACGCATCGAACGGCTGATGCTAGCCTTTGCCGGCTTTACGTTTGCGTTTATCCCGCTGGGGCTGATGCTTCACGTCAATCTTAGTCGAGTGCAGGCCGCCTTTGGATCCTGGAGTCTCGGAGGATCGACGCCCTTCTTACTGCTGGCGCTGGCCGGAAATGCCGTCGCCCCTTGGATGATTTACTGGCAACAAAACGCGACGTGGGCGGGCACGCCGCAAAACCTCCAGCGCGGGCGGACCGACGTCCGCCTGGGCATAGTCGTGCAGATTGTGATGGCGGTGGTGGCCCTCTTTATCGGTGCCCTGGCGGCCGGCACCAAAACTTCTTTGACCATCCCTATCGCCAATCTCACCCGCATCGCCGGTCCTTTGGGTCGCACTTTATTTGCCGTCGGTCTTTTCGACGCGGGATTTTTGGCTGCCGTGACGATTGGTCTGTCTTCATCATGGATGATCCGGGAATTGCTGGCACCCACGCTTGCTAGCCAGCGCCCGCACACGCCGACCGAGGGCATCGCCGGCTGGGTGCACGCGGCCAGCCTCTTGGTGGCAGCTGCACTGGTTTTGCTGCCCGGGCTCTCACCGGCGCAGATTGCGGTCTGGGCGCAGGCTGCCAGTGGCTTGTTCATGCCCGTAACGCTGTTCTTTTTAGCTTGGATCGCGGTTCGTAGTCGAGCCATGGGATCGATGCGCATGCATTTACGACGGACCTTTCTCTTTGCTGCCATTATCTTAGGGTTTTTAGCCCTGGGCCTCTGGAGCATTTTCAGTTTCTTTTAACTTTAGCGATTCGTAGATTCACAGCTTTAGACATTTAGCGGTCGATTGACGGCTTGAGTATAGACGCTAGCGAAACTTGACCGCTTTCGCTATCATAGAACCATCGATCAAAGCTGGGAGGGTTTCTGGTTGCAGATGCCTGAGGCGGTTTGGACCTACCTAGAAGAACACCGAGAGTCCCATCTTTTGGATCTCATCGAATTCTTGAAGATTCCTAGCATTTCCGCGCTGACGGAGTACCACCGCCAGGTGCGCGAGGCGGGGCAGTGGCTGGCTCGGCGCGCGGTGCAGGCGGGATTTTCTTCGGTCAAAATGTTGGAGACGGGCGGACACCCTGTGGTCAGTGCGGCTTATGGCGAAGATCCAAATAAGCCGACGGTACTTATTTATGGTCATTTTGATGTCCAACCGGTGGATCCCTTGGAGTCTTGGCTGCATCCTCCGTTTGAACCTTTCGTGGAAGGGGAGATTCTCTACGCTCGCGGATCTAGCGATGACAAGGGTCAACTCTTCATGCAACTGATTGCCGCCGAGGCTTGGATCAAGACCGTGAAGGACCTTCCGGTCAATTTGCGGATGTTGTGCGAAGGCGAAGAAGAGATAGGCAGCACCCACTTAGCCGAGTTCATCCGCCAGCGGCCCGAGTTGGTCAATGCAGATTTCGCGGTCATCTCCGACACGCCCATGTTTGACCGCGAGATGCCAGCGATCTGCTACGGACTGCGAGGCTTGGCCGCGTTAGACATCACCATCACCGGGCCTTTTCAAGACTTGCATTCTGGGGTCTACGGGGGCACGGTCGCTAATCCCGCCCATGTCTTGGCTCATCTCATCGATTCTCTGCATGACGACCAAGGTCGGGTCAGTGTGCCTCACTTCTACGATGGCGTAGATGAGCCTACGGATCAGGAACGACAAGCGCTTTCGTCACTGCCGTTTGACCATGACGCGTTTCTGTCCGATCTCCAACTCGATGCCCTGTTCGGTGAGACAACATTTTCTGCTTTGGAACGGACGTGGATCCGTCCTACCATTGAAGTCAACGGCATGTGGTCGGGGTTCATTGGAGAAGGTCGAAAGACCATCATTCCCCACCAGGCCCAGGCCAAGATCACCTGTCGATTGGTGCCTCACCAAGATCCATCGGCGGTGTTGAACGCGGTGCGAGCACACCTTGGGGCTCACTGCCCACCCGGGGTCCGGCTCACCGTCGACCTGGGTGAAGCCAGTCCAGCGACCCTCACCCCCCTTGACCATCCGGCAGTAGCCGCGGCAGCGCGCGCTATTCACCAAGTATTTGGGCAAGATCCGAAATACATCCGAATGGGCGGTTCCATTCCGGTGGTGGTCACCTTGCAAGAACTTTTCGCGATGCCGACGCTCCTTTTGGGATTTGCCTTGCCTACGGAAAATTTCCATGCCCCCAACGAGCATTTTCACCTGGTCAACTTTTATCGGGGCGCAAAAACCCTGGCGGCTTTTTGGGCGGAGGTGGGGCAAAAAAACCGCCCCGCCCCGAGGAGTTCCCTCCATGGCCAGTGAATCCGGAGTGTTGTCCATAGAAAATCTCAGCCAAATCGCCTTGCGCCTAGAGTACCGTAGGGATCAAATCCGGTCAGCTCCGCTAGAAAACTCTTCGGTTCGCGAAGATACTCGCCGGCTCTTAGCTGAGTTGGAAAGTGTCATGTTTCCTGCTCAGCACCCCTGGCCTGACGGCGACGCCTCGTCAGCCCCAGGGCGGATCGAACTTTTGGGCTTGATTGCCTGGCGCAGCGCCCACTTGATGCACCGTACTAAAGCCCATAGTTGTGACCTGGCCCTAGCACAGTCCAGCACCTGCTCGGTCTTGGCGGAGGCTTTGCCTGTCGCCCAAGTCCTGTTAAACGAGCTGCCAGAGATCCAAACCATGCTGATTGAGGATGTAGAATCCACCTTCCAGGGTGATCCGGCGGCTCAGAGTCGGGAAGAAGTGATATTTACCTACCCTGGCTTCTATGCCACCATGGTCTATCGTTTGGCCCATCTCTTATACCAGCATCAGGCCCCTTTGCTGGCCCGGGTGATGAGCGAGATTGCCCACCGCGAAACCGGGATCGACATTCATCCCGGCGCGCACATCGGTCGCCGCTTCTTTATCGATCACGGTACTGGCGTGGTCGTTGGCGAAACGGCGGTAATTGGTTCGGGTGTGACCCTATACCAAGGAGTGACTCTAGGTGCGGTGAATTTTCCCCGGGATCCTTCTGGGGCCATCATTCGCGGACAAAAACGGCACCCGACCATCGAAGATGATGTCGTCATTTATTCGGGGGCGACAATTTTAGGAGGAGCTACGGTCATTGGTCGCGCTAGTGTGATCGGCGGCAACGTCTGGATTACGGAAAGCGTTCCGGCATCGAGCAAAGTGACCGCAGAACCCAAAGTGGAGTTAAGCACGACGGCCCATCCGCTGTAAGGAAAAGCATTTGGGCTACTACAGGGTTAGGAAGGCAGTGACATCATGGAGTACATTCACGACAATAAACCCCCGCTGTCATCGGGAACTTCAAGCATCTTCGTTGACTTAGTCTTTTGGCATCCGGAGCAAAAAGACACCAAACCTTTGCTGCTCTATCTGCAAACCTACCACTTGGGCGAACGTTCGCAAACCGTGGAATGGCTGACCAAATTTACCGTGCGCCTGAGCATGTGGAAGGGCCGTTACTTCTCCTTTTTGACCGACGAAGAATGGAAAGAAGCCTCGCAGGACCTGATCCATTTCGTCGAGGCTGCTCAGAAGCTTTATCATTGCAAGAAGATCGAATATGACACCCGAGCCTTTTCCGTCGGTCTGGCTAAAAAGGTCAAGCACGAAGTCAAAGCGGTATCGGAACTCAACCAAGCCATCCCCGGCAAAGATCACCCAGTTTGGTGGACCCTCAAAGTATGACCGAATCTCGGCCGGAAACTCTGACTTTGCAGTCGTTGCGCCAAGCCCGGATCCGCCTCCAAAACAGGATTCGAACGACGCCCCTGATTTTTTCGCGCAGCATTTCGGACTTCACTGAGGCCAGCGTCCGTCTGAAAGCTGAACACTTGCAGCGCACCGGATCGTTCAAGATTCGCGGAGCTTTCAATCGTCTGTTAACTTTCGATCGAACTCGGGTGCAAGGGGTCGTGGCTGCGTCCTCGGGCAACCACGGCCAAGCCGTAGCTTATGCTGCCCGGGCGCTGGGACTTGCAGCCACCATCATCTTGCCCCACGGCGCCAACCGGTTGAAGGTGCGATCGGCCCAAGACTTTGGTGCCCGCATCGAGTATGCGGGCACCACCAGTGCTGACCGCTTAGCCCGCGCCCTTGCCCTGGCGGACGACCTCCATCCATTGGTCGCTCCCTATGATGATTACGCTGTCATGGCTGGCCAAGGAACGGTCGGCCTTGAGATTTTGGAGCAATGGCCGGAGGTCGAGGTCGTGTTGGTGCCCATCGGGGGCGGGGGCCTGATTTCCGGCATTGCCACGGCGATCAAGTCCAGTGCTCCGCATGTCCGGGTGATCGGCGTCGAGCCTGAAGGTGCCGCCAAGGTGAGTGCTTCTCTGGCGGCCGGCCATCGAGTTACCCTCGAGTCGACCATCTCGGTGGCTGATGGGCTAAAAGCGCTAACCCCGGGGGAACTCACCTGGCCCCTCATCGAGCGCCTGGTGGATGCAGTGGTCACGGTCAGCGACCAGGCGATTGTTGAGGCGACTCGGCTCCTGGCCGAACGCACCAAGCAAGTCGTCGAACCGTCGGGGGCTACCGCCCTGGCTTACGCACTGGCCCCCGACCATCCCCTCCACGGTCTAAATGTCGTCGCCGTCCTCTCGGGTGGCAACGTCGACTGGTCGTCCCTGCTTTCTGCATTGGGCGAATAAAACTTGTCGAATAAAAATTTTTCACAGTTCCCATAATACGGCTGAACCCACCAGCGCTTCGTAAGATTCCCTGGTGAAAGAAAGGAAGTTCAGCCGATGAAAGAAGATCTTCGGTGCGCCTGCGGTGCACCCAATCAATCGGAATGCCCGGACTGCCGTGTTCCTCTGTGTCCCGATCATACGTGCAGTGCCTGCCAGCGCTGCGCTGACGACTGTTTCTGCGCGACGCAGTGGTGGACCCCGGATATGTTTGGCCTAGGCCTGTTTTAACGCCGACCCGTATCAAACCCATTCGGCCAGAGCCGTTATCCTCAGTTGGGCTCTGGCTTCCATTTCATGGGGAGGTTGGCCGCAGTGAGACTCCCCGTCTACATTGGCCAAGGATAGCGCCTATAAGGTTCCCCTGAGCGTTCAGCGTCCCCGACCGGGTCACCATCCGGGGTACCTAGAGACAACCACCGCCCCTGACTCTCCCCTGCCTATCCGCTCTTTCGGTGCCTCTCGACTCCCTGAGAGTCGGCAATAATCCCCCAGCTTCTCTCTTCTGGGTGGCTCACGCCCTATCGAGCGAAGAGACCGTGCGCTGACTAACGGCCAATTTTTTGACCGGATGGGCTCGGTTTAGGCTTTGCCCCGACGGATCTGGGGATGATTGGATCGAAGTTTAGCTCCGACCCCCTCTCTTGCCTATCGGCCCTCGAAAGAGTTTAAGAGTAAGGTGGGTTTGGGAAATTCACTCTGAGACTTATCCTCTTACGTCAAAAGTCAAAAGCCCCAAGGACTCTGGCTAACGGGTCCGGGGAATCGGCGGATTGGCAAAGCCACCACCACTCTCCCAGGTCTCAATGCTGGGACCAGCGATTGCATGGTCAACGGGGGGTGTCGGCGATGAAGAAAACTATAGACTTAAATAGGAGGTATAATAGAGAAAGCCTGTCGAAATATGGTAAACTTTGGTCAACCTCGAATTTCTTGTTCATGGTTCCCTCATACGGCCGTTTTAGCCGTTTTTTGTTGTCGTTTTGTCGCTCTTGAAAGGAGTTTGCCGTGGTTGTTAATCGCGTACGACGTAGCGCCCGGTTCTTAGTTGGGTTAATGGTTTTGTGCCTGCTCTTGTCCACCCTGCTTTGGGCTGCTCCCACCTTCGCTTCGACCCTGCCCGCGGTTCTCACCGATCACTTCCAAACCGGAACGCTGGCTCCCTTGACGGTAGCTGGCGGAAATTGGAACGTTTCTCAAGGGACGCTCATCGCCAGCAACTACGGCATCCGCACGCCGCTCGACAAGCAATTTGTATACGTACCCACCAATATGACTGATGAAGTCATCCTGGCTCAAGTCACCATTACCGCCACTCCCGGCAACGGCAATTGGCGGGTGGGCATCTTTACCCATGGAACCGGTACGGCCAATCCGCAAAAGTGGGCCCTCATTCTCCACGGAGGCACGTTGTCGCTTCTTGACGAAAATACCAGTTGGGTTAGCCAGATGCCCTTTACCAGCAGTCCCGGTCAAACCTATTCCATGGAACTGGCGGTAGAGGGCACCACCGTCAACGGTCGCGTGTGGCTCAGCAGTCAACCTGAGCCCACCAGTTGGACCATTACCGGTCGGTTTCCTCCTAATGGCGCGCGATTTAGCAAGGCCGCGGGCCTTTATGTCGCCAACGCCGATGCCAGCTTCTCCACCTTTGACGTCATGGTGGCTCCGCCGACCCTCGCGGTCACTCCGAACCAGCCTGGGGCGATCTTTCTTCAAGGGCAAGCATCGGGATACAAAGCCAGCATCACCAACAGTTCTGGACAGGCCGGCAATTACCAGGTGGCCTACACGGCGGACAATCTTAACGGGAATGCCGTAGACAGTGGAAGTGTCCCCGCTTCGGTGCCGGCTCAGGGCACAACCACGGTCAATCTGCCTTTGCCGCTTCCAGATTTGGGGTATTACACGGTGTCGTTTGCCCTGACCTCATCCGATGGCTTTCCGATTGAAACGCTGCCGGCTACCAGTCTCGCCCAGGTTCCGCCTCCCTCGGCGGAGTCGGATGCCTCCAACCCGGTAGGAATGAACGGGAATCTCACCTACACGGCGACGTCTAGTGCCAGCGGCGAAGTCTCCGATGCCTTCCGCACCCTTCGCGAGCAAGGCATCGGCTGGTACCGACTGAACATGAATTCGACCACCATCTTTCCCACCCAAGCTTCGAGCACTCATCCCAATTGGCAGAGCATGGATCGGCTGGTCGTGGCCGCCCACGGCCAAGGAGTGACCCTGCTCGGACTGTTAACCGCCTGGCCGGACGGCATGAATCCCTTCGGCCCCAAAGCCAACGTCAGTTTTGCCACCGCCTTAAACGCGTATGTCACCTATGTTCGGCAAGTAGTCGAGCGTTATAGCCCAGGAGGCACGCTCGCCCACAACAACGGCTGGTCTACCTACGGCATTTCCACCTGGGAGTTGTGGAACGAACCGGTGACCCGCGCCTATTGGGGCGGAACCGCGGCCCAATACGCAACGCTGGCCGAAGCCGCTGCTCAAGCGATTCGGACCATCCAGCCCAATGCCACCATTTTGGCCTATGACGATACGGCTGCGAATTTGGTCGCCCAGGACGCGGGGATGTATTCTGGCCTCTCCTTGCACTATTACCCGGGAGCCCTCCCCCCCAACAACCCCACATTCAGTGTCTATGGCACCGTCTTGCAAAACGTCCCTTGGGCCCAAAAAGTGGGCGGCAGTCTATGGCTTACCGAGGCCGGCTGGTCGACAAACGACGTGACCCCTGAGGTCCAAGCCCAAGATTGGGTGGAAACGGTGTTGGACAGTTTGACCGCCGGAGCGTCCCATGTCATGCTGTTCACCCAGATTTATCCCGGGTCGGGATTTAGCGAACAACATAGCGACTTAACACCTAAAATCAGCTACCCCGCCCTAGCGGCGGTTAACCGCCGCTTGTCCGGTTATACCCCAGTCGGTCGCCTCGCTCTGGGCTCATCCGTCATAGCCGACGCGTTCAGCAACCAGAGCGGAACCATGGTCGCCATCTGGAGTCCAGAGGGCAATGGTCAATTAACTCTGCCATCCGGCAGCGGTCCGGTCGTCGCCTATGATTGGATGGACAATCCGATTAATCCCGACGGAGGGTCGCGCATCATTGTGCCCCTTAGCCCGAGTCCGGTTTATCTCGTCTTTCCGGAGGATACCCCGGCTATCGCCGAGGCCGTGTTAAGCGATTCCACCGAAACCAATATTACCCCGTTTAGTTTGTCGGCAGCTCCTCAAGCCTCCTCCAGCGCACAACATCCGGTGGTATCAGTCACGATCAACAATTCGACCAATCAACCCTTAGGCGGCACGCTGACTCTGACTTTGCCCTCGGGTTGGAGCGGCCAGCCTACGGCGTCGCTGACCAGCCAATCGGTGTACAATCCTAGCCTTAACGTGGGCCCGATTCCCGTCAACGGCAGTTTTAATGCGGTCTTCACACTCAACACTCCCCGCCCCGTTGCTCGCTATCGCCTCATCGCCTCCATGACCAGTGCCAATGGCGGGCCTCCAGTCACCTTAAGTACCACGGTAGACTCGGTCCTTACTGGTTCCACTGCCGGCGATCGTCCGTCGCTGAAAAAATCGCCGAAGGCAAAGAAGGTTGGCAGCTAAACGAATTTAGCAGCACCACCACGATCCCACTCAACCTGCTGAGGCCAGCGATGGCGGACCTCCCCTCATCGCTGGCCTCAGCCCCGGAAATGGCCCAAATTTCCGGGGCCTCCTCTTGCGGCGGGCTCGAACGCTTTTTCGCTTCCGGATGTCACCATAGCGAACATTCAAACCCCAAGACCGTTCGCTGAAACGTCTCCTATCAGAGTCAGGATCCCTGGCCTCGTTCGCATTTACCCGGATCACCCGGGCTTTGATATACTAAAGAAAGATTTGGGTCCGACTTTAGACCCCCATGAAACGGAGAAATTATTCCCATGACGTCTCGCTATCGTGTTCGCATCTTAATTGCTTGTCCGGATCGTCCGGGTATCATTGCCGCTTTATCCGATGGATTGTTTCGACTCGGGGGCAATATCGTCACGGCCGACCAGCATTCCGAAGATCCCGATCAAGGGATGTTTTTTATGCGCATCGAAGTCGAGTTTCCCTCCACGGTGAGCGATCAAGAAGTGTCACGGAGCTTGCGTCATCTAGGCGAGCAATTTGGGATGATGCTTCGGATCAGTCGCAGCGATGCCCCGCGCCGGATGGCAGTTTTCGTGTCGCGGGAAGATCATTGCATCAAGGAACTGGCCTGGCAATGCGAAAGCGGGGAGATCGGGGCCTCTATCGCCGTGGTCATCAGCAATCACCCCGATTTGGAAGCCTGGGCCCAATCCGCGCACCTGCCCTATCACCACATTCCCGTGACCGCGGCGACCAAATCCCAAGCCGAAGCAAAAGCCCAGTCGCTGTTAGCCAATATCGATCTGGTGGTGCTGGCCCGCTATATGCAAATTTTATCTCCCGCGTTTGTCGAGGCCTGGGCGGGGCACATGATTAATATCCACCATTCATTTTTACCGGCATTCATTGGTCCCAATCCCTATCGCCAAGCCTTCGACCGCGGAGTCAAACTCATTGGCGCCACGGCTCACTACGTCACCGCCGATTTAGATCAAGGCCCCATCATCGAACAGGACGTGCAACGCGTCGATCATCGTCAGCGGGTGCCGGACCTTAAACGCTTGGGCCGGCATGTGGAACGGATGGTCCTCACCCGAGCCGTGCGTTGGCACCTAGAAGACCGGGTCCTGGTTTATCAAAATCGGACCGTCGTCTTCCCCTAAATCAATCCGCCTTTTGCCACAAGCGATAGTGCGCTTGCCACGAAATGCTCATGGCTGCCAAGGGAATTTCGGCTAATTGTTCTCGAGCCAACGCCAGTACTTGCCTCATGTCGCTGCCCCGAGGACGACGAATCCCCTTCCAGAGGGGCGTTCGCACTAGAAACGAAAGCGCCCAGTCCGGATTGGGGAAGACCAGTGTGCCCTGGACCGCCTTCTCCTTTTCCAGCATAAATCCCAGCGACTGGGCTAGCGCGGGCAGTGGATTCTCGACAGGCCTAAGTGGTTCGTCTAGACTGACGCCCCAGTTTAGCCAAAACTCTGTCCACGCTTCAGGCCAGTGCCAGGCATCCGCTTCCGCCAAGGCCAATCGGCCCCTTAGACGCAGCACCCGGTGCAGTTCTTTGAGAACCGTTCGGGCACTGCCATCGTAGAGAAAATACGCTCCCAAAGCCAAATCGACCGTTTCGGATACCACCGGTAAATCGCTGGCCTCGGCGACTTGGCAATGAACCCAAGTCCATTCCGGCTGAAGCCGACGAAACGCCTTGGCTAATTGCACCGCGGAGCGGTCGGTTACCAAATACTGACCCTTCGCGCCCACCCTCCAAATCATTTCGCCGTCCAGCGCTAAGCGGCCGCTGCCCGCTCCGACTTCTACCACCGCTTGGCCCGGATCGGGGTCGATCCAAGCGATAAACCGACGGGCTTCGTTCTCGCCATCGAGGAATGTCCCGCTGTGCAAATCGTCGTACGTAGGGTCCAGCAAGGCCAGTTCTACCGATCCTTGAGACGGGTTCCATAGTGTGCGTCGGCCCACCCCGGTCAACACCAGGGCGCCGGACTCGGTGGGTAGGCGGAATTGTTTCATCTCCATCAGCCGATGGTCTGCCTTGACAATCGCCCCATCCAGTCCTGACCAATCGCTGTAGCCTGCCACACCATAGCTAAACCTCAGCGGAATGGGGCCCTCATCTTCCGCCCGCTCGAAGCTGGTTAACGATTCTGTCCAGTCTTTGGCTTGGTCTTCCGAAGCGCCGGCCCACACCACCAAGAATTCGTCGCCGCCGTAGCGAATGGCCGACATGCCCGGTTGAATACATTGGCGGATACGCGCCCCCGCTAATTGAAGCATCTGGTCTCCCTCGCTATGGCCGAACAAGTCGTTGACCGCCTTAAGGCCGTCCATATCCATAAAGATCACCACACCGTGTCCCGCAAGGTTCGAGGTTTGTGCTTCCCACGCCACCCTAGACATCAACCCGGTTAAGGTATCGATGGCAAAGGCGCTAGGCAAGTGGGTAAAGGGGATTAGATTGGTAACAATGATGACAGAATATGGCCGACCCTTTTTTTCTGCGCTAAACACCGTGATTCGATGAACTGCTTCCCCGCCATCTTGTCGACTAATCCGAAAGTTTTGGAACTGAAAGCCTTGGGTCGCTGGGCTGATTTCGGGCCTAATATTCCAAAGCCCCATCGCCGTGGCGGCAGGTTGACCCAAAACAGCATCGACCCCGATGTGTGAAAACCGTTCCGCGGCGCGATTCATGCCAGCGATTTTTCCCTCTTCATCCACGACAAAAATGGGGACCGGCAAGTCCGCATAGAGCAGATCCCCCATTTCCCGAGCATCCAAGCCCACAAATCCGTCATCTAGGCGAAATCGTTCCCAACCCGGAGGGCAAAAGGCCTGCACCGCCTCCACCAGATCCTCGGGAACTGAATCCACCCGGAGCTTGGAGCGCCAGAACTCTGCCGATTCAGGCCGCCCAAACCCATAACCCTGCACCCAGTCGATCTTAAGTTCCCGAAGCCAGTCTGCCATCGTCAGGTCTTCGACCCCTTCCGCGATGACCAGGGCATCGATCCGATGAGCCTCCTTAATCCAAGACTGGAGCGCCCCGACGTCGCCTGACTCGTGAGCCTCAACGATTAATGACCGATCCAATTTGACAAAGGCCGGTTTTAACCAAGCCATTCGTTCTAAATCTGCCATTCCCGTGCCCGCATCATCGAGCGCCATACGCACACCAAGCCCGCGCATTCTTTCGACTCCAGCAACGGCCAAGTCCCGGTACGTCTCAGGGCTCTCAACCAGTTCTAAAACCAGAGCGTCGCGCTGACGCCAGCGGGCCAGGATTACGCCAACACCGCCGGAAGGACTAGAGGATAAGCTCAAATGATTGGGATGGATATTAAGGAACAACAACCCGGGTAAGGACCGCGCTTGGGCGAGGGCCGAGCGAATGGACAAGATGTCGAGGTCGCGACCGCGTCCCATGCGAATCGCCGTGTCAAACGCCGCCGTCGGAGACATGTCGCCGAATCGTGCGAGTCCTTCGAAGCCCACCACGCGGCCAGTGGCCAGATTCCACAGCGGTTGAAACACATGGTCCACGGCATCGCCCTCTAAGATTTTAGCTATTTTTTCAGGATTTTCATCGCTTTCGCAAGCCATGCTTTGTGTATCCATGAGTTCACCCCGTCTTCATCCAGTGTAAAAAAAATAAATAGATCGTCGAGTTTTAAGCGAGGTTATCTCTCACCATGCCCGCTCCTAGTCCCGGTCCTACCTAACCCCCCTGGGCCCGGGGCTTGACCGATCCACAATCGACCGGGTGGTACTGGCTAAAAACGACGGCTAGGGTCATCGACCCCGTGCCTAGACGAGAGCGGATCTCAATTCAAAGAGACTGCGCCCGCTTTGCTACGAGGTCGATACCGCGCCCTACGCTCCCCAATGCCTGCGATTCAGATACGAATCGAAACGTACTTGGTCTCTAAAAACGGATCCATGCCCCAATGTCCGCCCTCGCGACCAAATCCGCTCTCCTTGACTCCGCCGAACGGTGCTTGCACCACGGTGGGCACGGGGTCGTTGACCCCAACAATCCCGTATTCCAGTTGTTCACTGACCCGGAACACCCTGGCGATATCTTGAGTAAACACATAAGATGCCAGGCCGTACACCGTATCATTGGCCATGCTAATGGCTTCGGCCTCATCATGAAACCCTATCACCGGTGCCACTGGGCCAAAAGTCTCTTCATGCATAATGGCCATCTGGGGAGTGACATTGAGGAGCACGGTCGGAGCATAAAAGTGACCTCGCTGGTCGCCAATCCGCTTGCCACCACAAGCCAAAATCGCACCATACCCCACCGCATCGTCGACCTGAGACTGCACCTTGGCTAGACCTTCGGCGTTAATTAAGGGGCCCACGTCGATACCGGGCTTCGTACCATCGCCCACCTGCAATTGGGATACCGCGGCGGCCAAGCGGCGGCCAAACTCA
Source organism: Clostridiales bacterium (assembly GCA_027365485.1). Lineage (GTDB taxonomy): Bacteria > Bacillota > Sulfobacillia > Sulfobacillales > Sulfobacillaceae > JAMCVM01. Next base: position 33,133 of record DAHXNH010000366.1, read on the forward strand.
TCGAGAATCGATGCTTCGACCAAGACGCGGTTTAGGCAGATGCAAGTTTGGCCGGCATTTCGGAATTTGGAGGCGATGACCCCCGCCACGGCCACCTCGATATCCGCGTCGGCAAACACTAACGTGGGGGCGTTTCCACCCAGTTCCATTGACAATTTTTTCACCTGTGCCGCCGATTCGCGTATGAGATATTTACCTACCTCTGTGGACCCGGTAAAACTCAACTTGCGCACCCGTGGGTCATCGAGCAACACCCTGCCCAAGGGCTCTGGGTCCTCAGCAGTGATGACGTTAAACACCCCTGGAGGCATGCCTGCCCGTTCGCCGAGGTCAGCCAAAGCCAAAGCGCAGAGCGGAGTCTTTTCCGCTGGCTTTAGCACCACGCTGCACCCTGCGGCCAGGGCCGGAGCCATTTTACGCGTCACCATGGACACTGGAAAGTTCCAAGGAGTAATCGCGCCGACCACTCCCACGGGCTGCCGAAAAACGAGAATGCGCTGACTCGCACTCACACCGGGAACGGTTTCTCCATAGACCCGACGCGCCTCCTCAGCATACCAAGCGACGTATTCCGCCCCAATCGCCGCTTCGCCCCGCGCTTCGCTCAAGGGCTTGCCTTCTTCCGCGGTAATCAGTTGCGCCAAGTCTTCTTGGTGGGCCACTATCTCTTCGTAAAACTTTCGCAAAATTTGAGCGCGCTCTGGTGCGGCGAGTCCGGCCCACGGTTTAAACGCTCGGTAGGCGGCATTAATCGCAGCCTCAGCGTCCTCTGGGGACGCCTCGGGGGCACTGCCCACCACCTCCCCGTTGGCGGGGTTGGTGACGCTATAGCGGCGGCCATTTTTAGCTTCCTGAAATTTTCCATCAATGAACAATGCCGGGTGCAACCACTTCTCGGGTATGTTGGACATGATGACTCCTCCCTTAATTTGCTTGCTATCGCTTGCTAAGGTCTGTCTAAGGCCGCTCTGATGGGTTCGATTCAGGATCAGCGAGAATACGTGGACACGCTGAAGCCACGATCATGTCCCGCTATGGACATCAGACCTATCTGAGCCTGCCGGGTTTCTCCATCGTCGGCGATGGCCCGGGGTTTGCCCCAAATCTTCACCGCTATCTCCCTTTCTTCAAGAGGGAATCTCGTCGCCTCGCCAACGCCCGCTAAAAAACTACCTTCAACCCGCCTCGACCACCCTTCGGATGAATCTAAGCAGGGAAAGATTTTTGCGGCCGTCCCTTATCACCCCTTATCATTCCTTTGCTCTTTATTCTACACTTCACTACCTGCTATAAGATCTGGGAACGGTCAGCCCCTTCCGATAGGAAAGGGCCTCCTTTGTCCCTCCACCTCCGAATTTCACCGCAAAAGCCCTTGGAGTCCATTTCTTCACCCCCCAAAAGCGCGGTCGATTAGGTTGCATTTTTGCATTTCTCCCTGTCCAACAATGAGGGAGGAGCGCATCATTAGACGCGCTCCTCCCTGCCGGTCTTGCCGCGACGGTCGCAGGAATCCCCTTGCTTTGCCTTAAGATGTCGTGATTTCCCGAGCTCTCGGATGTCGACGGATCGTCCTCGTCTGCTGTTCACGAGAAAAAACCAACCATCCACTGAGCGCTGAACGACCGCACGCTCAAGCCTTCGCTATTTTAGGTTCAGGTACTGCAGATTGTAAAAGTTTCCGAAAGCACCGATGTCGGGATTGGGATCGACATTTTGCACACCCGGCTGAACCAGATAGTTGTCATCTTCGTAGTTCAGCGGCACGATGTAACCTGACGCCATTAGCGTGTTGGAAATTTTGGCTGCCAGTTTTAGGGCTTGTTGGCCGGTAGAACTCCAGAGCACGCCGGTCCAGGACCAGATGTCGTATTGTAATTTCGGCTCATGAGTCATCACGTACGCCTGATCAACTAAACCGAGGCTGGCATCGCCTGGGCTGGAAACATACGTGCCCACCCATTTCCAGAAGCTGACCCAGTCGGCGTGCTTTTCCGCGGCCGTTTTAGCAGTCTTGTAACTGGCTACGTAGTTGTTCAAGGTTTGGTCGAGAGTCAGACTGCCTGGGCCAAGGCCTGAGTTGTTGTCGAAGAAGTCCGCAGGCTGCTTCTTCCAAAACGCCATAATGACGGGAATCGCCTTTTTTGCGGCGGAGATAATCGGTTGCCACTGCGAAATTTGGACGCCTTCTTGCGCATTGCTGGGGTTGCCCCATGCCTTGACTTCTTGGCGATCATAGGTGTAGAAAAACCAATTTTCGGCATGATCACGGTATGATTGCGGCCCAATCGCACCGCTAGCCCACTCCGTCCCCCATTGGTTAATCGACAGGGGGTAGGAACCGGGATCCGTACCGGCCCAGTTTTCACCGCCAGAAGCGATGTCATAGCCGGGAAGAATGCCTTTGAGCATGCCGTCTGTGCTGAGTTCTCCCCAAATCGTTGGGTTCTCCACCTGGATCGTAAACTTTACGCCGAGATTTTGTTTCAGTTCCGCGGCGACAGCCTCAGCCATGGGCACATACTGAGGATTACTGCCTGTCCCGGTGCTGGTATTGTGGTATACAGATAAAGGGTAGGCATACCTTTACCATTGGGATATCCGGCCTTGGCTAGAAGTCGCCTTGCGGCGCTTACATTGAAGGCATAGGGGTTGTGCTCGTATTTGGCCGGCGGCCAATCCGGGATCGCCGGAATCGAAGTCGCGCTAACCAACCCACTTTCGGCTTCGGCAGCGATGGGCTGGCGGTCGATCGCCATGGCGATGGCCTCACGGACCAGCTTGTTGTTGAGCGGTGAGGGATCGACCAACTTGTCCCACTCCAAGTAGTTGATGTCGCCCACCGGAGTCTTCTGCAATTAATTCTTCATGTGCCCTTTGGCGTAGACGTAGTCTGCCGCCGAGGTAACCAACGCCGTGCTCAGCGAGTGTCCCAAGTAGTCTTCCACCGGAACGGTTGGAGTCGGAATCACATCAATTTGGTTGACATTGCCAACATTATATTCACCTGGAACTCCGACGTAGTCCTTATTCCAAGTCATCTTGATCTCGCCGTTGATAGTGAAGGACGAGACGACGTAGGGCCCATTGCCGACGAAGTTCTGCGGCAAGTACCAAGTCGTCGGATGCTCCGTCACCGATGGCGGATAAAGCGGCATCGAGGAGCTGGTGGTCAAAAACGGCAAAATATCGAGCGGTGCTACCAGATGCATCTGAAGCGTATAGTTGTTGATGACTTTCAAACCTACTTCAGAGGCAGGCACTGCCTCACCATGATAAGCCCAGGCGTTGGCCACCTGACCCATGGCACCCGACCACAGAGCGCCGGTACTATCTTGCGGCGAAGCCAGCCGCGTCCAGGCATAGTAAAAGTCCTGAGCGGTCACCGGTTGGCCGTTGGACCAGCGGGCATTATGCCTTAAGTAAAAGGTCCAGACCGTATCTCCATTGCTGGCCTTCCACCCCGACGCCACTTTTTTTTCAATTCAGCCCTGCTGATTATAGCCGACCAGACCTTCAAACAAGGCGTCCGCGTCAAGTAATTGTTGCGGTCCCCATTGGGCTGGGTCCAGGGTAGAGGCCGCTGGTTCCGGAATGGTCACGGTTCCCGAGGCCGCCATCGCCGTACCAGGGTTCACCAAGGTCATAAGCCCCATACTACCCGTCATCGCTAACGCGATGGCCGCAGAAAAAAAGTCGTCTAGATTTCATCGGTTTCATCCTCTCCTCATTGTGAACGCGTAAATTACTACCATCAACGGGTTCGCCGTTGGACTAGCCAACACACAAAACCACCGACTCATAGCGACCTCGGCACACGCCCTATCTTTCATCAAGACGTTAACCCGGATTAAGCATCGCCCGTTTTAATTTCAAACCATGATGATCCTTCTTTCGATGTCGCGGTTGCGAAGGGATACGCTGTGGATTGTAGCATATAGAGCAATAAATTAGATCAGTTAACATGAAATATTTTATCTTTAAAAAATGTAAGACTCAAATATTTCCCAAAGCCTTGCTATTACTCGGTTTCACAACTTTTAGGTCAGACGCCTTCACGATAATTTGCCTGTTACTAAGGCATTATCCAAACCCATAACGAACGAATTTACCCAAGTTATGCCGGCTCTCATCAGTCGTCGAGGAAGCTAGCATGCTCAGCCATCCACCTCATTATCCACGCCGACGCCGCGTTGTTCCATCAATCAGTCAAACCTGTGCTCCACGCTTGGATATAACCTGACGCGCATAGGTGATGACCTTGGGTCAGCTTAAAGCCTCTCCTCCGCGATCCCTGAGGTCAAGCGCGTTCGAAAAAATCCTAGGTGAAGGGCCCCCTCTGATAACGACCGTCCTGTCCCAAGGCTTTTGTGTGTTTGGTCAATCGCCGCCCATGGCCGTGACCGATTCGCGCAATCGGGCCATCCGCGCTAAGCGCGTGTAGACAATGATTTGAACCGCTAATCGCCCCGAGGCCGGGCATTACGATGGATCCTGACCCCGTCGATCTTTTTCCACGGGCCTACCGCCTCTAAACATGAACCGGGTCAGTCGGCCTTTCGCTAGGAAAGCCTTGGGTGCGGCTCACCACGGGTGCCGCGATCACCCCTCAGTTGACGGTGAAACTCGACCGTCAAAGGTAAGCCCGCTCACTCCAACACCGCACCGAGCGCGTCGTCGGTCGGGATGTGGTTTGGGCTGGCACTGCGGAGATGGTCAGGAACGCTGCCTCCCCAGAGAAATGGTCTTCGAGGACATCGATGATTGGTGATCGTATCCAGGGGACCCCGAGTTCGCTCTATTCTTGTCGATCCCTGAGCCCACGTCCCTAATCGGGAGGATTAAACCCGGCGAGGAGTTTAATCAAGGCGGTCGACTGAAGGCTGAACTTCGGCGTAAAACATCACAAATGGGGTCGGTCGTAGTTGACTCAGCCCGATTTCGTGGAAAACCGGGATCGGTCGATAAGGGGGAGTTTTTCATCGTTTTACTCGTTATCCATGCGTTTAACGGACCATCGGAGGCTAAAATAGTCGGCGCAGCCTATGATCGGGCTGCGCCTGTCTTAAAATCTACTCCAGCCCCATCACGATATGGTATTCTTCGGCTTGGACATCCATAATGGGTCCCACTTCAGCGTTCGCCAAAATATCAATTAATTGATCGAGATTGAAGTTCATGGACAATGTCGCCTGCCCTAAATATTTTGATATGATAGGCCAGGCCAATTGAGCCATACTAAGAGGAAATTTGACGTTGACCACCTGTTTCCCATCTTCGTCGACCCGAATGGTCAGAGTCGAGGCTTTGGGCCCACCCCGAACAGCGGTCACCACCGCTGGAACCTGAGCCTTCTCCTCGTCCTCGTTCATTGCGTCGGTCAAACGTTTGGCCTCTTCGACTGAAATTTTTCCATCTAATACCAGTTGCCGAATGCGTCGGCTGACTTCGTCGTTCATGCTTTTCCCCCCGGCGGTAGATTGCTCACTTGACTACATCTGTAGAGTCATCCGCATTGCCTGCGTGTTTCATCTCAACCTTCAGCTCATCTGCTTCGGAATCTTCTCCCCGCAGGTACTGGATGGCGGTTCGAAGGTTTAGCGAACCGTCCGCCAATCCATCCAATACGGCCAGCTTCATCGCCTCAGGAACGTCTGTTTGGGGTTTACTCTCATCGAGGCCCAATGCCCGCAACACGTTATCCAAGCGATTTCGCACCGTGGGATACGATAAGCCCGTCTCTCGCTCAACATCTCGAATATTTCCTCGAGCACGTAAAAATCGCTCCAAAAACACGATTTGCTCGTCGCTTAAGAGATCAAATCGGGTCAAACGAAACCTTCCTCGAAGCTCCGTTCCGCACTGGTTGCAACTTAAACCGGTGACTATCATCGCCTGCCCGCAGGTAGGGCAGAGACTATTTGCTCGATATTCTGCCACGCCCAATCACCTCTCCTTAAATATAATACCAATACTCAATATTAGTCAAGTTGTCCTTTCTATTTGTTGACACTAGTACTAATCCTCTATGAGTTACTTGGTTATTTTTTGGTTTGGCCCGGCCGGCCGTAAGAACGTTTCCCATGTCCTTAGCTCGGACTGCTTGCGCGAGTGCCGACCACCAGCCGTCCTAACCTTGGCCTCTCAAATTCAGGGCGATCTAAACTCGAAGATACGCGGACGACTCCAATCTCCTGGCCCAGAAACGGCCCCGGCGATGCCGAGATCCCATCGCGGTGGCTTTTGGGTCTAGAGCCCGTACGATTCATGGCTCATCATCACGGTATAGACGACGCTGCTTGAGACTCGCCCGAGGGAGGATGAAACTAGCTGTCCATCCGAACCACAAGCCGTCCTTACGATGCTCTGATGGCGCCGAGGTAATCGGCTGATCGGCTGATCAAAGGATTGTCGGAAACTCATTAGGAACCTAATGCCAACAAGAAAGACCCATCTATGGTGGGTTAGTTACCTTTCAAGTCTGAGCGCTCTTTAAAGCCTAACCGGGACGCTTATGGCAGCGGAATCACACTTTCAAACCTCTGGGCTGAGCCGATCCCAGGACGCCTCGGCTCTCATCCGATGCACGATCGGTGGGCCTGTTTACGCTCAGAATCCGAAGGAGTCAAGACGCGCCGGCGAGGTTGGTCCCCCCATCCACCTCGCCATCGCCCGGCCTTCATTTACCCACCGCAGGTGCTCTGGGAGCCTCCAAGATCACTCGCGACGACCGGTTATGATCCCGGCGTTGAGATGATAAGCGAGTCCCAACCGCCGGGGGGCCTCACGAAAGAGCTGACCTGACTCATCGGTGACCGTTCGCCGAAATCGAGAACGCGAACATTCATTAGAGCATGCCAGATTCTTGGCCGCTACGGAGAGCGCTCTCACGCCCGTCTTGGTCTGAGTCATCGGATCCAAGGACCGTTAAATCAGAAGTGCCGACGGCCGATTGACCAGATCGTCGTCAGGGCGCATGAGTGCCACCGCGCGTTCATGGCGCGATAAGCAGCCTCGCATGCGCGACAGCGAGGTGTAGTAATCTCGATAAGCAAATCCCCCAACCGACGGATCGCGCCAAATTTCGTAATGGTCCATGGCCTTCAGCCACCGGGAATAGGTCATGGTGGTGTCAAAATAGGTATCGGGTCTAAACCCATCCATGTCTTCCCAGTTTTCGGCGAACAGCAAATGCGGCACCCATACCGCCCCTCGCGCACGCTCGAGCCGGCTAAGGCCTGCCAGAAATCGGGCCTCCACCGCAATGTGATAAGCTCGCCGATGATCCCGATGGATGCTTCCCTGCCAGTTGGCAATAATCACGCGCGGACGAACTTCACGAATGATATCGGCCACCTCCAGTTTGACCTCCTCCGACTCTGGCAATTCTCCATCTCCGTAGCTCATGAAGCGAGCCTCAGCGCCCAGCTCTTTGGCGATTTTCATCGCCGCCTCCCGTTTCTCTTCGGCATATGCCTGAGCGCTCAGCCGAGCATGCCCCTTTTCTCCCATGGTTAGGTGCAAAAACGTGGCCCGATGGCCTTCATCCGCATAGCGTGCCATGAGCATTCCTACGGTCAATTCCATATCTGCGGCATGAGCACCGATTGCCAAGACTCCCCCAGTTTCACCTGCCATGCGTTTCTCTCCCTCTCTTAGTCAAGCCGTCACAGATCCCGTGCAAAGATCTCAAAACGACGGGTCACTTGGAAGCCCGTCCGTTGGTAAAGGTATCCGGCCGGGGTCTTTTCTCCGGTCCACAGAAACCAGGTGTTGTGAAATCCCCGCGATGCCATGTCCTCTAACGTCAGGTTCAGCAACACCTTGCCTAATCCAGTCCCGCGCCGCGTGTCATCGACCCCGAACGGTCCGAAGCGGTCCGGTACATAGTCATAAGCGCCGAACTGAGCAAAACCGGAAAGTGTATCGTCGGGTGCGAGGGCCAGCCAGGTACGGTCCCAAGGCACGCGTCGGAGTACGGATTCGCGGATTGCCCGAGTCCAATCCGGATAGAAAACCCGTTGGTTGAATTCAATCAGCGCCCTTAAGTAGCGCGGGCTAAGGTAGGTAAATCGATAGCCTTCCGCTTCTCGCTGGCGCTTAACCTCTAAAACTTCCGGAGGAATGGAAAATCCCACCAAATTCTTATCCATCGATACTGCCGAATATAGGCGGCGATATCCCCGCGCCTGAAGAAACTTCTGGGCGTCAGGATATCGATCCGAATCGACCCCGGGCCAAAAATAGTTGGGCGCATAAGTCGACACTTCGATATGCCTATGGCCGCGATCGCGCAGAAACCCTTCGGCCCGATCAAACAGCGCGCTGGCAACCCCTCGCCGCCGAAACCCCGGATCCACGCCGAAGACCGTAATCCACCCAGAATCAGGCTCCAAATCCGCTTCCGGTCCCAGTACCATCTTGCGCCCGAGAGCCAAGGCAAATCCCACCGCTTGGTCCTCAACCCTCGCTATGAGACAGCCTTCAGGGTCAAAGTTGGGATCCGCCAGCACTTTAATCGACAATGTGTCTGAGTCGATGCCATCAGACGGCATGGATGCCCGCCACAACGTCAACATCACGCGCTCGTCGCCGGTGTTGAATGGGCGAACCGTTATCTGAGCTCTATGCGCCATCCATCCTCTCCTCCTCATGAACTAGGCGCGGTCTTGACCTGGACCACGCCCCGGTTCTTACCACTCCGTTCAGCAAAATCCTTATAGATGTCTATACAGCATTGCCTCAGATACAGATTCTAGGTCTGGACCAAAAGTCCTGCTCGTCTCCAAGTTTCGCTGTGTTCCCCTATCTCGTCGCGGCATCCAAGCTCTCCACCTCGGGGTTGACCGTCTACCACGATGCGCAGCCCACCGGAATCTTGGGCCCAACCTCAGCATAAACCGCCCTCGCGTTGAGAACGTCGTGTAGCGTCTCGCGTACTCTCGGAGTCGGTTTGATTGAAATACCCGGATTTTTGGCCCGTGGCCGGATCCCAATCCGAAGCCAACAGCGACAAAACCGTTGTCAGCCACTCATTTTTGTTCGATTATCCGATTTGCCGTGCGATACTTTATTTCACCATTGAGACGATGCCTTGTGAGGTGACAGGCTATCCATTCCTTCGACGAACCCATCGAATCTCCCCATTTTCGTCCGCAGGATTTTCTTCAATATCTTCGCAGCGCCGAGCCAGACGTTTCTCGCATCGGGGTTAGGCGGCGCATGGCTCTCACCTATGTGAGCAATCCGGCTTCTTTGGCGAATTGGGGATTGCAGGTCGCTCCGCTTCAAGTATGGCGCAATCCGGTTTGGTACCGAGACGATCTTTCTTTAGGCATCATACTAGGCCCTATTGGAGCCCCGGCTGCGGTGATGGTGCTGGAAGAAATGCGCGCCTTAGGGGCCGAAGAATTGTGGATTTTGGGGTTCGCCGGAAGCCTCACTCCCAAACTCCCAATAGGCTCGGTGTGGGCCGCCAATCAGGCTTGGTCAGACGAAGGCACTTCTTCCCATTATGAACACGACGGTATGGGCAGGGCGTCTTCTCTTCTCATCGCGCGAACCTTCGACATCGCTCCGAGCCTCCCGGTTGGCGCACTTTGGACCACTGATGCCATCTATCGCGAAACAGCTTCGAAGATTGAGCGTTTTTCTGGTCAGGGGGCTTTGGGAGTAGATATGGAAACCTCCGCCCTCTTTCACGTCGGAGAACATTTGGATTTCCCTGTCGGCGCTTTAATGGTGATGAGCGACGAACTGTTCAGGCCCTGGCGTCCTGGATTTCAGGGGCCTGAGGTCGCAAAGGGAGTCGAAGAGGCCCAAGAGATCCTATGGCAACTAATGACCCATCCCAGCGAAATGAGTTAAGCGATTACCATGTACACGTTGCCCGGTTGGTGAATTCATCGACGGACGACTGGGTCCGTTGATTAGCGTCGCTGATATCGAGGACCAAGGCTCATGGCCATGTTCTCCCGGCGGAGTTTCGAAAGCAAGTTCGGTGCCGTTTGCTTCGATCCAAGTTTGATACGACAACACTCGCCTAGGCATGCTCCGACCGGATGATCTCCACCGCATTTTTCGTACGTTGCTCTTACTTTGTTTTGTGGTCCCAGAAAAAGTCGCCAGGAAATACCCGAACAGCGGGTTAGGACAGCATGCAAGCGGCACCGTTGCCAGCCTTCAGTCAATGCTATCGTACCACGATAACTGGGCGATGACGGTCAGTCCGTTCACGCATTGCATTAACGGTGAGTGCGAGCGAGGGCTCGCAGGGTTGACCCTCACTTGCTGCGATCCGCCATAGGGACCGCGGTTAACCACTTCGGGGCCAGAGAAATCTGCGGCAGATTCTGCCCACAGCCACCATCGTCTTTCCTACCCCGTCAACTGGCCGCCGAGCGATCCTAAGCCATCCCCCGCTCCGGGACCCCGTGCTCCCCCACCCAAACTCCGGGCCCACCCCGGGTTTTAGACCCTAATTACGCTGCAACGGCGTTCAACGGGGTCGCTTGGACCTGATTGCCGTCTATCCATCAAACCTGAAAGCCGGAATGTCCTCTAACCAAAACAACATCAGGTCCCACTCAGTTCTCACTCATGTTGTCCTCTGGCACATCATTCAACTGCTTGGCCATAAGACTTTCGTCGATGAGGATCTGAGCGTCTCTTTCCATATTCACTGGCTTTAGACTAGAAATGTTAGGCGAGCCCTGCACCAGCGCCTGAACTACTTGTTCCCGGCTATAATGGCCTCGTTCCAACATGTCTCTAACGATACGGCGATCGATCTTTGCCCAATCCACCTCAGCACCTTGCGCAACGAGCAAGTTTTGCGCCTCTCGACGGTACTCTTCCAAGGGGGGCAGCAATATCTTGCCGGATTTGTCAGCCCATTCCGTACCCACCCAACTGCGAATCACTGCCACCCTTTCTTTTTGCGCCTTCAGCGCCCCTTGATAGTCTAATAGACGATCGGCCTGCTCGACCACGGCCGCGCCTTTGGACATCATCTGCCCGCTCCATCCGCGCAGCATGACCTGCGGGGGCTGACGGTCCGCTAACATCAGCTTAGGATTATGATTAGAAAATCCGGCCAAGAATCCGAAATGATGCGCCCCCGCACTCTTGAGGTCGGCACCAAAAGTGTGTGCGAAGTAACGGGCAGCGGTCGCCCTAATTATCTCTTCGACGCTGACATCCCTCGGTAATTTCAGCCAGACCTGATATTTCCCCGGGCTAATCTCGACAATAACCGCGGGCTCAAATCCGTGCTCATTTAACGATTGCACAGACTCCTGCTGAAGATCGTCAAGCAGAATCAATTTGCTATAATCACCAGGCCGGACATAAATATCGTTTCCCGAAGCATTCATGGCTTGCAGCCAGGGCACTGCGCGCACGGTCTCTTCGAGACTCCAGGTCCGATGGGTGGTTTTGCTTCGTTCACTGCTGCGGATTCCAATTTCAAAGGGGTCAGTGCCAAACGCCGCGAGTTGAGACCGCACCGTGGTTGGAAGATCCATCGGCGGCTGAGAGGTAGCATTGCTAGTCGCCCCCAGCATCGAGTCCTGTTCCGCTTTAGTCGCCAAACATCGCTCAACTGTGGCTAGATCTCGAACTGGATCGTAGTGAGCCCCGCGACGAGCTAACCCAGCAATGCCGTATTGCCTACCCAAATCCTCACTGCGAACGCTGTTACCCTCAATCTGATATATCAGGCCAGAGATCTTGGCTCTGTTTTTGGTTGCCCTTACCGATACCGTGACTCCATGTTCCTCTAACTGTTCGACAAAATTCGTAAAACTGGTACAATTCTCTAGCGCCGCATCGCAAACATTGCGAAGACGCTCTAACTGCTGCATCGTAAGCCCCCTATTCTGTGACGATTAGCCATTAATCCCCCGTCATCTCTCCCCAATATGATATCAGCCTTTAAGGGGATTTGGACAACCCATGGGTGAAGTTAATCGGCCCGGTGCGCGGTGCAGCCCGCTGACAAAGCCGACTTCTCGGACGTTTTCCGGCCGTCCTCAGGGAGCGGCCGCCAACCGATCGATTTCGCCATCCTGCGACAACCCAACGGCTCCCGAATTTCTGCCCAAAGTCCGGTTTCTTTCGGCATCCGGGCCTGGGTCGTGGCATCCCGCTACCGTACTCTATACCGTTTGCTGCAAGCATAGAGGTTCACGCTGCCTAGCCGATACTGGCCTATACGACAGTTTGTCGAATCGTGGTACGCTAGAGCAGGGTGTGATACGCTTACAAGCCGATGGATGAATACCGAGATTGGTGCGTGGTGCATCGGGTGGGGTTGACGTTGACTCACTTTTCTAACGCGCTCCCATCCACTGAGGTCGGGTTCGATTTGGCGGGGATGGCCATGGGGCCTAATCCTGAGGGAAGTCCGGTGGGTTCCTTCACGGACGAGGAAACCTTGGATGGTTTTAACGTCGGTAAGCCAGGCTAGCTTTGAGGGTGGCACGGGTTTTGGTGGCCGATACCTGTGATATGGTCTGATCTGAATCGGATCGGATGGCCACAAATTTTTGACTGCATCGGAGTCTGCCGGAGGAGTTCGAAGACTTAGGAGGTTTACATGGCATCGGGAACCCCGCCGCTACGACGGCGCAGACGTCTAAAGAGACGCCGTGTCTTTGGCCTGTTGATATTTCTGGGTGTGGTCCTTCCTACTTTAGGATTTGGCTGGGGAGCGTACCGTCTGCGTTCCGAAGAGCATGCCATGAAGACTAGTTACCATGCCCGCGACTACAACGGGTTTGGTTCAGCTATGCTGAACCTCAGCGGAACCCTGGCCGTAATGGGGATTGAGGCGCACCTTTATGGATGGTTAGACGCGATCCCGGTGGTCCGTGGCTATTACCTCAACGCAATGGATCTCTTGAGCGCAGCTCATCTGGATCTTCAGGTGTTGGCCCGGGTGGTGCCGCCCGTGATGGCTGCCGCCGCTTCTGTTGGCACATCCAGCCAACAGGCGTCCACCGTCAGTGCAGCAGTCTATCAAGCCGGCGAAACCATGACCCAATTGCAAGGCAAGATCGTGACCGCCAATCAAAGCATCCAGAATATGAATGGGGCGCGCATGCCCAATTTCTTGGCGAATAAGGGGCTCGAAGTGTCTTCGTTAAAGTCCCTGAGCACCACTTTGGTGAAATTGCTCCCTGCGATGACCGGACCCCATCCGATTCTGGCCAATCTCTTAGGACTGTTTCATCCGATGAACTATTTGTTGCTTTTTCAAAACAGCGGCGAGCTGCGTGCCACCGGAGGCTTCCTGACAGCGTACGCCTATGTTCCCTTCAGTAACGGCAAGTTAGGCAAAATCAGTTCACAGAATATCCAGATTCTAGACCAGGAAGTCACCTACCATCCCTCTCCGCCATTGATCATCACCTACTTGCCTGTCAACTATTGGCATCTGCGGGATTCCAACACGGCCTTGCCGGGACCGGGTGCGGGAGTTCCCGATGTGCCGGAGGCTGCCTCTAATTTCTATCAGTTTTATCAATCCATCCCCGGGGCGCCTCAGGTGAATGGTCTGGTCTTCATCGACACCTGGCTAGTGGATGATCTGATAGGCGATGTCGGCGGCCTTAATGTGCCCACTCTTCGTGGCAAGACCGTGCATTTAACCGCGCAAAACGCCAATTATGAAATGGAGTACATGGCCGAAGGAGAGGCGCTTCCGGCTAACTCGCGCAAGTTGTTCATCGGCACGATGATGAAAGAATTGATGCACGACGTCTTTCACGCCCACACTTTGGAATTACTAAAGGTGGCGGGAACGTTAGGTCAAGGGCTGAGCCGCGAGCACATCATGCTCTATCTCAATGGCTCCAAAGCCGAAGCATTTGCTGCTGCTCAAGGTTGGGGCGGCGTCATTCCGAGTACAGTGCATGGCGACTTTGCCGAGGTCATCGACGAAAATCTGTTAGGCCACAAAGATAACTACTGGATGCATGAATCCTACCAGGTGAACATCACTACCACGAAATCGGGAAGAAACTTAGAAACGGTGACCGTCCACTGGGTGGAGCCAGCTATCTCAGTCGATCAGCCGCCATATTTGGTCGTCCCTTATCGTTCTTGGGTGACTGTATTTGCTCCCGCCGGTTCGACCTACGTTTCCATGACGGGCTCTGCCTCCGGCGGCGATGGTGCCGGAGGTGGCATCGACAGCTACGTTCAAGTCACTACCGACCCCACTTTGAATAAAGAAGAATTCGGCGCGCACATGAACTTGCCGGCCCGTACCAGTGCCTCCCAACCTCCGGCCCAAGGTACGGTTGTGACTCAATTTTGGCTTCCCCAAGGGGTTCCGATTAATCGCATTCTGGTACAAAAGCAACCGGGATTGAGAGCCGAACCCGTTACGGTCACGGTCAATGGCCAAACTCGGCAGATCACCTTAAATCGAGACACTTGGGTCACATTTTAATCGCTGAGTGGTTTCACCCTTAGAATTCACACCGCGGGGTCAGGCAATCGTTCCCACCAATGGGTGGAGCTTCGGCCAAGATTTTGATAGCGCGGCTTTTGTCGATGCGGTACTCGATGGCGGGTCTCTTGCTCTGAGCCCAATTAAAATCGTATTCCTCCACCCACCGCCTCCCGCAAGCCGATACGCCTATACCTCGGTGTGCCCGATCTCTCAAGACGCAGTTCTACAGGCCATGCCTGCCTCTCCCGGGTTAAATCGGCAGAGGATACCCCCAATTTGATCGAAGGGCTTCCGAAGCTATTAGGCATCAGGATCGCCCAAACCTCTCCGACATGGTCGAACATGAGGCCCGGTCGACCTCGTTCACCAAAGACTGATGATGTTGCTTATAAGCCTTTGAGTATCAAACCCTAAGGAGGGATTATAGGTGTCGGTCAAACATTCTAAGCTTTCATTGCTCGGTGCCGTGGTGGCCACTGGCAGCTTGTTGGCGCTGACGGGATTACCGCTCAGCCAAACCTTCGCTGCCGACCCACCCCACCTTGTCGCTTATGGGCCCAGCGGGTCCCTTTCTGTGGGAGCCAATGCCGCGATCACCGCACAAGTAGTGGGCGCGACTGGGACGCCGATGTATCAATTTCGAATCAACAATCGGATTGTCCAACGCTATTCGACGAATAGCCGTTTGGTGCTTGACAACCTCCGTGCCGGTCGGTATACGATCACCGTGCGGTCCTTGGGTATGGCTCAGGACAAGCGGGGTGACTGGGGGGCCTTTCGGTCAAGCCAACTCCATTTCACGGTGGGTAGCCCCCATCTTACCGCCACTGGGACAACCAAGAACGGCACAGAGACCGTGACCGCCCAAGTGGTGGATGCCGTTTCTACCCCATACTATCAATTCGTCATTGACGGGAAGGTCGTGCAAGCCTATTCCACCAAAGACAGCTACACGACTACGAATCTGAAACCAGGCAGCTATCAGGTCGAGGTGGAGTCTTTGGGCCCGGCACAGTATCGAAATCATGAGTATTATGCCGCGCGCACTCAAACCCTGACCCTGACCGTGCCGACGCCCGCCGTCGCACCCCATTTGACTGTGACCGGTCCCACGAATAACGTCGCGACCCATGGAACGGCCACGATTACGGCCCAAGTGGTGGACGCCACAACGACCACCCCATACTATCAGTTCAAGATTAACGGCACGGTGGTGCAAGCCTTTTCCACCAAAAACACCTACACTGCCACCAATTTGAAGCCCGGCAGCTATCAGGTGGAGGTGGAGGCGCTAGGACCCGCGCAATACCAAAAGGGGCAATACAGCTTGGCCCGGACCCAAACCCTGACCCTAACCGTACCGACGCCCGCCGTCGCACCCAAAGTGGTGGCATCCGACGCCGATGTCGGTACCGGAATCCCAGACACCTTGACATTAAGCGGGGTAACGTCGAGTGCGCCCGTCACCTGGTCGGTGGTCAGCAGTAATGGTTCGACCGGTCTTATATCCGGTACCACCGACACCGCTACCTTTGTCGCTACGGCACCGGGCACCTATACCATCCAGGCCGATGCTGACGGCGAGACCGCGACCGCTAAGGTCATGGTCTACGGCGAGGCCTCTGGCGTGACCCTTGCCCCTGCCTCTAGCACCGTGATTGCCGACGGCGAGGCCACGGACGCCATTGTCGTAAACGTTGTGGACCAGTACGGCAACCCCGTTAGCGACTTTAATGGGTCTGTAAACCTAAGTACCGTATCCGGGGTTTCCTACAGCCAAAACGGAACCACGCTCACCCCGGTCAACGGCGAGGTGAGCGTAGTGGTCACCGATGGCACCGCGACAGTCAATGTGGGCCAGGTTTCCGTACCGGGCTTGTCCATCCCGATGACGTCAAGTGCTTTGGCGAGCACCAATGGGCAACCCATCGCGGCCCAGCCAACCTACGCCAGCACCAGCATCACCAGTGCGCCACAGGTGGCAACCAGCTTGAAGATTGTGAATGCGCCCACCTACCTCGATGCTAACAGTCAGGGCACCGAAACCTCGCCGATTTCGGTTGAGGTTGAAGACCAAGCGGGCTATCCGATGTTGAGCGGAACCGAGAGTATTGCCGTTAACGTCTCGGGCCCGGCGACCTTGGTCGGCAGCACCAATAACCAGGAGACGCTTGCCTATTATGGAGCCTCGACGCCAGCGGGAAGCACAAATACCTCGGCGTCCTTCGAATTGGCGAGCGAACAAGGACAGACCGGTCCGGTCACGATTACGGCGACCAGCACAGGCTTAGCGTCCGCGAGTTCCACGGTTCAAGCCGTCATTGCTGGAGTGCCGACCAAGATAGCCGCATCCTTATCCGCCAACCAGTTTGCGGAAGGCAGTCGTGGGATCACGCTGAACCTGCAGGCGGAAGACAGTCAGGGCGCACCAGTGAACTACACCTCGCCGGTTTCCATTGTGGTGACCAAACAGGGCTCGACGACGCCTGCCGGTAACATCTTGGTTAACGGGCAGTCTGACACTAGCTCCACCGAAATTTCTTTCAACGGCAATGGTACTGCGGCGGTGACGCTGGCCGATGACGCCCAGGGCGCCAACGCCGGGACCTACATCGTGAGCATTGAGCCCGTCACCGGGGCTCAGTACTCTTTCCCGGCCCAAACCCTTACCTTTACGGAAACCGCGGCCGCGCTGGCAGCGGCAGCGTTTACCAGCCCCAGCAACACGATTACAGTGCCTATCACTCGGCCTACGGCGCAGTACACTCTGCAGTTGCAGGATAGCTATGGCAACGCCATCAACCAAGCCGGAGTGAAGGTCGAAATCTACGCCGTAGGATCGTCAAGCAATGGTTCACCCTACGGCCAGGCGACGGTCAATGGCACCGAGACGACGGCTAGTACGCCCGTGACCGTCACCACCAACAGCAACGGGCAAGCCACCGTAACCCTAGCCGCCGAAGGGTTCCAAGGCGCGCAGTGGGTGCTGTATGCGACGGTGCCCCAACAGGCAGGGGTGACGTCGACGCTCCAAAGTGCCCCCTCTGCCGCCATGCAGGTTTCGGCGGAAGTGGCCAATAGCCTGTCTGTGGGCCTGCAAGATGAGTCCGCCGGCCCCGACTATCAGTCGACCGGCTATGCGCAAGCTGGCAACACGGTGGATGCCACGATCACGGTCAGAAATCAATATGGGGCGCCCATGGTTGGCAGCCAAACCGTCCAACTGACTATTCCCGCGGGACTCAGCGGGATGGAGCCTCAAGGCGCAAACGACAGTGCGTCATGGACGCCGGGGAGTCCCAATACCGTGACCATGACCCTGAACCTGAACGGCAATGGCACCGCGACGGTTCCCTTGGAGGCGTGGTCCGAAGGGTCGGCCACTCTCCAAGCATCCATCCCTGGGGTGAGCAGTCCAGTCAGTGGCCAAGCTGCTATGTTTGTGCAGGCAGGCGCGGCCACGAACGTCGGCCTGTTCCAAAACGGCGTCCTCATCAGTGGCGCCAATAAGCTGACGGTCAACGCCAATTCTCCGGTCGCTGTCACCGTGGAGTCTACGGACTTAGCCCAAAATCCCGTTCCGGCTGCGGGTCAAGACGTGGTTGACCTCTCGGACAACAACGGCGGGTCTTTCCGTCTGACCCCCACGGGCGCACCAATTACCGAGGTGACCATTCCCGCAGGTCAGACGTCTCAGACCATCTACTATGTCAACGGCACCCAAGGCAGTTACGTTCCATCGGCCAGTCTCGCCGCTTATCGCCTAAGCGTGGTTGGGCCATCGAGCTATACGGTAAACCCCGGCGCCAGCCAGACGATTACGGCCATGGTCTACGACAGCAACTCAAGTCCAGTCGTCGGCCAGACTGTGACGGCCTCGGTGCCCAATAACGAAGGCACGGTTACCCCCTCAACGGTCTCAGGAAGTAACGGCCAAGTAAGCTTCACTTACACGGCACCAGCCTCCGGCAGCGGGACTGCCACGGTGACACTGACGTTGCCGGTTGAAGGCGCTTCGGGTTCCAGCTTGACCCAGACAGTCACAATCACCTACTGACGCACGGCCCCGGTCGTAAACATCGGGCTTAGGACGTTAGGCATGTTGAAGCTCTACCGGGCCGGATCCGCCAGCAGCGGACCCGACCCGGTACTGTTTCGCCAACTATGAAAACTCTGTCACCTCAGTTCGTAACGCGAGGCGGGCCAGATTCGCCACCCGTATTGGCGCCCTTTGTCCCGGTCTCGGTCCTCTCTGGTCCTGAGTTTCTGGTGAAGACGGAGCGCCTGCATGGGTGGTGGCAGTGTCCCAAACATCACCCCACTGCGCCCGTAACGCGTGCAGCCTTAGAAAATGGGCTTTTGCGCACGTTGGTATTATACGGCCCTGGGCTGGCCATTCTAGCTTGGGCTTTTTGTCTCCACGACGTTACCAGGGAGAGTGGGTCGGAACGTAAGATGTTTTCGCTTTTCTGGAGGGCCTTGGAGTCGAGATGCTAATCCACCCCAATACCCTTCAATCCCCAACGCAAAGCCCGAATAACGTGTATCTACGGACGACGATTATAAAGTCTGGGATAATGCGCCACGTAAGCGGTCTGGCTGTGCGACCACGGTTTAGCCAGGACGAGGAGGGTACACATGATGCGAACGCAAATGCACAGTGTCTATGGGGATATTCCCGCGAGAGACCAAAGGCGCACCGGAGAGTGGTATAGGAGTCACTTTAGCTCAAGCTATCATCGAGGATCGGTATTGTCAGAATAACGTGGCGAAGGCTCACCGGAAACAGCACGCATGTGTCCAAATACGCAACGAAAGCCCTGTCTATGGCTCCCGTTCGTAGAAATCATCCGACTCGTACAGCCCTAACGACTCGGACCCACGCACCATCTCACGGATATTGGCTTTCTGGAGACTGTCTCGGGTATTTTTGTAGTCCAACCCATCGCTCAACCGTATTCGACGGTGAGATCTCACCAAGTGATACCGTATCTTCCCCTCTTCCAACAAGCGCCCCAAATACGGTCGGGACACCTGGAGCAAATCTGCGGCTTGTTGTGTCGTCAACTCCTGTTCATAATGCAAAATGAAGACCGAATTGCCCTTCGCCAGTTGAGTGGCTGCCTCCATTAGACGCGAACCAGAGTCGAGGAAAGATTCATCTCAACATGCTGCTCATCCACCAGGACGTAATTGGTGTTCGGGTTCGCATCCAATTCGCCGGCCACTCTCTTAATGGTTTCCAAAATCGCGCTCGTCGGATTCGATTAGTATTTGACCAG
The DNA here is from genome assembly GCA_027365485.1 of Clostridiales bacterium. GTDB lineage: Bacteria > Bacillota > Sulfobacillia > Sulfobacillales > Sulfobacillaceae > JAMCVM01. The sequence goes on from DAHXNH010000366.1 coordinate 52,873, forward strand.
GCACCTATGGTCGCTGCTTAGTTATAGTCGAATTTATCCAACGCCCAATCGCATTATACGAATTACACGCAACACACGCAACCGATTTGCCAGAAAGCCAAGGCATACCCTGCAAATTTACTTCACAATACGAATGATGTGCTGTCCTGCCTGTTAATGCCCCAACGGAGTAATTTGACAACGATTTCCTTGGGGCGTATACGCCCCCGATAACGCCATTAACGATGATCCCCGTGATTCGACTCCCGGCATACCTCTCAGTCTGCTTCGCTGCCAACTCCCGTAGGGTTCTCGCGTAACGGGTTTCCCCCGTAACCTTGCAAAAGCGGGTGGTCTTCGCCATGCGGCATCCATCGCCAGACGAGCCACGCGATCAGCGCGACCACCGCGGCATTTCCCAGCAAGACCGTGCGCAGACCCACTACCTCGGCTAGCCAGGCACCGCCAAAGAGGGCAACCGGTAAGCTGACGCCCACTTGGAGAAAGACGTGAGTACGGCTGACCCGCGCTAATTCCTCCGGTGGCACCATGCGTTGTAAGGCGGCATTGAACGGAATTCTTCGAATCGCAGACAACACCGCACTCAGCAGGGCAATGACCATAAACAGCCAGATCGACGGATAGGCCACGATGACTACCAGCGACACGGCAAACATGCCGACAAAGCTCACCGTCCAGACGCGTAATGAGAACTGGCGGGCGACGCGTGGGCCGATCAGGCCTCCAACAATCCCCCCAATGCCGGCCGCCAAGCCAATTCCGCTGTAGCCCAGGATGCCCGCGTGCAAAAGGAATCTCGACAGAGACGGTCCTAGGACCGGATCGAAGCCAAAGCCGAAATTGATCAAGACCGCTACGAGAACAAAGCGCCAGAGAATGGGGTCGTTCCGCAGGAATCGCCAGCCTGCCGCCATTTGGTGCCAGTATCCGTTGCGTCCCGGAGCAGCGGTGTCCGATTGCACGGAAGGTAGACGCAGGACCGCCAGCACGGTCGATTCGAACAGCAAGGTCGCCCCCACCACCCAGAGCGTGTGCAGCACACCGAGCGTCAAGACCATGAACCCACCGAGCGCCCACACCGCCACGGTGGCCGTGTTTTGCACCGCCTGGTTCATCCCATTGGCGACGGGCAAGTGTTCATCTTGGACCAATAAACGCAGAACGACGCCGATGGCGGCACCGTAGAATAAACTGGCCCCGGCTAAGGCCAACACCAGCGCGTCACCTAGCCATGGCGGCAACGTCCCAAATCGCCAAACTAGGACTCCAGTGGCGATCACCAACAGACCGCGCAGCATGGTAGTAACCACCATGACGGGTTTTTTGGGCCATCGATCCACCCAAACCGCCACCGGTACCCCAAACAACACATGCGGATAGAAGCCGAGAAAGGAGATGAACGCAATGGCCAGGATGGACCGGGATTCGCTCAACACCGTCCAAGTGACCACGATGCCCAAAATGCCGCCGCCCCAATTCGCTACCGCAGTCGCGACTAGCACGGCCCACCAGGTACGATACGATTCGTTCCACAATGATTTCATGAAGAGTCCTCCCAGAACATAGCGTATGGATTCACCTATTTGGCATTAAACCTCTAATGGTCCTCTACTCATTGATTACGCGCATTATCCTGCCCGTTAATCGTTCAAAGCACGTTCTCGACTCCATAGCTTACGGCGTATACGCCCCCGTTAGTTTAAGAAGATGTCGATAATCACTTTATTTTCGTTGCTATGATTAAGCCTGTGGCCCAGGACAATTTGGTGATACACAGGTCATCCTGAGTTTCTAGATAGCGAACCAACCGCGTGACTTTATTCAAATGCTCTGTTGGCCAAGTGTCAACTGGAGACAACTCATCTATGACGTAGATGCCGCCGGGATTCAACATACCTAATACTTCATCAAGACAGTAAAACTTCCCTGGCCAGGTATCGGCGAAAATGAAGTCGAACCTCCTGTTCGGATTGCTCCGGATAAATTCTTCTCCGTCGACGAGAAGAAATTCCACCCGTCCGTCAGTCCCAAGGTGTCTTTTTGCCATCTCGTGTACGGTCAAATCATTCTCGACAGTGACCAATGTCGAGTGTGCATCCATTCCATCCAACAACCAGGCCGTTGACATCCCAGCCCCTGTTCCTAGCTCCAAAAATGACCTGCCTGGCTTTGAACTCGCTAATGTTCTCAAAAGTGACCCAGTAAGCCTGTCGGATGACATCGCAAAGCCTGTGTTCTTCAGGTCCGCTTCAATGAATTCAACTACGGACGGCGTTCTGATATTGGCGACATCGTTCACCTTCGTACCTCCAGCGTTTAGAGTTCTAGTGGAATATTC
>DAHXNH010000387.1 GCA_027365485.1 Clostridiales bacterium
AGACGTTCTGTTGAAGCGGGAGGTACCATCGATGCCAGCCCCGAACGGTAAGGTCTCTTAAGATGGTGCGCTATAGGCGAAGGAAAGACATGAAAAGCACGCGGGTGGTCGTGGCTAAGGCTGGGGGCGGGGACGTGTGAAATGGCGACTATGGGATCGATAGCTTTTGAGGGCGAACACGTTGCGCGGCAAACCAGTTCGGCAAGTTAGAGGTGGCTTCAAGTGGACCGGGTTTGAAGCCGTCGCAAACAAGGGTGTTGCGTTGAGATGGCTGGGTTCGCGCGGGTGGACGGTAACCCGGAGGGCACGCTGGCGACCGTATGGTTTCGTCCGAGGGAGCGAACTAGATTGCTGCGGGCGAGGTGTGCTTTTCTGCGATGAGGATGAGGGTTTGAGGCAGAACCGTGGGGTGTCTCAAGACCTTGTTGGAATATGGTGGTGAAACCTGATGGCGCTTGCCTCAAACAGAATCCTATGAGCCCGGTCTTGGTACACCTCGCACGGTTCTTTCCTAACCGTGGCAATACCCTGACCAGAATCGCGAGTGTTGTTCTGCTAAATCTGGTGGTTGGTATATTGCGCCGTTCGCAGGCGTTGGGCTCTAAATTCTTGTTCGGCGGGGAATGACATCTCATATCTGGCCGGATCCCAGGGGTGGGAGCCTATTTTTTTGCGTAAAAATGTTCCTCGAGGAACATTTTTACGCTGCCAACTTGGGGCCTATCCATGCCAAACTCTGCGTATGCATGCAACTATACGGAGGGATAGAAATGAAACGACGACCTTGGCTTGGGGTGGGATTGACGTACGTGGGCACCGTTATTGGGGCCGGATTTGCGAGCGGTCAAGAAATATGGCAGTTTTTTTCCCGCCACGGGGATTGGGGAGCGCTAGGTATCGGACTGGCAGGGACGATGTTCTACTTTATTGGTCGTTCAGCCCTAGAAAGGGGAAGGTCAGGGACTCCCCACTTCTCGGCGTTTTTGTCTAACATTTATGGGCGTTATGGCATCATCCTAGACTATTTAACCACCTTGGTGCTAGCGGTTGGTATCGGCGTCGTGGCGGTAGGCGGGGGTGCGGTTTTGTCCATCCTGACCCGTTGGCCTCGTCCACTCTGCTCCATAATTGTTCTAAGTGCAATTATCCTCTCCGCCTTGAAGGGAAGCACATTGATTGTAAGAATCAACACCTTGTTGGTACCCTATTTACTTTTGCTTACGTTGATCATTGGCCTCTGGCCGGCCAATAGCCACCGGGCGGCGCCTCAGATTATTGGTCAGGGATGGTGGTTTTCCGCTTTGCTCTACGTGTCGTATAATCTGTTTACGGGTATGACAACATTGCTGAGTTTAGGATCAATTCTCGACACACCCCGGGACTCTTTGCGTGCAGCGCTTTTAGCTTCCTTGCTGTTGACTCTGATGGCCCTATTAGAGCACCGAGTCTTGCTCACCATCGGAAACGTCGGAAGCTTGCCGATGATGACGGCAGCGAGCTCGATCGGCGGACCGATGCATTGGCTCTTCGGGGTAAGCCTACTAGCCGCCATGTATACGACTGGAATCGGCGAGGCATTTTCCTTAGTGAGTCGTTACGGGAGGCTGCGCGCACAGTGGATATGGTTGTCGGGTCTTATGATTGGCTGGCCCTTTCAAACATTGATTGCTTCTATTTATCCGGTTTTGGGGGTTATTTCGGTCGCCTTTTGGGCTCCGTTGCTCGTTCCTACTCGCAAGCGATAGAGTGCAGTATCCATGAATTGAGGTGGCGAAGTTCGAGTCCGCAGCAGAAGATTTATTAATGGAGGGAAATCGCGCCTGGGACAATGGCCTGAGGGAACAGGCCTTAGAATACTACCAGATGCTAGTCGACCGTTTCCCTAACCTTCCAGACGGGTACAATAAGTTGGGCGTGGTATCCGCCGAACTTGGAAATTTAAAGGAGGCCGAGCGATATTTTTTAACCGCCATCGACTGTGACCGCAAACACGTGCCTTCTTTGAGCAATTTAGGCAACATTTGCTTGGAACGCGGCGATTTGGATGAAGCCATAGCATATTATGCCTTGGCCCTTGAATCCGACCCCGAGTATCCCCCCGCTCATCACAATTTGGCGGTTGCTTATCGAAAAAAAGGGGAGCTTGGCGTCTTTGTTCGACACCTTAAAAAGTCACAACGCTTCGAACGGCAAAGGGACCGCTTGTCGCTGCAAGCTGGCAACGCTACAAGATGGCAGAAGACCGCTGCTAGGGTTCCCGATCGCTGGTGGATTTGGGTGATGGTTTTGATCTTGGTTTTGTTTGCTATGGGGAGGGCATTGCGGTGAGCACAATGGCGCCAGGATGGCGACTCGCATTTGGATGGGCGGTGGGATTGCTGTTGCCTTTGGGCGTCTTATGGGCCGTCCACGGAGATACGGCCGATTTGTCCCGGCTTACCCAATTTTTAGTCCTATTCGTGTTAGCGATGATCGCAGGCAAACTCGGGAAATGGATCTCCGGTTCGATTTGGGATCAAACGCTCAAGTCAGTGTTAGATGACTGCGCCTTATCGCTGATCCTCGCGGTCGTGGCCTATGAGGCTTCGGTCTGGATGCTGCACCATGGCGGTGGGCCGATCAATCCTATGTGGGCGGCCCTGGCCGGCACCTATTTAATCATGCTGTGGCCCATCCGGTCACGGTAATCAAAGAAATCGCCACGGGTCACTTAAGTGACCGAAGGAGGCTCTCGTGAACTGGGTATCTGTCGCTATTCTTGGTTATGTGGGATTGGGTGCCCTGTCCGGGCTCCGACGTGGTCTAAGTCTCGTCGTGTTCTCCGTTGCTGGCTATATCGCAGGCATGTTGTTGGCCAGTCGGTACCAGAAGGTTATTGTGGCAAGCATAGTCCACGCCCTACCCATTCAGCGCTGGGTGAATCGTTACATTCCGCTTGCAGCCTCAAACCTTGGCGGAGTGCATCAAGCGACCGACCGCTGGGTGATCAGCATTCTCGGCGTATTGGTTTTCTTGTTAGTGATCTTTACCGTAGAAGCCATCGGTCGATCCGTCGGAGTCGTCGTCAGCCAACTGGTGAAGACCTTTCGCGTGACTGGATTTCTCAACGGCATTGGCGGCCTGGCCGCTGGGTTGGTCGAACATGGCTTGGTGGCCTGCTTGATCTTGGGTGTTCTCGTCAGCTTTCCTCTGGTTAGTCATACGTCTTTAGTCCTGGACTTGAATCGCAATGCTCTGGTAACGGTTCTGGTCGGATGGTATCATCGCCTGACCTTGACTCCGGCAGCAAAATGGCTCTAGTAGCGTGCAGTATGAATCTCCAAGCGACCCGGAGCAGGAAAATTCACCTGCTGGGGTCTGTAGGGACCGCGCCAGACCACCCAACAGGGTGAAAAAACCCAAGGAACGCGGCGCATATTCACTCTTATTGTGCGACCGTGGGGCCATTTACCGTGCACTCACAACCCCAACCCAAGATTGCGACCGCTTCGTCAGGGGGTTCGCGCCGGAGGATTCCTTTATGGGCCCCATCATGGCGCATCAACCAAACAATAACCAGCGGTGCTTTACGCCAACGGCATCCCTAAAAACCTGGCGCAAAACTCCGTAAATGCTCCATCGCCCATCGACTCCCCCCGGAATGTAGCGCAGTTGCTGTGGATTTTAGTCCGTACCCAATAGCCGATCGGAGCGTAGCGTAATTCGGGGGCGTTTTGCGAAAGTCCCTATACAATTTGCCCCGCCACATATCGGCAACAATAATCGTTATGATAGAATTCACCATGAGCCTTAAATAGGTGTGGGCAGGCGACGTCTTAACCGGATTGGCTAACCCTTTTGATGTGTCGTATACGGGGCTAGTCGTCCAGTGCCGCGGGCGGTTGCCGGCTTCAGGTGACGTTGGGTTCAAATTGGGGCGAAACTGAGGGAAGACCGATGCCAAAAGAACGACTGACGTTTGAGTTAAACCAGGTCGTCGAACTAAAGAAACCGCATCCATGTGGCAGTAAATCCTGGAAGATTTTGCGTACCGGGATTGATTTCGGTTTGCGTTGCGAAGGATGTGGACATCGCATCCTCATCCCTCGCAAGGATTTTGAACGCGCAGTAAAGCGTATTCTGACCGATCCGAGCGATGATCTTTCCTCCTAAATATGCCGACCCCGTCTTGGCGTCGGAGCCAGCGAATATGATTGCGTGTGATGCAATCACGCATGGATTTAACTTATCCTTTCAGGTTTTGTTTCAACGCGGCGGAAAAGTGTTACCGTATTTCCACCGACCCGCCCGCGAGCTTGTTTCGAAGTCGCTCCAGGCGCCTCTCATGGGGGCTGTCGGCGGCCACCGGATGACGTCGCAGCGAGCGTTGCTTCCCCATCCATACGGTCCGCGCTTGTTCCGCATAGTCGAGGGCTCGTCGGTAATCTTGTAGATGATGTTCGTAGATTTTCGATAGCTCTAACAGAAGTTCCTCGGACGGCAAAATTTGCTCGGATAAACCCTCCTCCCACCACTCCAAGCACCCCTGCCAATCTCCTTGGCGTTTAAGTAATCGTCCCATCGCCAGGCGCGCCGGTTGGCGAAAGGGACCGGATCGAAGGGCTATTTTTTCGTAGCCACGTTGCGCTAACCCATCATGTCCTAATTGCTCATACCAGCGACTAATCGCGAAACACTCCCGATCCGAAGCCATCTCCGAGTCCCTATAACGTAAGATTTTCCATGATAAATGGATGTATAAACTGATTAACGACAGCACGTCCCATTCATTATGGGTTAGCACCCCCCAAATGACATCCATGTCGCGCTTGCGGAGATAGTCAAAGTAGAGGATTGGGGCCATCTGCCCTGGGGTGTCTCCCTCGCGCACTACCTCCAGCTGCTGCCTCTCCACGGTGGCTAGGCGACACGATGGTAGCTGGTCCGCCCAGAGCCTCCTTGTTGGATACAGTAAATCGATGTGCTCAAAGGCAGGCAGAGCCGGGATCGACCCGCGCAGCAACGTGTGGCGCGATCGGACTTGCGGCCAGTCGAAGGATTTGCCGTTATAGGTCAGCCAATACTTGGCGTCGTCCACCCGGGTAAAAAACGCCTGGTATAGGGGAGCCTCAGCTGCAGGAGAGGAAAGAAAGTGCTGAGTGACCACGACCTCACTGCCCTCAAATCGGGCGTAGCCGAGAAGAAAGACCAGGTTGCCGGCTCCATGGTAAAGACCCGTGGTTTCGGTATCAAAGAAGACGAGATCCCGCGCAGTTACCTGTTTTGGCTTGAGCGGATGATCAATGCTTAATGACTCCCAGTGATTCAATACGTCATACAACTCATAAAAACCATAGCGACCGTGGCGATGGGACAAAGCAAACCGATGTTCGACCGTCATGATCGGCGATGGGGGCCCGTCCGCCAGGGTCACCGCGGGAGGCGTGGCGGGCCCATGCGTGTCTTCCGCTGACTTAATTTTTTCCGCTCCGGCAGGGTTGTCCTTGAGAATGTGCGACCGGTAGCGCGCTAATTGCTCCTTGAGCATCGTTCCAGAAGTATCCGCCATCAATAAGATCCTCTCTTAGGCATCGACTAGACACTGAATGAGCGCTCGAGCCAGGCGCTTGCTGGAAGGATAGCCTACTCCTGTACAAGAGGGGCACCCTGATTCACAAGGGCACGCATCGATCAAACGATCCGACGCTTGCAGCATTACGTCAGCATCGCGGTACACTTGTTCCGAAAGCCCGACTCCACCCGGATAGCGGTCATATAGGAAAATGGTCGGAGCTCCAGAATGGACGGCTTTTCTTTGGGGGACGACGTGAAGATCGCGTGGGTCGCACATCACAAATAATGGAGCGACATGGCCTAGCACATGGGCTAACCCTACGAGTCCACGTTCCACCTCGTCCTTGCCAAGGGTTTGGAAAAGGTCTTCCGAGAAGCTAATCCAGGCTGCGGTGGTATGGAATTCCTCTTCCGGCAGGTGGATTGGCCCCGATCCCACATTTTCCTGGGTTTCAAACTTTATCTTTTTAAAAATTGTAGCCATGGCATGGACGGACACTTCACCTCGGCCTAAGCTTGATGACCCTTGGTCACGAATCTCGTCTTCCGTCAGGACTTTCAATTGCACCGCGAGATTGGCATCCGTGTAATAGTCTACCTGCACTTCCCGTACATAAGCTTTTTTCTCGGCATAGTCAAGCTTTTCCACTTGAAATTGAATCCCTTGGTGTAGATAAATGGCTTCTTCATGCAACAAGGTGAGGGAACTAAATCGGTCCATCTCACCGATGACACGCTCTTGGCCACGTTCCGAAATATCGATAATGACCACATTTTCTTGCGACGCCGAGCGCAGACTAATCTCGTGGGCGGGAAACGAATCACTCATCCAGTACCATTTGCCTTGTGCGTGATGTAAAATTTCGGCTTCCACCAAGAAGTCGAGAATCTCCGTGACGTTTTGGCCACCGAATAGGTCTCCTTCGCCGAAGGGCAGTTCGTAGGCGGCACACTTAAGCTGGTCTACCAGAATGATGAGATTGTTGGGGTTGATGCGCGCCGTCTCCGGGCTGGATTCGAAGAAATATTCGGGATGTTTCAACACATATTGGTCCATCGGCGTCGATCCCCCGACCATCACCACCACCGATTCGCCCTGGCGCCGCCCTGACCGTCCAGCTTGTTGCCACGTACTGGCGATAGAACCTGGATAGCCGGTGATGACACACGCCTGCAGTTGACCAATATCCACGCCCAATTCGAGCGCATTGGTGCTGACGACCCCGATAATCTCACCTTCACGCAAACCCCGTTCGATTTCTCGCCGTTCACTTGGCAAATAGCCACCCCGGTACCCTCGAATGGCGCGCGCGCCCAAAGGGGTTTTGATACTGTCCTGCAAGTAGGTTAGTAAAATCTCCACACGGACTCGACTGCGTGCAAATACGATGGTCTGAATTCGGTTGGTCAAAAACCGCCCGGCAATGTCTCGCACTTCTAGGGTCGCACTGCGTCGAATGTTTAGAGGCGCATTAACCACCGGAGGGTTATAGAAAATGAAGTGCTTTCGCCCTGTCGGGGCTCCATTGTTATCGACGAGGACGAATGGCTCTTCGACCAACTGCTCCGCCAGTTGTTTAGGATTGGCAATGGTGGCCGAGGTGGCAATGAACTGAGGCTTCCCCCCGTAAAAGGCAGCAATGCGTTTCAGGCGCCGCACAACATTGGCCACATGACTGCCAAAAACACCACGATACGTGTGCAACTCGTCGATCACCACATACTTGAGGTTCTCAAAAAATGCGACCCACTGTGTGTGATGGGGCAAGATCGCAGTATGCAGCATATCTGGGTTAGTAATGACAATGTTCCCTGCCGTCCGGATGTGCTGGCGAATGCTGGCGGGCGTATCCCCGTCGTAGGTTTCTGATTTAATGGAAATTCCGGTCCCGGCGATGAGTTCAACCAACTCCGCTTTCTGGTCTTGCGCCAATGCTTTGGTCGGAAAAATATACAGGCTTCGTGTCTTGGCATCATGCGTCAACGCTTGTAAGATCGGTAAGTGGTAACAAAGACTCTTGCCCGATGCCGTAGGGGTTACCGTGACAATGTTTTGACCGAAAGAGACCAGGCTATACGCGGTTGCCTGATGAGTATAAAGGTCGACAATGCCACGGCGCTTCAGCGCCTCACTAATTCTGGGGTCGAGTTCCGTGGGGAACGGCACGGACTGGGCAGGCCGAGCGGGAAGGGTCTGCCAGTGCTGAACCTGTTCCATAAAACCTGGGTCGTCACGGAGCTGCTGAAGCAATTGGGACAAATCTGGTCGCGGTTGCATTCCATCATCCTCTCGGCCAAATTTAGGCTATCCAGAGGCCTCGTAGCGCGCAAATGTTTCTGGATCGATGATAGCATCATTTCCGGGACTGCGTCTAGACCTCAGTCCCTTCGCAACCGGCCAGGGCCCCTACCGGCCGCGAAAGGCACTCGCTGCACTCCTTGGGGCATTGTGACGGAGGGGTTACAACATCGTATTCGCAGTGCTGCGCGGGAGTATCATGTCACGATCGCTCGTTTCGAAGGACCATCTTTGACAATCTAATCTAGGATCCAACCACTCGCTTAAGACTGGTGCCAGACATCCAAGCGGTTGCAATGGCTCCAAAAACTTGCTAGACTTACCGTGTCTGGGACAAGATCCCGCGCCACTCTGCTCCGATTCGAATCGGAGCCCCCACTACTAATGGGGTCCGTGGAGGAGGTGAGAAGTTTGGCTCAATATGAGCTCATGTATATTTTGAAACCCGATCTGGGCGACGAACAGACGGCAGCTGACATTGAACGGTTTAATGACATGGTTGTCCGTGCCTCTGGAACGATAGACAAGACCGATAAATGGGGCCGTCGTAAGTTGTCTTTTGATATTGATGGGCACGGCGAAGGATTCTACGTATTAGTTACCTTTCAAGGCGATGGGAGCATCGCCAATGAAGTGACCCGTCAGTTAAAGATCCAAGAAGACGTATTGCGTTCGATGATTGTGCGACTTGACGCGTAGTGAAGTAATGGCAGGTAAAGAAGGAAGGCTACGTCATGCTAAACCGAATCATCCTCATTGGCCGTCTTACTCGGGATCCTGAATTGCGATACACGCCGCAAGGCGTGCCGGTAGCTAGCTTTTCCTTGGCCGTTGACCGTCCGTTCACAAATCAAGCAGGCCAACGAGAGACGGATTTCGTCGATTGCGTAGCCTGGCGGAAACTTGGAGAAACCGTGGGCAATCACCTGACTAAAGGACGGTTGGCTGCAGTGGAAGGTCGACTGCAGATTCGAAGTTATGATGCCCAGGATGGGACTAAGCGTAGGGTGGCAGAAGTGATTGCGGATAGCGTCCAGTTTCTGGATCGACCAAGAGACGGCCAGGGGAGCCAGTCACCTTCTGAGGGCGGCTACGGGGATGAAGAGGTCGCTCTACCGGATGACTTGCCATTTTAGTCGAGCCGACTCCTTGCAGAAGGATAATTGAGCGGACGTCAGAACGAAAGGAGAGCAAGCGATGCGCAAGGAACGTGGGCGAAAGCCAAAGAAAAAGGTTTGTAGTTATTGTGCGGAGAAAGTTCCTGTGGATTATAAAGAGGCAACCCGCCTTCGTAAGTATATTACGGAGCGGGGTAAGATGTTGCCACGCCGGATTTCTGGAAATTGCGCCAAGCACCAGCGGCAACTGACCACGGCGATTAAGCGTGCGCGTATCATGGCATTGATACCGTTTACGATTGAGTAAAACCACTTTGCGGATATTTTTTGTACTTGTCGTGCAGGCAGAATTGCTTGAGACTCCGACGACCTTTGGGGCACATTGAGGGCGCCAGGTCGGGTAAAGACAGGGACCCGTCCGTCGTCATCTTGGAATCGTTAGATGACGACGGACGGGACTTTTGGTGTGATAGAAAGGCTTAGAGAGGGAGATGGCAATGCGGGTAGTCCTCCTGACAGATGTGAAAGGCAGTGGAAAAAAGGGCGACGTAGTAGAAGTAAAAGACGGGTACGCCCGTAACTATCTCTTGCCAAAGGGGTTTGCTAGGGTAGTCACGGACGCGATCCAGCGCGAATTGGCAGAGCAACAGGCTCGAGCCACGGCCAAAGAATCCCGAGAACGGGCCAAACAACAAGAGACCTGTGACGCCCTTAACGGTCGGACCATCGAGATTTCAGCTCATGTGGGAGAACAAGGCAGGTTGTTTGGCGCAGTGACGCATGCGGATGTGGCCGAAGCCTTGCTGAAGTTAGGGTTCACCGTGGACAAGAAGAGGGTCGATATGGACCCCATCAAGCACATCGGTGAGCACAACGCTCGACTTCACCTTTATCCAGGCATAGACGCCGAAATTGTTGTCCATGTGGTAGAGGAATAGCAGGGAATGTTGGTAAAGGGAGAGGAGGGACTTCGTTGACGCTCGAAAACAAGGGAGATAAACCAAAACGTGGCCTAGTGATCGATCGTAAAGTGCAGGCACTCCACGATATTCTACTGCAGATATACGGACCGGAGCGGTTAGTGCTTAAGGCCGGCAAGTTGCATGCACTTCAAGATTTGCGCTCAGAGCAACTCGGTCGAAGGGTGTTGGCTTTGCAGAAAATTATTTTAGACGATCCCTCACTCACGGTCGTTCCCGAGCGTCCGCAAATCACGCGTATTCTCCATCGACTAGAGGAAGAACTCTCGGATATTCTTGCTCGCCGCAGTCTCGAAGAAGAGCTCGAAAAGCGTATTGGAGAGCGAATGCAAGATCGGCACGAAGAATACGTTCGTGATATTCGAGCGCAACTGTTGAAAGAGGAGACCGGTCCGGAAACCCCAGAAACCTTAAAAAAGCTGGCTCGTTTGATTAAATTGGACGAAGGCGGGCTGAAGGGGGGATCGTTAGCCGACCTTCGACCCAAGGCATTGAACGAAGTGGTCGGTCAAGAAGAAGCGATTCAAAGTCTGCTGGCGAAATTAGTCACACCTTTTCCACAGCACATTCTTCTGTATGGCCCGCCCGGCGTAGGCAAAACCACGGTCGCTCGTTTGGCGCTAAAGGCGGCTTGTGCCATCGAGTTTAGCCCGTTCGCGGAAGAAGCTCCGTTTGTCGAGGTGGATGGGTCCACCTTACGCTGGGATCCCCGCGAAGTGACCAATCCCCTGTTGGGGTCGGTGCACGATCCGATCTACCAAGGCGCACGAAGAGATCTGGCCGAAGGCGGAATTCCCGAACCGAAAACCGGATTGGTCACCGACGCTCATGGGGGGGTGTTGTTTGTCGATGAAATCGGCGAAATGGACCCGATTTTGCAGAATAAGCTGCTCAAGGTGCTGGAGGACAAGCGAGTCAGTTTCGATTCTCCGTACTACGATCCCCAGGATCCTAACGTCCCTCAGTATGTCAGGAAGTTGTTTGAAGATGGAGCGCCAGCGGATTTTGTCCTCATTGGAGCCACCACTCGCAGTCCGGAAGATTTAAGCCCGGCGCTCCGCTCCCGATGCGTAGAAGTCTATTTTGATCCGCTAACCCCTGCCCAAGTGGAGCGGATCGCCGAGGATACGGCTAAACGCCTTGGGGTTAACATTAGCTCGACCGCTCTAGAACTTATCGGTCGGTACACGCTTGATGGCCGACGAGCCACTGCACTGGTGTTAGATGCCTACGGTCTTCGCCATCAGTCGGAAGGCATCAAGCCCACGTTGTTAGATGCCGATGACCTGCGGCTGGTTATTGCCCGAGCTCGACTCACTCAGGTTAAAGCGGAAGCGGCAAAAACCGGGGTTCTAGTCGGCCGAGTGTCGGGTTTGGCGGTGGCCGGATTCATAGGCACGGTACTCGAGATCGAGGCCGAGGTCTTTCCTGCCCACGAGAAGGGCCGAGGTCAGTGGCGATTTAACGAAACGGCCGGGTCGATGGCCCGCGATTCGGTGTTTAACGCGGGAGCGGCCCTGCGCAGACTGCTAAACCGGGATCTCAACGACTACGATGTGCATGTGAATGTGGTCGGCGGGGGAAATATTGATGGACCGTCAGCAGGTCTTGCCATCTTTTTGGCCATTTACAGTGCTTTGACCGGTTCGCCAATTCGACAAGATGTTGCAGTTACAGGAGAATTAGCTCTCTCAGGGATGGTTAAGCCAGTCGGAGGAATTCCAGAAAAGGTGTTGGGGGCTAGACAAGCGGGAATTCCGCTGGTGATTGTGCCGAAAGAAAACGCCGCTGACTTGCCGATTCTCAGCGATGGACCTAAAATCTTGGTGGTTGAGCGGGTCGAAGAGGCGCTCAAAGAGGTTTTGATATGAATATGCCTAACCTGCCGTTTTCGGTAGGTACCGGACGCCTGCCCCCCCAATCCCCCGACGCAGAAATCTCGGTGCTCGGTGCCATGTTATTGTCAGCTGAAGCGGTCACCCGAGCCATGGAGATTTTGCGGCCCGAGGATTTCTACCAAGAAGTGCATCAGCTAATCTTTGCCGCTATGCTCGAACTGTTTAACCAGACCCGTCCGATAGACATCGTGACCGCTGGCGAACAGCTGCGTCAACGGGGGCAACTAGAGCAGATCGGCGGATTGGCCTATTTAATGGAACTAGCGAACATGGTGCCTACCGCGGCCCATTTGGAACATTACGCCGAGGTGGTCCGGGCTTCGAGTTCCTTGCGCCAAATCATTGGCGTGGCTACAGAACTGGTGACTAGCGCCTATCGTGCGGATAAGGGACCGCAGGATATTTTGGACCAGGCTCAGGCGGCACTCTTTCAACTGGCGCAAAGAGGCAATCAGGATGTCGCTCGACTTCAGGAAGTATTGATGGAAACCTTTAGTCGGTTGGAGACTTTGTATGGCAGTCATGGGAAGCTGGTGGGTCTGCCCACCGGATTTACCGACTTGGACCGGATGACTGCGGGGTTGCAGGCATCCGACCTCATTGTGGTAGCGGCTCGCCCATCCATGGGCAAGACCATGCTGTGCCTTAATTTGGCTAGGCACGTAGCCCTCCAAGAGCACGTGCCAGTGCTGCTCTTTAGCCTCGAAATGTCGCGCGAGCAACTGGCGCTTCGGCTATTGAGTGCGGAATCAGAAATTGAGGGACATCGCTTAAGAACGGGAGAACTCGATGGGCAGGCGTGGTCGAAGCTCAGTCTGGCGCTGGGACGGCTCGGAGAAAGCCCCATTTACATTGATGACACGCCCGGCATCTCGGCGCTGGAACTGCGAGCTAAGGCGCGTAGACTGAAGGCCCAACAAGACATTGGATTGGTGATTGTGGACTATATGCAACTCATGCAAGGGCGCCGTTCAGAAAATCGTCAGCAAGAAATTTCGGATATTTCGAGGTCGCTTAAGGCCTTGGCCCGAGAACTTAAGGTGCCGGTAGTCACGTTGTCGCAGTTGTCTCGGGCGGTGGAAAGCCGTAACGACAAGCGTCCGATGCTTTCTGACCTTAGGGAATCGGGAGCGATTGAACAGGATGCGGATCTGGTGGCATTTTTGTATCGCGAAGATTATTACTCGAAGGAGATCGAAAATCCTGAGGTGACCGAACTGATCGTTGCTAAGCAGAGAAATGGGCCCACCGGCGTGGTCAAATTGTTATTTAAAAAGGATATTGGGAAATTCTACAACACGACCAACATGGCTGAGGTCTGATAGGGAGAGATTGCACGATGTCCGCAGTAATCGTGGTAGGAACACAGTGGGGGGACGAAGGCAAGGGCAAGATCATCGATTTCTTGTCCGAACAGGCAAACATGGTGGTGCGCCATCAGGGAGGCAACAACGCAGGACACACGGTGGTTTCAGGGGGTCGTGAATATAAGCTCCACTTGATACCCTCAGG
Source organism: Clostridiales bacterium (assembly GCA_027365485.1). Classification (GTDB taxonomy): domain Bacteria; phylum Bacillota; class Sulfobacillia; order Sulfobacillales; family Sulfobacillaceae; genus JAMCVM01. Next base: position 13,361 of record DAHXNH010000387.1, read on the forward strand.
AATTTTGTATCCGGATACCGATTGCGTAATTGCCAGCGGGGTGGTGGTAGACCCCCGGGTCCTGCTGGAAGAGGTGGATTACTTACATCAACGGGGCATCCACACCGACCGCTTGCGGGTGTCGTCTGAAGCCCATCTTATCATGCCCTATCACCTGGTTTTCGACTCACTCGCCGAAGATCGACTGGGTAGCCAGAAGCTTGGAACGACGCTGAGAGGTGTCGGTCCAGCGTATATGGACAAAGCGTCACGGATGGGAGTACGAATTGGAGATTTGTTGCAGCCCGACGTTTTTCGAGATCGCCTGAGCCGAGTGCTGGCCGAAAAAAATCATTTATTGTCCAAGGCTTATGGTCGGGACGAGTTTGATTTTGATGCCATGTTTACGCAATATTTGGCGTACGGAGAGGCCATGAAGCCGTACATCGCGAATACATCGGTCATCATCAATCAAGCCATCGATGCGGGCCGAAGAGTTCTATTCGAGGGCGCTCAGGGGACGATGCTGGATATCGATCATGGCACCTATCCGTTTGTTACCTCATCTCATCCAATCGCTGGGGGCGCTTGCATTGGTGCTGGCGTTGGTCCGACGAAAATCGATCAGGTGTACGGGGTCGTGAAAGCCTACACCTCTAGGGTGGGCGACGGGCCTTTTCCTTCTGAACTTTTGGACTCTGTCGGCGATGGAATTCGTGAAGAAGGTCACGAGTATGGGACGACTACCGGCCGTCCTCGCCGAATTGGTTGGTTAGATACCGTGGTGCTGCGACATGCGAGTCGGGTTAATGGCTTGACTGGCTTGGCGGTGACTCGTCTCGATGTATTGGATCGTTTGGATACTTTGAAAGTTGCGGTGGCCTATCGTTATGGCGGCGATGTGGTGACCGAATTGCCGGATTCTCTCGAGCGATTGTCTAGCGTTGAGCCTGTATATGAGACGATGCAAGGGTGGCAGACGCCCATTACTGAAGTCCGTCGACTAGAGGACCTGCCCTCAGCTGCACGTCGCTATTTGGATCGGATTGCCGAATTGGCGGAGGTGCCGCTCGCTTTGGTTTCCGTAGGTCGTGAACGTACCAGCACGATTACCCTTCAGCCGCTTTTTTAGCGCCCCTTGACCCAGAAAGCCTGGGGTGGTAGCATGAAGAGTGCGCGGAAGTAGCTCAGTTGGTAGAGCGTCGGCTTCCCAAGCCGAAGGTCGCGGGTTCGAACCCCGTCTTCCGCTCCATTCTTTTGTCTACCACAGTTCATGATGGGTTTCATTGCCGTGTTCTAGCTGAATAGTGACATGGTTAATCCCAATGCCATCAAGTGCATCGTGAATTTGACAGAGCAAGATTTGCGGGTCTTGGCTTTTCCATAAGGGTTGGACGGCTACGTGGCAAGCGAGCGCGGTTTGGCCGCTGCCAATCCGCCAGACATGTAAATCGTGAATGCGTTCTACCCCCTGAACGGATTCAATGGCCTTGGTGATTACGGATGGATTGACGTTAGGAGGAGTGGCCTCCATGAGAATCCCGAAGGCTTCTTTTATGATCCGCCACGTGGTGACCGCCATGGCCAAGGCGATGAGCGCGGTCAACAACGGATTGATGATCCGCCATCCGGTGACAGCCAGAATGGCACCCCCGAGCAGGACTGCAAACGAACTGGCTGCATCGCTTAATAAGTGAATCCAGGTACCAAAAAGGTTCAGATTGCCATTCGGGCGAAACCGAACCGCCAGCGCTCCATAAACGAGAAGTGCTACGGTTGCGGTGACCATCATTAGCGAGCTATTAGTGGGCACGGGATGATGCCACTGTTGAGCCGCTGCGAGGAGCAGTCCTGCCGCCACGGCAATTAGCAACAGCCCGTTGAAGAAGGCTACAAGGACTTCTATCCGCGCAAACCCGAACGTCATTCGGTCTGTAGGGGGGCGGCGCAATTGCTTAAAGGCATACCATGACATACCAATAGCGGCAATGTCGGTCAGTGTGTGGCCAGCATCGGCCCACAGTGCCAGGCTATGAGACCGCCACGCGCCAAGAGCCAACAAGCCAATCAGGCCCACCGTGACCCAAAACGTTAATGGAAGTTGGGCGGCATCCGAATCGTCCGGACGATGAGAATGCAGGTCAGTGTGTTGTGGCATCAGCAGTTCGTCCAATCTTTGCGCGGTCCCTAGTTTGTGTCGCTATATGCTTATGAGTCTACCACTCAAATCGTAACACATCAGAGGGAGAGGTCTGGATCGACGAACAGCGGGTGAGTATTTCAACGCTAAGAGCTAGGTGGGATGCGGATGTGCCTAACATAGTAAAACGCTAAGACAGCGATTAATCCATATAGGAGGGCATCGCCCAAGGCTATGGCATAGGGACCCCATCGGGACGCTTCGTCGAATTCATATAGGCGGGTGCCTAAGGCACTATTGAGAGCGAATGCTCGAGCCGCGTCTACGTAGTGATAGGGATTGAGTAGTACAATTTGAGCCGAAAGGCTGCCTATACCGCCGCCATAGAGTCCGACCCCGGCCACCTCTTGGACACTGCGACTCAATGAGGCGCTCATCACCAATAGCCGAACAACAACGCCGCAAGCCAACAAGTGCACCTCGAGTATCCAGTGAGGGTTAAGGCCAACAGACCATAGCGCAATCGGAACCGTTAAGATTGCTGCGATAGTCAGCGTGATGAACGATAACGGTCGCATTATATGCCTTCCCCCTAGGATTGCCTGCTATGGCACTATATGTAACCAGGAACCAGACTACGCTCCAAGAAATCAGACTTGAGCTCAACTTCGGTCCCGAGTATAATGTAAATACTGCTGGCGTAGCTCAGTTGGTAGAGCAGCGGTTTCGTAAACCGCAGGTCGTCGGTTCGAGTCCGACCGTCAGCTCCACATGAACCCCGCATCCTGCAAGGGATACGGGGTTTTCCTATAGCCC
>DAHXNH010000389.1 GCA_027365485.1 Clostridiales bacterium
CCCGTTCGGACGCGAACGTCGCCCCATGAAACCACCCCGATGGGGGAGTCGTGCTCCCCCTGCCGTCACTAGTGACGGCCACCCCATCGTCAGCCGGGGGAAGTCGTCGACGAGGTTTCCCAGGAGTTGACGCCCCCAGGGTAGCCCGGAATCACATGTGGATTCCTCATCGCCCGAAATTCGAGCCCTTCTCGAGACTTCATCACCCATTCACAGGATCGATCCACCCTACGGAGACTTTGCCGTCACTAGTGACGATCGACCTAACTCAGGAGCTGTGTCAACATGGATCCTACGCATCGCGAGCGCCAAGACACCTACCGTCTTTGGCATCCGCAATTGAACATTACGTTTCGCGGACGGCTCGAATACCGAATCGTTCAGCGTGCTCTCCGCGAGACTGGGCAGACGCCCCGACAAATCCTGATCCAATGGGCACGGCAGATCGATCTCGAGGTCGAACCGGGCTCGACGTCAAACCCTACAGAGCTTGCGCCCGACCTCCAAGAGGACTCACCAGGATCAACAGATCATCCGAACGATATGGTTCCACAATCTACTGACAAGGGAGGGAACAGTCTCACACTTTAGAGGCTAAAAAACTGTCTTGACAAAGGGGTCCACTTTAGCCTGTCGACAGCAATTCTACGGCTACCTACGAACTCGGAGGAGTCCGGTATGTAATTATGGCTATGCATTTCGATGCGGCAGTCATGGCTGATCACATGCAACGAGTCGTACCATAACCATGGTGTGACAAGTAAGGACGCATGAGCCCTGTTGGCTATACTGCGCGCGAGTCATAGTTTTCGTTTTTTGGAGAACGCCATCGTGTTGGAAAACCATGGTGCAGCAAGGTGTTGGGATGCTCACAGCCTTGGCATCATCCCGTCAAATGTGATCCGCGCGCAGTATAATGAGATCTCATGCGCCTTCGAAATTCAACTGATGGCACAGGTTGCCACATTATAAAATTCATTCGTTTAGTTTACAGCGTTAACGGGGGCTTAAGCGCCTCAAACGGTACCCTAATCAAGGATGGTATAGTGGGGCGAGAAATGTATGGTGAATGCAGCCCAGCCATTTTTATCGAGAAGTTATCGCAAATGCCATCGGCGTCATGTTCGGCATTCTTCATGCTATTTACTCCGCAAACCCGCACTGGCCCGAATACGCATTATGAACCCCCGACGGCTCAGCGATTCCAACCATGTTTTGCACCATATAGCGGAGTATCCCGACGGCCCAATCAACCAGATTTTGCACAAACCGGTTGAATCCCTGGTGTTGAGGCGGGAGGCCATCCAACCGTAGATTGCAAGTACCCGATTATACTGCGCGCGGGTCATAGTTTTCGTTTTTGGGAGAACGCCGTCGTGTTAGAAAACTATCATGCAGCAAGGTGTTGAGACGCCCACCGCCTTGGCATCAAACGGTCAAATTTGACCCGCGCGCAGTATAAATTAGACACTGATCGCCGTATTTTCACGCCGATCGACCGAGCGAGCTATCGGTGGGTACACATTCGGTAGTGCAGCCTGTAACCTAAGAAATCCAGTCGGAGTTAGTCCGACCGTGGCAACTTCCCATTCGGCCACGTAGCAAATCGCGCAGCAGGAGGAGGTGACTCGCCTGGTGAAAGCCGCGAGGATAATGTCCCGGTCGCCGCAAGGCGCGGTCTGACCCGGGGGCTAGCAAGACACCAGGCCGTAGCATGAAGCGAACTCTGCCGCGTCGAAAATGTACCCCGTGAAATCGGACTATCGGGAACGAAGAAGGAGTCGAGCCCCGTGCCGAAGGGCGAAGACTGGCAGCATCCGGGAAGCGATGGGAAAGTGCACCGGGTGGTCCTTCCGGCGTATG
>DAHXNH010000390.1 GCA_027365485.1 Clostridiales bacterium
ATCTTCCCGGCTTTTTCCCATCGGCGCAACGTCTGGGGATGTATGCCTAACTCTTTTGCTGCTTTCCCAATACTTACCTTCATGGCCATATTATAGACAAAAAGATTACGTTTGTCTATAACTGCTAAAGAGTTAGCGAGCAGTTTCTACCCCCACTCGGAACACAAATGGCGGTACATCCCTCTCCAGTACAATACGTGGTAGCTTCCGTCTGACAGACCGCCGGAGGATTACTATAGCATGGATTGTTCCCCGTACAACTGTTAGCAGGGGTCTGGTTGGCGGCTGTCACACAATCTCCCTGGGGACTGGAGCGCTATCGTTGAGGGCAAAAATGGTGCAGTTTTTCGCCAGGTTCTCGCTATCGAGGCCCGTAACGCCATCGGCGTTCATAAATACGCCAGCTCCAGGCAGATTCGCTAACTGCGTGTCTTGCCAAGTAAATCCCGGACTACCGTAATGTGCCCAGCCACAAGGATTGTAGGCCAGTGCATTGGCGGCAGGCTCACCGACCGCAATGACCATTGCGGATCCGGATTTCACCAACGCATACGCCAATGTAAAGCTTTGAAGCACGTGGCTTTCTAGAACACCAAACTGATTGGCAACAGAAACAGCGTTTTCAAAGTCAGTGAATCCCGCCGCGTAATAATAAATATCGTCTGTCGTTAAAGCCATCTTAGATCTTCCTCCTCTTGGGATACAACGAATGCACAAGGAGCTTGTCCATTTATTAGAAACAGGCTGCCTCTATATACCCGGCATTAAAGATCCTGATACTGGCGCCGACCAGGTTTGAGTGCCTTAGCCTCCTTCATCGAGGCGTAAGTTTTAATTCTTTACTGCCGAATATATAGGTGGGTACCTTAATTGGATCCTTTCTCGAAATCGAGGGCGGCCCCCTTCTAAGAAAATAGGCCCCGAATGCGGGCGGACCTTGGTCAGATCACCGATGGCGGGCTCGAATGGTCCCAGGGTGTCCGTCCTCGGGCTGATTAAAAGCCTTCTCAGAGAAATTGTGCAGCTTTATCCTGGTTGAAAACCACTCGTGCTTCAGAACTGACCGTCACCCAGTAGAATTGACAGGATTGGTTTGAATATCCTAAGATGAAGGCAGACTGAAAAACCGAAGACATAAGTGACTGCTGGGTTTTATGGGGGGACGAGCGTTGGATATCAAATTGGTCAATATCGGCTTCGGTAATATTGTCTCGGCTCATCGCATCGTGGCCATTGTGAGCCCAGATTCTGCACCGATTAAGCGAATTATAACGGAAGCGCGTGATCGTGGGGTGTTGATTGATGCGACCTACGGTCGACGGACCCGGGCAGTCATCATTACCGACAGCGACCATGTGATTTTGTCAGCGGTCCAACCGGAAACTGTGGCCAATCGGCTGACAAGCCGTGACACGCCGCAGGTAGAAGTCGACTCCGACGACGACGATGATGATGATGATGATGACGACGGGGTTGAGGTTGAGAAAGACGGAAATTAAGGGGTACGAATATGGCGAGAGAACGTTTTGGACTAGAACAGATGCGTCAGCAAACCGAGAGCAAGTATGCATTAGTGGTGGCTGCAGCCAAACGGGGTCGGTCGATTATGGATGGAGCACCGCCGGTGCACAGCGGGTTGGCCGTAAAACCGGTGACCATTGCATTGGAAGAATTGGAGTCGGGGGCGATTAAGATCTTAGTTCCGTCCATCGGCATCAAGTAAAAATATGCGGCTGGTGCTCGGGGTCAGTGGCGGGATTGCTGCGTACAAGGCGGCTTATTTAACGAGTCGCTTGGTGCAACAAGGTTACGATGTGCAAGTGATCATGAGTCAGGCGGCGACGGAATTTGTTCAGCCGCTCACATTTTCTGCGCTTACTCAGCGGCCGGTAGGCCTTTTCTCGCAGGCGGATCCGGTCGGCCCAATGAGTCACGTGGCCCTGGCTCATTGGGCCGACGTGTTGTTGTACGCTCCGGTGACCGCCAATCTCTTGTCGCGCTTGGCCGTCGGTCGTGGGGATGACCTGCTGAGTTTAGTGTATCTGGGATTTTCGGGCCCGCGGTTGTTTGCACCCGCGATGGAGCCTGAGATGTGGAGCCATCCTGCCGTGGTTCGAAATGTCAAGCAGTTGACTCTAGACGGGGTGCAGTGGGTGGGCCCTAATTACGGCCGGATGGCCTCGGGGTTTCACGGCCAAGGTCGCCTAGCCGAACCCGACGAAATCATCGATGCCTTGGTCTGCCTTAATACACCCAAAGACTTGCTGGGGAGGCGCGTGCTGATTACCGCTGGCGCGACTTTTGAATACTTCGACCCGGTTCGACTTTTGACCAATCCGTCGACTGGGACCATGGGGCTGACGTTGGCCCGGCACGCGCTCAGGCGCGGAGCCACAGTGGATTTGGTGGTCGGGCCTACGGTCAAGAGCCTAGGTCGAGGGCTGGATCAGGCTAGGCTTAAACGTGTGGTAAGTGCCGACGACATGCTCCAGGCGTGTCTTTCATGGCTACCCCAGGCAGATTTTGTTATCGCGGCAGCGGCGGTGTCTGACTTCAAGCCCAAGGTGGTGCTGCGCGACAAGGCGCACAAAGAGGATATCGGGCTCACTTGGCAGATGGAACGGACTCCCGATATCGTCAGCGAATTGGTCAAAAAAAAACGCCGGGGGACTCGGATTATTGGCTTTGCCGCGGAAACTGACAAGTTGGTGGAATCAGGCCAGCGAAAACTGCGAGACAAAGGTCTCGATTGGATAGTGGCCAACGCCGTGGGGGCGGAGCAGGGATTTGCCGATTTCCCTTATCGAGCAACGATTCTCGGACAAGGTGGCGTCGAAGAAATTGTGGAAGGGAAGGAAGCAACCGCCCAAGCGATATTAAGTCGCCTGGCTAAGGTCGATATTGAGGGATAAGGTGGGTATGGAAAAGGTCGTGGATGTAGCCATCGAACGGGCGGTCGGCGGCTTGGATCAGTTATGGACCTACCTGCCCGGGCCCTTAAGTGAGTATGATTTAAGCGTAGGCTATCGGGTGCTGGTGCCTCTAGGCCGCGGTTCGGCTACCGGCATCGTGTTGGGTCAGAGGCCACGCGACGAGAACGACAGGCCCACGCTTAAATCGATTCGCTCGGTGTTAGACGAAGAGCCGGTGTTAACCGTGGCTTTGGCTGAACTGGCGCTGTGGATGACTTCCCGCTATCGATGTTATATTGGGCAAACGGTTCGGGCGATGATTCCTCCCGGAATACGCTCGGGTATTGCTGGCAGGGATCACCATCCGGTGCGTTGGCAGGTAGCGAGCCCCAACCCTCCGCCCAAAAGAGCGCGTCGTCAACGCGAGCTCTACGAGTGGTTAAAGACCCATGGCCCGTGCACCCAAGCCGAGGTGTTGGCGGCGTCATCGGGTGGCGAAGCGTCTTGGCGTGCGCTGAGAAAGTCGGGAGCGGTGGTTGCGGTAGAGCGCCCGCCGTGGACGGCATTGCTCCCCGGTCCGACACTGAATCCGGAGCAGTCTCAGGCGGTGGAGCGTTTGGCGGACGGCCAAGGTGTCTGGTTGTTAGAAGGTGTTACCGGTTCGGGAAAGACCGAAGTCTATCTGGATGCGATTTCGGCTCAATTAGAGCAGGGACGACAAGCCTTGGTCATGGTGCCGGAGATCGCGCTCACGCCGCAGACCGTGGCTCGATTTCGGGAGCGGTTTGGCGAACGCGTGGGGGTGTGGCATTCTGGGCTCTCTGCAGGCGAACGCGTCGGCACCTGGCAGCGGGTTCGTCGAGGCGACTTCCCGGTGGTGGTGGGGGTCAGGTCTGCTGTATTTTTGCCTTTTCCCCGATTGGGGCTGATGGTACTCGACGAAGAACACGAGACGACCTATAAACAAGATGAACACCCCCGCTATCATGCCCGCGAGGTAGCTGAGAAGCGCGCGCGACTCGAAGGGGCGCAGGTCATTTTAGGCAGTGCCACCCCGGCTTTAGAAACTGCTTTTCGCGCCCGTCAAGGGGAGATTGGATGGATTCGCTTGACCCGTCGCGCCATGGCCCGTGAGCTTCCTCAGATCTCGGTGGTGGATATGCGCGAGGAGCTCCGCCAGGGAAACCATGAAATGTTTAGCCAGAAATTGATGGAGGCACTCACGAAGACGCTCGAGCGCCAGGAACAAATCATTTTGTTTTTGAATCGCCGAGGCTATGCGACCTATATCTTTTGCCGGGATTGCGGCAAGGCGCTTTCTTGCCCCCATTGCGAAGTCACCCTAACCTATCACCAAGAGACTAATCGGCTCAGTTGTCATTATTGTTTTTTTGAGGGGTCGCCCCCGCCCTCCTGTCCTCAGTGCGGCAGCCATAGGATTCGATATTTTGGGGCTGGCACCGAGCGCGTGGTGGAAGCGGTGCAGCGCCTTTGGCCCCGAGCTAGAGTGCTGCGAGCGGACCGCGACAGCTTGACCCGTCGCGAGAGCCATGAGAAGCTGTGGAGAACCTTCTCTAATCATGGTGCAGATATCTTGGTGGGCACTCAGATGATTGCCAAGGGGATGGATTGGCCTAAGGTGACGCTGGTGGGTATTTTGGCGGCGGATGTCGCCCTCAATTTCCCTGACTTTCGCAGCAGCGAGCGCACCTTTCAACTTCTGGTGCAAGCCTCTGGCCGAGCCGGACGAGGAGCGAGTCCAGGCCAGGTGGTGGTGCAAACGTACAATCCGGAACATTACGCGGTTCACCATGCACTCACAGCCGACTTTGATGCATTTTTAAACGAAGAGATCCAGTTTCGGCAGATGGCGGGCTATCCGCCTTTCACGCAATTATGGCTGTTAGAGATGCGCTCTAATCTGCGTCAAGAAGCAGAGAAGATGGCCGAGGCGGCCGCCCAGAGCGCCAGAGACTTGCATCTGGACGGCGTCGAAATTCTAGGACCGGCACCGGCACCTATTGCTAAAGTGCGCGAGCAGTATCGATTCCATATCTTGATTAAGGCAAAGACGGATGCCGACGAGGAATTAGAAAGGCTCGCCTGTGCGCTCCGGACGCAACCTGAGGTGCAGATTACCATTGATCCTTACTTTATGCTCTAACGTATGAGGGGACGAAGAGGACTGGCTAGCATTGAACGGGCGGGACCAAACCGCGGGGCAAAGGCGCACCCGGGATAGGGCTTTTGTCCACACGCAATCAGAACGCGGGGTCATTGATCGGTTGGGACCGGGAAAACCAAGACAAAAGGGGGAACGGTATGCGGGTGCTGTTCATGGGGACGCCAGAATACGCGATCTCTGTGTTGGAGGCATTGCGAACGGTTGTGGCGGACGAGTCGATTCGGGTGGTGAGCCAGCCGGATCGCGCGCAAGGCAGACATCGTAAAATTCAGCCGTCGGTGGTCTCGACCTATGCGTTAGCGCACGGCCTCGCCCTCGACCGTCCTCAAAAGTTGAGTCTGTTGAAAGCCGAGTGGACCCATTTTGCGCCGGATCTGGTGCTTACGGCAGCCTATGGGCGAATTTTACCGGCGTGGCTTTTGGCCTTGCCGCGGCGGGCGCTTAATCTGCACGCGTCGTTATTGCCCCGGTGGAGAGGACCCAACCCGATTGCCTGGGCGATTTATGCCGGCGACGGCGAGACCGGGATAAGCTTGATGGAAATGGCCCACGGAATTGACACTGGGCCGGTGCTGGAGCAACAAAAAATGGCTGTCGAACCGGAGGACACGCTATCCACCTTGAGTGAACGCCTGGGGGCTCTGGCGGGTCAAGTGCTGGTCCAAGCCTGGAACGATATTCTCGTAAAACGGGCAGAGATGCAAATCGAGACTTTAGCCACCTATGCGCCGAAGTTCCCGCCCCTTATGGCCAAACTGGACTTTACTCAACCGGCCGCCCTCGAAGCTCGGCGCATTCGCAGCATGACCGATAGCCCGGGGGCTTATACTACGTGGAATGGACTGAGAATCCGGGTGGCCCCGGCCGAAATCCTGCCCGGGGTGATGGCGCCGGGACAAATTTTTCCCAAAGGAGATGCATGGCAGGTGGGATGTGGCAAAGATACTTTGGTGTTGACCCGGATTCAACCGGAAGGCAAGGCCTGGATGACGCCAGCAGCGTTTAGCCGGGGATTGAAGACCGAGCACCCGGTGCGCTTTTCGTGAACGGTGCAGGCCCGGCCAGAGTGGAAGCGTTTGCTGTGTTGCGCTTAGTCGCCAAGGGACATCCGATCAACGAAGCCATGGCGGAGCGAGGGTTGGCGGCCAAGCTCTCGACCCGTGACCGTCAACTGGTGACCCAAATTGCTTACGGGGTGCTTCGCCATCGGCGCTATTTAGATGCTTGGATTGCGCCTTTGGCGCGTGGCAAGCTGGATGCCGAGGTGCAAGATCTTTTGCGCATGGCTTTTTTTCAGATGAAATTTTTAGATCGCGTGCCGGATTATGCCATCGTCCATGCCGCCGTCGAACTCACCAAAGAGATTAAGCCCAAAGCTTCAGGACTGGTTAATGCGGTCTTGCGTCGAGGTCTGGGCCATCCGCCAGAGAATCTGCCCTTGGCAGTTCAATACTCGCATCCAGATTGGTTGGTTGATCGATGGACCAAGCGCTACGGGCGCGATGTCGAAACCATTCTGGCTGAAGACAACCAGGTGCCGCCTTTAACCTTGCGCGTCAACACCCAAAAGACCAATGCGGAGGCGGTCATGGCGGCGTTGGCCGCACAAGGCATCGAAGCACACTGCTCGCAGTATGTACCCGAGGCCATTCGCGTGCGGGGCTCGTTGTGGTTAGAAGATTTCGAGCCCTATCGTCGAGGCGAGATCAGTGTACAGGACGAAAGCGGGATGTTGGTGGCTTGGTCGATGCCGGCACCCATGGGCCCGGCCGTGGTATTAGATATGGCTGCAGGATTAGGAGGAAAGTCGACCCACTTTCTCGAGCGCTGGCCAGAGGTGACAGTCGTCGCTGTGGATAAGTCGGCGAGTCGCCTTCGAGGATTGGAACGAAACGCGAAACGTCTCGGCCTAAATGGGCGCCTCGAAGCGGTGCATGATGATGCCCGTCATTTTGTTGAGACCCGTCAAGGCTTTTATCAGCGCATTATTTTGGACGCGCCTTGTTCGGGCTTGGGAGTGCTCCGCCGACGAGTGGACGGACGCTGGTCCAAGCATCCAGACGATCTCTTAGGCCTTCGGACTTTGCAGCGAGAATTGATCGAATCCGCGTGGCAGGCGCTAGCGCCTGGTGGGATCTTGATCTATAGCACCTGTTCGGTGGAACCGGAGGAGACCACAGAGCAGATAGCCTGGACCGAGGAGACCCGGCCGGGCGTAAAGCGGATGAATTTGGCCGAGAATTTGCCGACATCGGCGTTGAGTTCGGCGGTCAAAGACCAGATGCTGTCGATTCTTCCCGGGCAGTTTGGCATGGATGGGTTTTTCATTGCCCAGTTGATGAAAGTGAAGGCTTAGATGCTCGCGCTGACGCTAGTTGGAGCGGAGGATGCGACGGAGACCAAGCAGGAGGAGGGAGGCGATTAGGATGCAAAGAGCGCTGGACGATGCCAAGTTGCCGCTGTCTTGGATGCCTGAGCAATGGCAGCAGGTGATGGTAGATCTCGGGCAACCGCGCTATCGCGGACAGCAAGGGTTTGAATGGATTTGGCAGCACGCGGTGGACGATTATGACCAAATTTTGGTCTGGCCGAAGGCATTGCGTCAACTGATGCAGCAGCGCTACCCGTTTCAGCGACTGCGATCCGAGACGGTGCAAGAGGCCGCCGATACGACGACTAAAATCCTATTTAGGTTGGCCGATCAACAGCGGGTCGAAACGGTAGTGTTACCCCATGCCTACGGCACTTCGATTTGCGTGTCATCGCAGGTGGGGTGTAACCTTGGATGCACGTTTTGCGCCTCGGGATTGCTCGGACGGACACGGAATCTTAACGCTGGAGAAATCTTGGATCAAGTGGTGATGGCCAGTCGGCTAATGCCTCCGTCGATGCCGCCCATTAGTCGCGTTGACTTGATGGGCATTGGTGAGCCGCTCGACAATTATCAAGAAGTGATGCGCTTTATCCGCTTGATTCACCAGCCCCAAGGGCTCAATCTCGGCTATCGCCATATCACGCTGTCGACCAGCGGACTGGTTCCGGCGATTTATCGCCTGGCCGATGAAGACCTTCCGGTGACCTTAGCCGTTTCTTTACACGCACCCAATAATGCGCTTCGCAGTCGATTGATGCCGATAAATCGGGCCTATCCTTTGGAGAAGCTCATGCCCGCAGCGCGCCACTACAGCGAACACACAGGCCGCCGGGTGACCTTCGAATACGCGATGCTACGAGATGTGAATGACAGCCTGGAGACCGCCAGGGAGTTGGTAGATCTCCTCGCCGGGTGGTCATGCCATGTGAATCTGATTCCTTGGAATCCGGTACCCGAAGAACCGTTTCAACCGTCTCCGATGATGCGCGTCCGATCATTCCGTGATATAGTTCAACAAAATGCAATATCTTGTACGATACGCAAAGAGCTGGGTCAAGAAATCGACGCCGCTTGCGGCCAGTTGCGCCATCGTGAGGAGGCGGATCATCGTTCTGAAGGCATTCGGCAGTTCGCACCAGGGATTAGTGAAAATGGAGAACCAGGATAGTTGGATCGCCCATCCTCTTCGGGACGGAGGACTGCTGGTGGCCGTGGCCGATGGCATCGGTGGCGCTCCAGGGGGGCGGCAGGCGAGTCAACTGGCGATTTCCGCGATTGCCCAGGGTATTAATGCGGGGGCTGACTGGCCCCAATTATCGACCTTGATGCATCAGGCGAATCGACAGGTTTATGATGAGGGTAGGCATCGCCCCGATCTGTTCGGGATGGGGACGACTTTGACGACGGCAATTTTTTGGGAAAATCGGGTTTATGTGGCGCACGTTGGCGATTCGCGCGCCTACCGAGTGACTCGGCACGGCATGGACCAATGCACCGAAGATCATTCCGTGGCCGCCGAAATGGAACGGGTGGGCAGCTTGAGCCGAGATGAGGCTGCCCGCCATCCTCAACGCCATGTGTTGACGCGGGCGATTGGACCATTCGAAAGCATTCGCGTGGACAGCCAAATCTTGCCTTGGTCTCCGCTTGACCGTTTGCTGTTGTGCACCGACGGGTTATATAATGCGCTGGACGACAGCCGGATTTTCGAAATTTGTCAACGCTTGCAAGGGCAGGCAGCTGTAGATAGCTTGCTTCAAGCAGCATTGATGGCCGGAGGGCCGGACAATGTGACGGTAGTCTTGGTGGAATCCGGTATGGGGTTGGTGTAGTCATGGTGGGGAAAATTCTGGGAAGCCGTTACGAGGTTTTGGACCGCATTGGTACCGGCGGGATGTCCTTGGTCTACCGCGCGCGTGATTTGACCTTAAATCGCATCGTGGCCATTAAAATTTTGAAACAGCAGTGGGCCGAGGATCGCGATGTCGTGAGCCGATTCGACCAGGAAGCACGTTCGGCCGCGTCGTTGACCAACCTGCATGTGGTCCAGGTGTTCGATGTGGGCCGAGAAGAGCCGGACGTGCATTATATCGTGATGGAGCTCATCATCGGCCAGACGCTGCGCGCCAAGTTGGATGCGAACCCGGTGCTGTCGGTGCGAGAAGCCCTCAGTATCGGCGAACAGGTGGCGGATGCCTTAGATGCCGCTCATGCCAAGAAGTTGGTCCATCGCGACATTAAACCGCAAAATATTTTGATTGCAGAAGACAAGACGGTGAAGGTGACCGATTTTGGCATCGCCTATGCGACCACGTCCGGTACCTTAGTCAATACCCGATCGTTTTTGGGGACTGTACAATATCTCAGTCCTGAACAAGCCCGCGGGAAATTGGTCAGCGCGCAGTCGGATCTGTATTCGTTAGGTGTCGTATTATTTGAAATGTTGACGGGGCGGCTTCCATTCGAAGGCGACAGCGCGATTGGGGTGGCATTGAAGCACCTCCAAGATCAAGCGCCGGATGTGCGCACCATCCGCCCGACCTTGTCCGAAGGCGTCAGTCGGGTGGTGGCTCGGGCGCTAGCCAAAGATCCAGCGGAGCGCTATCAGAGCGCGGCCGCCATGCGCTCTGATATGTTGCGCATCTTAGATCCTGATGCCGATTTGCCTCCGGTTGCGCCGGCGGTTGAGCCCCTGCCACCGCGAGGGGAATTGCCGTCGCGGACCAAGACGAAAGAGGAGCATAAAGTGAATCCGAAACGTGTGTGGTTGATTGTCGGTGGGGTGGCCGTGGTAGTGATTGGGCTCGGCATCTTCGCCTTTTATCATTGGCTGGATACGCCGACGGTGGCTGTCCCTAATGTGCGCGGGTCCAAACTAGCGGCAGCGCGAAGACAGCTCAAAGCGAAGGGGCTCTTGGTGCAGTTGGCCGGGTATTCGCATTCGGATCAACCAGAAGGCCAAGTGTTGGGGGAAACCCCTCAGCCGGGGACGCCAGTGAAGGCGGGTCAAACCGTGGAATTGGTCATCTCTTCGGGCCCAGTCAAGGTAACCCTGCCCAATTTTCAAGGTCAAACTCTGGCCGTAGTTGAGGAGGATTTGCGCGCCTTGGACCTCAAGTGGAGGGTCAAGCGCATCGCGTCCACGAAACCGACAGGCCTGGTGCTAAGTCAGGTGCCGTTGGCCCATCACCAAATTCCACGGACGACGACGGTGGCGCTGACCGTTTCCAAAGGTCCGACGATTCCAAGGTTGATGCCGAATTTGATTGGTATGACACCATCGGAGGCGGCCACTGCGGTCGCCAAAGACAATTTGGATATGGGCACTCCGGTGGCAACCTATAGTTTGGAACCGGATGGAACGATTGTGGATCAGTCTCCCAAACCCTATCAACCGATCCAGGGAGTGAGTCAGGTGACCGTGGATGAATCGGATGGTCCGAGTCCAGAGAGTGCGCATTTGAGCAAGTCGGAAACTCCGGTGCCATTTACCATTCCGAAATCGGCCGCCAAGCACACCTTGTTCGAAGCGGTGGTGACTGACACGGCGGGCAACAAAGAGTTCTTCTATCAGCTAGTCGATCCAGGCATGCAGGTCAGCGTACCGGCGGCGTGGTATGGGGCCAGCGCCCAAGTCACCTTTTATCTCAATGGCAGCCAAGATGGGCCGCCGTTGCCTTTGACGGCTCCTCCCGGCGGCAATTTTCCCAACCCCGGAGTCAGCAGCAACCAAACCAACAACGCGGCCAACAGTGTCGGGAATCAAGTGGGCAATGCGCCATAGCCATGCGGTGGTGGCTTCAAGGAGGAGAAAATGACCGGCCTGGTGGTGGGTCTAGAGGCCAACCGCCCTACGGTTCTAGCCGACGATGGTACTCGGTATCTGTGTTACCTGAGGGGCCGCATTCATCGCGATCTCGGCCGAATTATGGTCGGAGATCGGGTGAGTCTGGATCCTACCGATCCCGGAGAGGCTATCATTACCGACGTCGACACCCGCCAGAACACTTTATTGCGGCCTCCGGTGGCGAATGTGGCCGGAACTTTTGTGGTCTTTACGGTGACCGAGCCGCGGGGTAACCGGGAGCTGCTTGACAAGCGATTAGTCTTAGCAGACTTGTCTCACATGGAGGCCGAAGTGGTGCTGAACAAAGTGGACCTGAGTTCGGCCGAAGAGGTGGAGGCCATTCGTGACATTTATCGCAAGGCGGGGTACGCCGTCTGGCCGGTCTCTTCCAGCACCAAAGAAGGCTTAGAGGCGATGGTGAGCGGCCCGCGGCAGGGAGTCTGGGTGTTGGTGGGAGAAAGCGGGGTGGGGAAATCCACGCTGCTGGCGGCAGCGATTCCCGAGGCGATTGCGGCTACCGGGGGGCTAAGTCGGATTGGACGAGGCAAAGAAACCACGCGTCGAGTAGGGCTATGGCGACTGAGGAACTTTTGGCTGGCTGACGCGCCGGGGTATACTTCGCTGAAGATGCAGGTGAACGATGCCCGTGACATTTTACGGGCGTTTCCGGAGTTTGGGTTATACGATTGTCGGTATGCAAATTGTCGCCATCTGAAAGAACCGGGGTGCGGAGTCCTAGCGGCCGTCGCTTCGGGAATATTGGACAGCGGACGCTATCGTCATTACGTGGCGATTTTGGATAGCTGGGTGACGCCGCGTGCCTAACCCAGAATAGACGAGGAGGAGTTTTGTGGGACCCACGATTCGGATTGCGCCCAGCCTCTTGGCGGCGGATTTCAGTTACTTGGCGGGATCGGTGGCCGCAGTGGCAAAAGACGCCGACTGGATACATTTGGATATCATGGATGGCCGTTTTGTGCCAAATATTACTATGGGCCCATTGGTGGTCGAAGCGGTGCGAAAGACGACTGACTTGCCACTCGACGTGCATATGATGATTGTGGAACCCGAACGCTATCTGGAGGCGTTTCGTTTGGCGGGGGCCGATAGTCTTACCGTACATTATGAAGCGTGTCCGCATTTAGAACGGGTGATTGCGGAGATTCATGAAACCGGAGCCTTGGCAGGGGTGGCGATAAACCCAGCTACGCGGGTCGACGCGTTAGCCGATATTTGGGATGAACTCGATCTGGTGTTAGTGATGAGCGTCAATCCCGGATTTGGCGGGCAAGCATTTTGGCCGCATGCGGTGGCCAAGGTGGCTCAAGCGAAGGCGCTTAGAGGCGATGGCGATCGCCCCTTGATCCAGGTGGACGGAGGCATCAATCAACAAACGGCTCAACTGATGAAGCAAGCCGGAGCCGATGTCTTAGTCGCGGGAACGGCAGTCTTTGCTGCCGACGACCCGGGGCTCGCTATCCGTCAACTGCGCGAGAGCTAAGCCAAGGCACCTTTTGTCTGGGCCTTTCGTATGATGAGACGGATTCGGTCCGAGATGGCGGCGATGGCCAAGCGGTCTT
This sequence comes from Clostridiales bacterium, assembly GCA_027365485.1. GTDB lineage: Bacteria > Bacillota > Sulfobacillia > Sulfobacillales > Sulfobacillaceae > JAMCVM01. The sequence goes on from DAHXNH010000390.1 coordinate 12,899, forward strand.
GTCGGAGAATTCCGCGCTCGGCTCTTGGAATCCATCGAGAAGCGGGTGGGGCAACGATTGGGAGGCTAATCGGGGCGGTGGTTGACAAAGAGGGCAGGTGGCGAAGAGTTGCCGGCTTAGGCTCTTAGGGTGGCGCGGGGCGAGGCGATCCGAGCTCAGATCCCTTCTGAATGGGCTCCATGCTAAGACAACGGAAGAGCTTTTAGGCGACAATCACGAGGAAAGGGGAAATCGGCGATGCGAGTGCAGGTGGTAAAGGTTCCGCGCGTGGTCGGAAGATTTTTGCAGATTTTCGTAGCGATTTGGGCTCGCGACAAAAAATAGGGATGAGGTGAGTGGCATCGATTACCGGATACGAGCGACAGCGGCAGCGGGGACCTTACGAGCAATGGCCACTCTGACCACGCTCAGTGCTCGGTGCGCGCAAGAGGCGCATCGGGCAGGTCCGCTGGCTGCCGCTGCCATGGGGCGGGCGATGAGTGCGGTTGCCCTCTTGGCGACCGACGCAACCCCTGAGGGGCGCCTCCTGGTCGAGTTGGACGGAGGCGGCCCAATCGGCCGGGTGAGCGCAGAAAGCCGGGGTCAGTTCTTGCGCGCCCGAGTCGATCATCCTGAGTTGGAACTGAGTTTAAGGCCTGATGGCAAGCTGGCAGTGGGACAAGCCATTGGTCACGATGGCTTCTTTCGGGTACGGCGTGAGGATGAGGATGGACAGTTTTGGGAAAGTCGCACCGCGCTGGTGTCAGGCGAAGTGGGCGAAGATTTGATGCAGTACTATCTAGAATCCGAACAAGTAGCCTCGGCGGTAGGAGTGGGTGTGTTGGTGGGTACCAATGGCTTGGTGTCGGCATCGGGAGGCTTGGTGGTGCAGGCATTGCCCGGTAGCGAAGGCAGAACCGATGGCGTGGCCGAACGATTTCGGTCCTTGGCCCGCCTGAGTCATCTGCTGGCCGAAGGTCAGTCTTTGGAGGATTTACTGCGATCGGTCTTGCCTGAGCCTATCCGTTTTTTCGAAAAAGAACCTCTCATCTTTCGCTGCCAATGCAGCCGGGAGCGGAGCGAAGAGATATTGATGAGCCTGCCCAACGAGGACCTTTCCGCACTCATCATGGAAGGAGGCGCCGAGGTGACCTGCAACTACTGTCGGGCCCGTTACGAATTTTCTCGTCGGGACTTAGAAGCTTGGATGCAATCGAGAGCACGGTAGTCCATTCCATCAAGGTATCCGGCGCCGGGGGCGACCGGGCCTAAGGTCGCTTGGAAGGCGAATGGCGGCGCTAAAGCCAGAGCCAGGCAAGGACGCGGTGGGGCAAGGTCACTCGGCTACTCGGCGGCCGTTGTCATGGGGAGTCGCTTTCGATGATTACGCATCGCCGCCGAGTCCGATCGGGGCCCCGCCGAACTAAAAGAAGTGCCGCCTCGTCTGTCGTCGAATGACGGCACCAAAGGGGCACTCAAAGGTTTGCCAATGCTTAAATAGCTCGGTCGACTTTGCCCGATCGCAAACAACGCGTACAGACATACATTCTTTTCGTCCGGCCATTGACCCGTACTCGCACATGTTGGATATTGGGTCGCCATACTCTTCGCGTCTTATGGTGCGAATGGCTGACATTATTGCCGTAGACGGTATGCTTGTCACATACTTCACATCGAAATGCCACTGCTTGAAACCTCCCCGATTGCTCGCATACCTGAGTATGTTACCATAGGAACACAGTACAGGCAAGGTGGGGGACGGGATTGAAATGATGAAGGCAACGGACTTAGGAACACTGAAGGTCCATGACGAAGTGATCATTGCTCTGGTCGAAGAAGCGGTTTTGGCCACTTCGGGGGTTGCGCACATGATCTCGCGAGGAGTGCGCGACGAATTAAACCAGTGGCTAAAAAAAGATAGCTATGGGCGTGGAGTGACTATTACGGCTGAGTCTCCAGGACTCAGCATTGATCTGTTTATTGCCGTCTATTATGGTGAGCGATTGCCGGAACTGGGTCGGCGGATAGTGGACCGCGTCTATCAGGCAGTGAAGGCGGCGATTGAGGTCGGACCGAGCAATATTACCGTGCACATTGAGGGGCTCGAGACGCGTGAGTGATGCAAGAGACCGGGCTCTGACCGGTGCCGAAGTGAGGCGGTGGCTGGGACGGGCCCGCGATCGAATCAGCCAACACGCGACGGAAATCGATCGGATTAATGTCTTCCCGGTGCCGGATGCAGACACAGGCCACAATGTGTTGGCGACGTTGGCCGGCGCTTTCAAGGCGGTTCAGGAGGTCGGCGACTTGGGAACTGGAGCCGTCTGGCAGGCGGCAGCCGAAGGGGCGATGGTGGCGGCCCGGGGCAATTCGGGGATGATTGTCGCCGAGCTGCTAGCGGGATTGGCCCGCTCCGGTCCAGCAATTGACTCCTGGAGCGCGCGCGACCTGGGTCAAGGCCTGCGTCTGAGCGCCGATCAGGCGAGGCTGGCGGTGTACAAAGCCAAAGAGGGGACGATTCTAACCGTCGCTTCGGAATCAGCCGAGGCCGCTCGTGGAGAGACGTTGGCCGACGTTTTGGCCAGTGCGGTCTCAGGGGCCCGGCACGCCCTGGAGCGGACGACCGAACAGATGCCAGAACTGGCAGAAGCGGGCGTGGTGGATGCGGGCGGCGCGAGTTGGCTTGGGATTTTGGAGGCGTTCTACGAAGAAGCCAGCGGCATAATCGTGCCTCACCATCACTTGAAGGCGGGCACCATCGCCAGCGTGTGTTCGGATCATGGCCCGGTCCGTTTCCGTTACGACATCGAATTGTTGGTCGATAGGTTTCAGCAGGGAAAGGGAGCACTGGATGCGTGGGACGCTCCATTGGAACAGGATTTAGCCAACTTGGGTGACTCCCTAATTTTTCTTTCCGCTGCGCCCTATCGCAAAATTCACGTCCATTCTGATCGCCCCGATGCGATCTTAAGTCGAGTCCTCGCTTACGGCACGGTGATTCATTGCGAAGTGTGGGACATGCAGACTCAGAGTGAGAATCGTCTCAACGGCACGGGTCCTCGACCGGTGGTCGTGATTCCCGAAGCCATGGACGGTTGGCAGGATGAGTGGGCCGATTGGGTCGAACCGCACCACAATGAGGCCCAAGATCGGGCGGGAGTATTTTGGATTAGCCCCCAGGTGCCGCTAGTCGAAGCGCTCGCGGTGAGTAACTTCGGCGAGTTGTATCACATGTTAAGTTTTTACGATTCCAGCCAGAGGTGGGAGGACAATCGGGATCGGATTGCGAAAATGCATCAAACATGGATTTTTATGGCACCGGCCCAGCCGAGCGCAGTCGGTCCCGGTCCCACCTTAGCGAACCAGATTCGTGTATGGGCGGATGGACGGATTGTCACGGTGTATTTGAGTACACACTTAGCGGCGGAGGAGGATTCAGCGTGGGAGGAAGCTCTCGACGCAGCGGTGGTCAGGGTGAAACTTCCCGTCGACCAGCCCGTGCAAATCGTAGCCGAGTAGACGAAGAGGAGCGTTGGCATCGCCCGATCACGTCGGTGAGCGGAATAGGGCCTAAGCGGGCCGAGGCCCTGGCTAAACTCGGGGTCAACCAATTGGGCGATTTGGTGGAACTGTGGCCGCGAAGGCACCGCGATCGCACCCGGACGACGCGCATCCGCGACCTGGTTGAGGGGGGAACGTATACCATCGTCGGGCGTGTTCGCCAAGCCAGCTTCAATCAGGGCACGGGCAAACGCCCAACCTTAAGAGTGCTGCTGGACGATGGCAGCGGGACGATCTCGTTGATCTTTTTTAATGCCGGTTGGCTGGCTAAGAAGATCCAGCCCGGCAACCGTTTGGCGGCTAGCGGTACGGTCGAACGGTTTGGCCGGGGGCTGACCATGTCGCATCCTGATATTGAGCACTTAACCGAGGAGCAAATGCCCGAACTCGGCCTCATCCCCATCTATCCGCTGACCGCCGAAATCAGTCAGCGCTGGATGTCTGATTTGATGAAGCGCGAGTTGCCCACACTCCTGCCTGAGGCGACCGAGCCGTTGCCGGAGTCGGTACGAAGCCAATATTCCTTGCCGGAACGGACTTGGGCGCTTCGTCATCAGCATTTTCCGGAGAACGGGGATCAATTGGAAGCATCGCGTCGGCGCTTGGTATTTGATGAGTTTTTTCGGATCGGCCTCGCGGTCCATTGGCTTTCGGGACGCACGCAAGAGGCCAGCGGATGGGTACAAAGGCCTGACGGGGTGTTGGCTCAAAAGTTCGTATCGAGTCTGCCGTTTCAAATGACGGTCGGCCAAAAGACAGCGTGGAGTGAAATTGCCGAAGATCTGGCCCAACCACGGCCGATGGCGCGATTGTTGCAAGGTGATGTGGGTAGTGGAAAAACCGTAGTGGCTGTTTTGTCGCTGCTGGCCGCCGTCGATGGCGGCCACCAAGCTGCGTTTATGGCGCCTACCGAACTGTTGTGCGAACAGCACTATCAAGTCTTGGCCCGCTACCTGGAGCCTGTCGGAGTCCGGGTGGGTTTGCTGACCGGTCAGACGGGCTCTCGGCAGAATTTGCGCCGCGATCTCGAACGGCATCAAATTGATGTCGCCGTGGGCACTCAGGCGCTCTTGTCGGATCAGGTCGCTTTCGATGACTTAACTGTAGTAGTGGTGGATGAACAGCATCGGTTTGGTGTTCGCCAACGGGCTCGTTTATCCGGCAAAGCACAAGCGCCTGATGTTTTGGTGATGACGGCCACGCCGATTCCCCGCACCATGGCCTTAACTGTATTTGGCGATTTAGAGGTGTCTCAAATCCACGGAGCGCCGCCGGGGCGTTCACCGATTACCACCATCCATCTGCCCTATCGTGAACGCAAACAAGCCTACCAGGCAGTGCTGAAGGCGGTACGAGCCGGCGCGAGAGCGTACGTGGTATGCCCGTTGGTGAATGAGAATCCCGAACTTGAGCTCCACGGGGCGGTGGAATTGGCAGAAGGCATGAAAAGCATGGGGGGATGGCAGGTCGGATTGGTGCATGGGCAGCTGACCATGGAGGAAAAGACCCAGGTCATGCAGGCCTTCCGAGAGGGTACGGTGAATGTGTTGGTGGCGACCAGCATCATCGAGGTGGGAGTCGATGTGCCCGAGGCTACCGTCATCGTCATTGAGAACGCGGAGAGATTTGGCATTGCCCAATTGCATCAATTGCGCGGGCGTGTTGGCCGCGGTACCGAACCCTCTACTTGCTTTTTGTTGTCGGATCCGCGTACAGAAGAGGGCAAAGAACGGCTGAAGGCGTTAGTGGAACACCAAGATGGATTGACTTTGGCCGAGCTGGATTTGGCGATTCGAGGTCCTGGAGAAGTATTGGGTTTGCGCCAGCACGGGGTGAGCGGATTTCAACTGGCACGTCCGCTGACCGACCTGGCAATTTTAGAGGAAGCGCGACGAGCGGCACGGCGGCTGCTGGCGGAAGATCCCGAGCTGTTAGATCCCAAACACCAAGCTTTGAAGCTCTGGATGTTGGATGCGATTCAAGAAAATGCAGTGCAACAAGTGCTGAGCTAACTCGATAATGGTGGGGTGGTCGGGGAGGAATTCCATGTTTAGCCTGCGCGTCGACGATGAGAGCGAATTGATTTTGGTGACCACGGCCGATGCCGACGCCTTATTTGCGGTGGTGTGGCAATCGCGGGGGTACCTTAAACGATGGCTGGGGTGGGTGGAAAATCTGACGGTGGATGGATACCGCGACTTTCTCCGCCAGGGTGTTGTCCGATTCGGCGAGGGATTAGGCTTTTATGCCGCTATCCGCCGTGACCAACAGTGGGTCGGGGCCATAGAACTAGGGATCGACAGTGCAAATCAATCCGCATCACTCGGCTATTGGCTGGCAGAAGCCTCGCAAGGTCAAGGCCTCATGACCCGCGCGGCAAGGGCGGTGACGCGCTTGGCATTTACGGAATACGGCTTAAATCGCCTGGAGATACGCGTGGCGGACGAAAACCGGCCGAGTGTGGCCGTCGCCGAGCGCCTCGGGTTTCGCTTAGAGGGCGTGCTCCATCAAGGTGAATGGGTCAATGCTCGATTTCACAATCTGCTGTGCTATGGCCTCCTCGCCGCGGACTGGAGGGATATTGAAGCCGGGCGCTGATTGATGATGACGCCTTGTCGACAGCGCCTTAGACCGTAGGGCCAAGCGAACTCAACCAAAGCCGGTGGCAAGGAGCCAGTACGACCAAATTTCTTGGTCGACTAGCGGATGGTCGCCGGGATGAAGCAGACCCAGAATTCCGCGGAATGTTCCAAGAAATACCTGGCTGTTCGTTCGGCCACGGTCTCTTTTTGCCCCTCAAAAGGCTCGGGGAGAAGGCGGTCAACGTTGCCCCGGCGATGTCGGATCGTGCGGCATCGAGTTGCTCCGGACCAAGGGCAGTAGAGCCCTCCATAAAGCTTATTTGCCGTTGCGGATATCGTCTAAGGTGTCAAGAGCATAGGCGATTTCACTAAACGAGGCAGAGCAAGCTACCCCGATGGGAGATTGCACGGAAAATCCTGGCCTGACCGGCTCGGTGCCACCTAAAGCAAAATAACGGACTAGGTTCCACCATTGACCATCAAGAGAGTAGTGAAAGGCAAACGTCTTGCCGACTTTTGAGACTCGTAAATAAACTGAATTTCCTTCGATGGCGGTGGAGTTGCAATCGTCGGAGGTGCCCCGGGTAACGACCGAGACAATGGTTGGTTGATGCTGATTAGAGTATTCGAAGCACAACTTGGCCCACAGGTCGTCGTTAACCTGGATGTGGAGCGTGCCGGCATCGTACTTCTCTTGGAAATGGACCGTTACTTTCGCACGGAGCATGAAGTCTTGGCTCATCGGTTCGAACAACGCACATGGGGCATTTCGCTTGATTGACAACCCAGACGGATCCAAGAACCAATCTTCGGCGGGGCCTGAGACCATCGTAAGGGTATCCGAACCCGTCTCCCATGACTGGGGACGATTTTTCCAAGAGAGCTCGCGGTCTAAAAGGTCAATACGAAATTGGTCCAAATTCCTCTGCCTCCTCATCGAAATAACGGAACGGACCGGCCGCCGAGCGCTCGACGCGGATGGCCGGGCGGCGAGCCGCATACCTTTCGGCCAGTATCACGGTTAAGACTGGCTAAAGTGTATGGAAGGAGCGGAGGCTTGTCAATCCGACTGCGAGGGTGCAGCCGAGGCCGCGGAGAACGAACCGACCCTGTGTTCCGTTCTCCGCGGCCTTACATGAATCGATAGGGTGCGGACTTTCTGTGATGAATTCAGTCCCTGTCATGCTAGCTGGGTTCGTCTTGTTCCAAAGATGCTGCCAGGCAGAATCGATCGGAACGCAAGATCTTTGCCATTGTTGCCGAGGATCATGGCGGTCGAGAATGCCACTCATCTTGCATGCCAGCCAAAGCCCCAACGCTTAGGCGGTATCAGAGTAAAGTGGACCCCTTTGTCAAGACAGTTTTTTAGCCTCTAAAGTGTGAGACTGTTCCCTCCCTTGTCAGTAGATTGTGTAACCATATCGTTCGGATGATCTGTTGATCCTGGTGAGTCCTCTTGGAGGTCGGGCGCAAGCTCTGTAGGGTTTGACGTCGAGTCAGGTTCGACCTCGAGATCGATCTGCCGTGCCCATTGGATCAGGATTTGTCGGGGTGTCTGCCCAGTCTCGCGGAGAGCACGCTGAACGATTCGGTATTCGAGCCGTCCGCAAAACGTAATGTTCAACTGCGGATGCCAAAAACGGTAGGTGTCTTGGCGCTCGCGATGCGTAGGATCCATGTTGACACAGCTCCTGAATCAGGTCGATCGTCACTAGTGACGGCAAAGTCTCCGTAGGGTGGATCGATCCTGTGAATGGGTGATGAAGTCCCGAGAAGGGCTCGAAGTTCGGGCGATGAGGCATCCACGTGTGATTCCGGGCTACCAGGCGACTCTTGAGGGCGAATGCGTTCTCAATGACCGCAGGGTCTTCCCCTGGGGGCGTCAACTCCTGGGAAACCTCGTCGACGACTTCCCCCGGCTGACGATGGGGTGGCCGTCACTAGTGACGGCAGGGGGAGCACGACTCCCCCATCGGGGTGGTTTCATGGGGCGACGTTCGCGTCCGAACGGG
>DAHXNH010000103.1 GCA_027365485.1 Clostridiales bacterium
AGTCAGCACCTTACGGCAAAAGCAGCGCATGTAGCGCCGCCATCGAGCGCTCGACGCCTTCGCGTTCATCCCCATCGCCCTCAAATTCGAGGGAGAGATAGCCTTCATAGTGGGCCTCGTCGAGTCGTTTCATAATCGGCCCCACTGGCACAATGCCTTCGCCGATGGCGCCCCCACGATAGCGTTGGCCCGAGAGGGATTGAAATCCCCCTTCGCTGACCGGGATCATGTCTTTGGCGTGGACATGGGCAATATGGGGTAAGAGCGTCTCCACTGCCTTGAGGGGATCTTCGTCGACCAGCAAGAAATTGCCGATATCGGCATTGGCCCGCACTGACGAGGAGTCTACGCGCTCTATCAACTGCTGGATTTGTTGGGTTTTGCCGGCCAACAGCCCATGGTTTTCTAGGGCCAAGGTGATCCCGGCGCCTTCAGCCACCGGCGCCACCGCTTTCAACCCACGGATCACGGTCTCAAGCGTCGCGTCTAGATCGAGGCCGTCCTTCGGATGGGCCGCGAAGACGCGGACGATTTTCGTCTTTAGCCGTTTAGCGACGTCGATTCCATGGAGCAATTCGGCGATTTGGGCGTCATAGTCTTCCCGGCCAAAGTCATTATTTACCGCCCAGGCGGCGACCGCCATGTGGTACTCGTCCAACTTGGCGATGACCTTGGGCAGTTCGTCGGCTTCGCTTCGCCAAAAATTGTTCAACAGTTCTACGGAGACCACTTGAGACCTGTGGGCGAAGTCCAAAAAGTCGAAGACGCTCCAACCGTTTTGGTAGTACTCGCGATGCACGCTCCACATGCTCACGGCCAACTGGTTTTTTTTCACACTCGAATCTCCTCTCGGTTATCGACGAACCGCCACTTCTTCGCCACGCTCAGCCGATTCGGCAATGGCCACTAGCATTTGGGCTACCGTGCGCCCATCGGCGACCGGAGAGCGCGGGGACTGGTGGTCTAAGATGCACTCGACAAAGTGGTCGATCTCATTTTGATACATCGGGCCGACGCCCACTGGAATGAGGGTATCGGTTAAGACGTGATGATCGCTGCTGTAAATCGCCGCCGGTTCCAAGGTCAGCCCGCCCTTATCCCCATAAATCGTTACTTTTAACCCATCGTCTTGCGGCCCGTTAATCGCCCAAGACACGGTCAGATTTAACGTTGCGCCGCCCTGGAAGCGAATCAACGCGGTGGCAAAATCTTCCGTAGTAAAAATGGCGTTGTCTTGGTTATGGGGCATCTTAGCCGTCCAACGACCAATGAAATCGAGGTGGTCGGCCCCGATAGCTCGGGTTAAGTGGCCGCTGACTCGCGTCGGCACCGGTTTTCCCATCAACCACCAGCTGAGGTCGAGCGCGTGCACTCCAATATCCATCAACGGCCCGCCGCCCGCCCACTCCATATCGGTGAACCAGCCGGTCGGCGTACCCCGACGACGAATCATTCGGGCTTCAGCGTGATAGATGGTGCCCAGCGCCCCAGCGTCGACAAAACGTTTAAGGGCGGTGACATCATTGCGGTAGCGGTGGCTTTGACCCACCATGACTACCCGGTCGCCTTTTTCTAAGGCCGTCTGTAGGCGATCAGCACTTTCTCGCGTCAGGGCCATGGGCTTTTCCAGCAACACATGGCAGCCGCTTTCGACGGCGGCGACCGCAAGATCAATGTGGGACCTGTTCGGCGTCGCGATCGACACCGCGTCCAGCTGAGCTTCGCGCAAGAGTTCGGTGGCATCGGCATAGGCCGCTACCGTGTGGCCGGTTTTTTCGGTTAGCTCCTGCTGGACACGGGTCCGGATGCCTTCGTCGGGCTCCGCGATGGCGACGAGATCCACCTCTGGATTCTGTAAGTAATTAGGGATGTGGGCCATTTGGGCAATCGCGCCCGTCCCAATGATCCCCACTCGCAATGGTTTCATGATTTCCTCCTTAGGGTAGTTTGGCGGTGATTGCCACCGGAAATTCGCAACGAAAAAAATTTCTGGTAGATTCGTTTGAACCGTCACGCCACTTTATAATCATAGCAGACACTCGGACCCGCTTTCGCAGCGCGGCAGGGGATATTTGTCCCGGGTGAGCAGGTAGAGAGGATGATCAATGTGGTGAAAGTGGGAGTGATTGGGACCGGATTAATCGCTGACTTGGCGCATCTGCCGGGTTATCAGGCGGCGGGCGCGGAGGTGGTGGCGGTAGCGGACATCGTCGAGTCGCGGGTCCAAGCGATGCAAAAGAAATACGGGGTGGCGAAAGCGTTTACCCATTATCAAGACTTGTTGGCGCTGCCCGAGATTCAGGCGGTTTCGGTGGCAGTGCCTAATTATCTGCACGCGCCGATTGTCTTGGATGCGCTTCGCGCGGGCAAGGACGTGCTGGTGGAAAAACCGATGGCATTGAACTTGGCCGAAGCCTTGGCCATGGAAGCCGAAGCCGCCCGGTTGGGCCGGGTGCTCATGGTGGGATTTAACAGCCGCTTTCGTGCGGATGTGGTCAAACTGCGAAGACTGATTCAGGCGGGGGAGTTGGGCGACCTCTATTTTGCCTCGACCGGCTATCTCAGGCGACGCGGCTATCCGAGTGGATGGTTTACAGTCAAGGCGGAATCGGGCGGCGGGCCGGTAGTGGATATTGGTATTCATGTGATGGACTTTACCCGGTATCTAGTGGGCAGTCCGCTGCCGGTCTCGGTGGTGGCCCAGGTGCAGCAAAAATTTGGAGCTTGTGCGGTGGAGGAGGGAGTCTGGGAGTCCTCGGACGTCCGCGATGGACTGCGCGATGGGCGGGTGTTTGATGTGGAAGACTTTGCTACCGCCTGGATCCGTTTTGATACCGGGTTGGTTATGACTCTCGAGACGGCCTGGACGGCCAATTTGGCCCGGGACCGCATCTATTCCAATCTGCTCGGGACCAAGGCGGGGGCGGCGATTGATTCGTATCATCCGATTCATAAGCAAAGGAGCGCGGCCGCCGTGGAGACCGTGGAGGTGTTTACTGAGGTGGAGGGCATGGTCGCGGATCTCGCATTGCCGTATCACGCTAATGCCTCGCATACCGAGGAAATTCGCCACTTTCTAGCGGTGGTGGAAGGGCGGGAGACCCCCATCATCACGCCTCGGGACGGGGTGGTGATGCAGGCGATCTTAGATGGCATCTATGCCAGCGCCGACAGCGGAAAGGAAGTAGCGATTCGTCTATAGCGAAAACAGGACGCCCCCGGTCGCCCGCAGAGGGAGGGAGCCTGACCGGGGTGCCTCTCATTTCTAGGAATTTTAAGTCGGCCACCAAGGCCTGGCCCCCGAGGCTTTACACCGTGAAAGTTAGGCCACCCGCCGCCCTACCAATACCCAGCCAAGGGCAATCAACATGGTGAGTCCAATAAAGACATAAAATCCCAATTGGAATGAGTGAATGGTTACGCTATAGGCTCCCAGGGCCAAAATCGCAGCCGCCATCAGCCATGATACGTACGGTGCACTAAATGCTAGGGGCGAGACCGTTTGATTAGAGGTGCGGACTCGGTGATACCAGACGATAAAAGCTAGCAAAATCAACAACCAGTTGACGAAGCTAAAGTAGCTAGAGGCGGCAGTTAAGTCGGTGTAGACGGTACTGGGCAAGATAAAGGCCAAGACCAAGGTAGCCATAACCATAATTGCCGTGGCAAACAGCGCCGGATAAGGGCGCCCTGATCCTGAATGTTGGAACAGTTGCGGCGCGCCTTTTTGCAACGCCATACTAATTAGCATCCACTCCGTAGCATAGAAGGTGCCAGCCATAACCGAAAAGGAGGCAATCAGGATCACGCCATTGAAAACTCTCGCCAACCACAAGTAGTGGTACTGAGTCAGCGCGGTCACGAAGGGCGATTGGTGCGGTGACAAGTGGGTATAGCGGACCAGGAGCACGAGTGCGGCCACAGAGACCGCGTATAACGAGACGACGCCAACGGTTGTCAACAGCGCTGCTTTAGGTACGGTGCGTTTAGGATTCTTGGTGCGCGATGTAGCCATCGCTATCGTGGTCACCCCCGCATAGCTGAAAATGACAATTAACATGCCTTTGAACAGTGACCCGACTCCGTGGGGAAATACTCCTCCCGACTGCTGGACCAAGGGGATGCCCGATGCTTGGGTATGCGGTAAATAGTGAAGGATCACTAAGCCCGCTACCAAGATAAAGGCGACCAAAACCCCCGATTTGACGACCGACATGGCGGCTTCGGTCTTCCCCAAATTACTGACGCCAAATAGATTCAGGGCAACAATGACTAAAACGTAGATGACCGCGAAAACGCCCAAAGGAATCGATGGGATCCAGGTTTGGGAATACACGGCCATCGCCGTAGCTTCTGAGCCAATGGCTAAGACCCCTGAGATAAAGACGGCCCAACCCAAGAGAAATCCGGCGAATTTTCCCAAGTAGCTGTGAATGTATTCCTGGTAGGAGGACCGTACCGGCACGTTGATTGCGAGTGAAGTAATCGCCCCCATCACTTGAACCAAGACGAGCCCTGCCAACAGATAGGTAAACACGATTCCCGGTCCAACTTGGCGAATGACAATCCCACTGCCCAAGAAAAAGCCGGCGCCAATGATCCCGCCTATGCCGAGACCCGTTAGGCCAACCGTGCCTAAGGTTCGACGGGATCGCGATGGTGAAGTGGTTTCTTCGGAAGGTCGATCGTGGGATGACTGACGGTTAGCTGCCACCTTACACCCTCCCTTTCCTAGGCTTGATGGCCCCTATGGTCTCCGCTGTGCGGTGAGCCTATGCATGAAACTCGGACCCTATCTCGCGCCTTGGCCATGCCTCAGCGAATGGGGACTTTGGCTGAAGAGGGCGGTGCCTGTGCTATCGTTTCGATCGCCTGGACATAGTCCAAACCATCGAAAGAAATGGGCTCTGGCGCCTCTTCATGACGCACGCAACCCAGCCATTCTTAGCCCATTGGAGAGCGTTGCCGCCATGTTAGTCGAACAGTTTCGCAGTAAGCGGCATTGCACAGGAATGGGGTACGGAGGCACTGCCGCTGGATTCGACCTAAAAAATCCCAATTGGCGTATCCGGTTGGCGTGAGATTCCCTGTGAACACGGCCCGAATCAAGGGACAGCGCTTATCCTGAAAAAGCGCCGTCATCCGTTGATCGACGCGAATGAGATCCCAGCGGGGGGCGATCATATCCCTGGTCAAGATCCGAAACCTATTCGAGAGGCCAGTTGTAGCCCTCAAAGGGTGGTTAAGACATTTGAGAAAGACCTCCGGCGGACCAGATAACCGGAGACTCAGACTTCCCCAGTTGGGATCGGGGGATGCAACCCTAGCACACGGATGGATTTGAGCGATAGTGCGACGCTACGCAATATGTAGGGAAACGTTGTCAAATAAACCCATAGATATTGACGCTATCGGAATGCAGACTGATTCGTACGATGAATCCGATAATAGGGATGATTATAATAACGGGCATAAATACCGCGGGGCGGCGAATTTTGAACATAGCGTTTTTGTTGATAACCTGTGCATAACCGCCATGCCGCAGATAACTGATTAGAGTGTCGCATCAGTGATCTGCGAGGGCTTTTTACGTTTCGGTAGTCGGAAGACGGCGCTGGGACTAAGGTCCAAATAATGACTATGTATTTCTGTGTATAGTACAGTATTGCAGGAATGATCCTTCATTTGAATTGTTGTGCGCAGAAACCACCGCGGAAGACCGAATTATTCCACAAATGAAACCCAGGGAAGTCTGAGACTCGACACTCCGGTTTTAGCGTGGGTGCGAGCGGGGTCGCCGACTTCCCAATCTGGGGTTTCGTGTTCAGGACCGGGTGATGTCGAATGTTCACCAATGCTGTCGAACTATTGTTCTTGTTGTCGTCTAGGCTTTTGCTGTCATCGAGGATGGAAGGTGGTCCGACCCGATGCTTTCGCGGCGGAAAGGTGCTGCGGAGATGCGGCAACGACCCGAAATTCTGCGCCGACAGGGGGATTACGCTGGTTCATTGCAGCATCGGGATGAGTTCGTGGATCTCTTTGTATTTGTGATGCCAAACAAACGCAAGGAGTCACCACCTCCTCAACGGAGGTGGTGATTCTCCAAAAAACATCGGCGTTCGGCAGGGTCTTATTCCGGACAAATCGGAAGTGCTGCCAACCCTCCCGCCCTGTTCTAGCAGGATGGAATCCTTCTCTATAGTAGGATTAAGCCAAAGTCGGGTTGAAAATAAAAGCCTCGTGTTGGCGTCACAAGACCCCGTCAAAGTCCTAGAAATGCCTGTGTTTGGACATTTTCGATGGGCATTGTGGATCGTCCATATTTGGTCTTGCTGGGATGAGGATAGTGAGCGGCGACCGTTGAAACTCAGGGAACCGCTATGACTATAACGGTTTCTGACCAGTTCCCCATGCCGCCGGGGCGCGGCACCCTCGAGCATGAAAATTGATCGGCCGATCCACCGCGATTCGCCCGGGGTGCGCTATGATCGGTAGTGCATTGGTCCCCCTTCGGCATGCTCTGTGCTGTTGCGAACGCGCTGACCAGTTTGAGGGCGATGCGTCCGGCAGCTTCGAATGTTGCCACCTTCGGTGAGCACGTAGGGCAGACTCGAGCTTCGTCATGCCTGGCCGGAAGTCACTGGGACGCTGGAGCGGATGCTCCAGACCTCGCGATGCGGAAAGGACGCGAATCGGGATGGAAGTGGTCTATCCCATCTGTGCTGGCTTGGATGTTCACAAAAAAACGGTGGTGGCCTGTGTGACCCACACCACGAATGCGGGGAAGGCGCAGAACATCCTACGGACGTTCGCCACGGATACGCCTGTGCTGCTGGGCCTGACGAGTTGGCTCACCACCGAAGGCGTGACCCATGTGGCTATGGAAGCCACGGGTTCGTATTGGAAACCGGTCTATAATCTCCTCGAACCGAGCTTCACGACGTGGGTGGTGAATCCCGCCCACATGAAAAACGTGCTGGGGCGAAAGACCGATGTTAAGGATACGCAATGGATTGCCGATCTCTTGCGCCATGGCTTACTGCAGCCGAGTTTCATTCCCGACAAGGCACAGCGCGAGTTGCGCGAGTTAACCCGGCAGCGGACCCGCTGGGTGGAAGAGCGCGCTCGCGAAGTCAATCGAGTGCAAAAAGTGCTGGAAGGGGCCAACATTAAACTAAGCGCGGTCGTCAGCGATGTGCTGGGTGTCTCCGGGCGGGCGATGCTGCAGGCGCTGATCGCTGGCGACCAGGCTCCCGAAGCCATGGCCGGGTTGGCCCAAGGGCGCTTGAAGCAGAAACAGGCGGCCTTAGTCCCCGCCTTGACGGGGGCGGTCGGACCGCACCAGCAATTCCTGCTCGCCCAACTGCTAGAGCACATCGATGAACTCGATCGGCACCTGAAGGCCGTGGATGCCGAGATCGGACGGCGCGTGACGGAGCATGAAGGGCTGATCGCCTTGCTCGACACCATCCCGGGGATCGACCGGCGCACAGCCGAGGCGATCTTAGCCGAAATTGGGACCACGGTTGATCGGTTTGCCTCGGCCGCCCATTTGGCGGCCTGGGGCGGCTTGGCGCCGGGCCAGAACGAAAGTGCGGGCAAGCGCCGGAATAGTCGGACTCGGAAAGGCAACAAAGCCCTGCGCAGCGCGCTCGTGCTCGCGGCCTGGGCTGCCAGCCACACCAAGGCCACCTTTCTGAGTACCCTGTTTCACCGCTGGATCCGGCGCATGCCGAAAAAAAAGGCGCTGGTGGCCTTGGCCCATCGCCTGCTGATCATCATTTACCACGTGCTGAGCACGGGTAAGGCCTACCAAGAGCTGGGCGCCGGCTACCATGACACCAGCGACCAGCAGAAAGTGGTGCATCGCTTGGTGCAGCGGTTGCAGGCGCCCGGCTATCGGGTGACGCTGGACGCCGTGGTGCCCGAGTCGTCTAGTTCCGGATAGCCCGGTCCCCCCGGCACCGCCCGAATCGAGGGTAGCGGGTGCCCTGACTCCGACCGTTCCCTCCCGGAGCTGCCGGCCAGACCTCGGGCCTTCGCTAGTGAGAATGCCCGGATTGGGGTCGGCGTTCCCTCATGTCGACTCCCACCGACATTCTATAGGGATGTCACTCCGGCAATACTGGAAAAACACACTGGATTAGGATGGCCTAAGTGAGTGCGGCCCTGAAGGGATCTAACATTTTTCAGGGCAGTAATCTCGCCCTAGATGCCAGAACTGCGCTCCAGGAGTACAAAGGCCAAGATCAAAATGAGCACGGATTTCGATGGACGAAATCCCCGATTCACCTGGGAGCTTTTTGGCTGGAAAAGCCCGAATGCGTCGTTGGCTTAGGCTATGTACTCTTGTTGGCTCTACAAATTGCTCGCTTTATGCGAGCGGTCGTTCGAGCGGAACTCAAAGATCAGCCTCCACTCGAATTACCCTATCGCAAGGTGAAACGGCCTTCGGAGACCGTGATTCTCGAGGCGTTCCGCGACTTGGATCTTCAGCGACAATCCAATGAGACCTTCACGTGGTATCAATAGATTGCCGTGCTACCCTATCAGCGCCGCCTTCTTGAAGCGCTCGGTATGCCGATTGATCGAGGATTGGTGTGGGAACCATCCGGCTAACGACTCCAATTAATTCATCAAATTCTCGTTTCCTGACTTGCGGAACTTGGGCTGAAGGGAGAGGATTCTTACGAGGAACCCACTCAGGTGAGCTTTACTCGCAAAAGGTGAGCCAAACACCCGCTATCCGGTCGCCCGAAGGTCTCTGGTTACTTGACGTGATGGTTCGCCGAATCCTGTTTACGTCTGGTCGTGACGACGCGATACATTTTACGTCCCCCACGATTGCGAGAGACAACCGCACGAACGTATCCAGTTGTCAAAGAGCGAACATGCGTATTTTAGCAAAAGATTTGCCTCACGGCAACGCCTTGTATCTCCGCCCTAAACGGCGGAGTTTTACGGCGCATCTAATAAAAATGTTCTTTCGGAGTCGAATACCTAAGGCTTAAGCCCAACCGATCCGTCCGGTTGAGTGCGGACTCAAATTCCAGGATGGTTCGCTCTTTCTGCAGCACTAGCGCGTGGTACGCAATCTACCTTCCCTATCACGCTCTTTCATACCATCCCACCAAAAAATCTCCTTACCCACGGTTCACCGGGTTCATTTCAGAGAGACTCCCGGATGCCTAGGCGATTTTTGGACAGACGGCGAAAACGAACACGATTTCCTTGCAACCGTTCCAGTGCAATCCGTGCGCGATGCCATCCAGCCGACTTTAAGGGGATCCTTTCCCGACTAAGATCCCCCCTTAGACCCGTGGAAGAATTTCTTAGACAGATTTATACTGAATGTGTCATGATACAGTTATTGTCAGTAGATAATGGAGGTGATTTGATGACTTCGGCATCCCCAACGAGTCTCAGGGGCGCAAACGATAAACCTTCGTGGAAAGTCGGGTA
>DAHXNH010000421.1 GCA_027365485.1 Clostridiales bacterium
ATGACCCAAATCAGGCCCGCTACCGCTAAGGGATTCTTTTTATAGCGTCGCCAAGCCATCGCCGATTGCGAACGTCGAATCGGGCCGGTTTCGGCCTCCGCGTTCTGCGCTAGCGTGGTTGCAATCATCGTTTGCGCCTCCTCTCTGCCCTACCATGACGGGTGCTCTCTACCGTTTTCCCCGATGTCTCGAATCGCCGAGGTCCCTCGACGGCTTTCGCCGCCGGGATTAGGTGAGATGCACCCGTGGATCTAAAATACTATAGGCAATGTCGACCAAGAAGTTGGTGACCAAAATCAACAGCGCCAAAATGAAAACATCGGTGATCGCCAGAGGGACATCTTTGTTGACGAAAGCAGTCGCCATCAAGCTGCCCATGCCGGGAATGGAAAAGATGTTTTCCACCCAAATCGTACTGACCACCGTAAACCCGAAGGCGGGTCCAACCACCGTAATCAGCGCCACCAGCGAGTTTCGTACTCCATGCACCATCACCCGCCGCCAATACTTGACGCCTTTGGCTTCGGCCGTGCGCATATAGTCTTGACGCATCGTTTCAATCAAGCTGCCGCGCATATACCGCGTTACCACCCCGATATTGCCCAAGCCCAGTGCAATAATCGGCAAGATCGCATCCGATGGCGTCCCCCAACCATTAATCGGAAGAAGGTTGGGAAAGTACACCCCAAAAATGAGCACCATAAACACCGCCGACACAAAGGCCGGAACCGCTTGACCCGCCATCGACAAGGTCGTCAAGGTACTGTCGAGCCAGGTATTGCGCTTGAGCGCCGCCAATACGCCTAACGGAATCCCGACAATCACCCCTAACGCCACCGCGCCAAAGGCGAGTTCTGCGCTAATCGGAAAGGCCGTTTCCAACTGGGTCATAATGTGCACCGTCGGATAGGTGAAGGAGTTGCCGAAGTTGAAGGTAATCGAGTGCCAGACATAGTGCAAGACTTGTTCCCAGAGCGGCTTATTAAGCCCGTAGCGAGCCTCAAACTCAGAAATATACTGCTGATACAACCGCGGATTTTCCACCGCGAGTGAGCCCATCGCTGAGGCGATGGTGGCGGAGCTAAAGAACGAGCCCGGCGACAAATACATCAGAATATAGCCGACCGCAATAATGACACAAATCGTGACCAAAATGCTAAACAGGCGTTTGAAAACGTAACGCGCCATGTCCATTGCGATTGCCACCTCCAATTCTTAAAGGTTGGGCCGAATAATCGGCCCAACCATCTGTCAACTACAGTTTTACTACTTTAAGTTCATGTACTGCAACTGGTAGAAGTTGCCCCAAGCCCACGGGTTCCCCATGACTCCGTTGAGGTTTGGCTTCTCCAGGTAAATGTTCTCCCCATAATTCAAGGGAATCATATAGCCTGATTGTATCATCGCGTTGCCCATTTCGGCACTCAATTGAGCAGCGGTTTGACTGCTTCCGGTATTTGATTCTTCTGCCTCCCACATACGCATGTTAGCCTCGAGCGCCGGTTCGTGCTGATCGATGTATACTTGAGCGTTCAAGCCCATCGACGCCCCACCAGCTCCGTTCGCATACGTGCCCACCCACTTCCAAAACGCGACCCACGCGGCGTTCTTGGCGGCGTTGGTTTTGGCCGCTTTGTAGCTAGCCTCGAACTGTGCGAGTTGAGTCGCGTAAGGGACGGAGCCAGGCGGGTTTAAGGCCGCACGATATAGTGCGGGCTGCTTGGCTGTCCAGGCATTGAGGTACGCAATATCTTGCTTGGCAGAAGCAATAATCGGCTGCCACTGGGAATAGGAGATGCCCATATTCCTGTTGGTCGGACTTCCCCACAATTTCACGTCTCTTGGGTCATAGGCAGAGAAGTACCAGTTGGTGCCCGCGTATTGCCTGTAGGCTTGGGATCCAACCGTTCCCGAAAATCCCGTGGTAACCCATTGGTCTGCTTGAAGCGGCCACTGCAAGGTCTGATCCCAGTTGATGATTTCAGAACCAATGACAAATCCTGGTTTGACACCAGCCGTTAGGCCGCCCCAGTTCATCGCGCCAAACTGGGTGGCGTTGGTAGGCTCAATCTTAAAGTTGAGGTTTAGGTTAGATTTCAGCTCTTGCGCCAACGCCTCACCCATCAACACGGAAGGGGGGCTGTTGGTGGTGGTTTGCGTGTAGATATAGAGTTGAGGCACCCCTCGACCATTGGGGTAGCCGGCCTTGGCCAGCAGCTTCCTGGCCGCCGCTACGTTGAAGTTGTAGGGGTTGTGCTCGAGCTTGTACGTCGGAAATCCTGGATATGAAAACACATCCGTCAATCCGACCATATTGAACAGCACCGGGTTCACAATCGGGCGACGATTGATCGCCATGGCAATCGCTTCGCGTACCAGCTGGTTATTGAGCGGCGATGCCATGGTCGAGTGGTCCCAGTTGAGCCCACTAATCTGCGCGGCCGGGGTTTTGTGAATCTGGCCCTTGAAGTGAGCCACGGAATACTTGTAGTCCGACGCAGACCCAATACCTGCAGCGTCGAGCTTGTTCGCCAGGTAATCTTCGACAGCAACCGTAGGCCCGGGGATCAAGTTGATTTGTTGCACGTTGCCCACATTGTAGCCGGGGCCACCGACATAGTGCGGATTGCGGGTCAGTACCAACTCACCGTTCGGGATAAACTTGCTCACCACGTACGGTCCATCGCCGACAAAGTTCTGAGGCATAAACCAGTTTGACGGGTGCCGCTCCACCGATGGCGGGTAGAGCGGCATCGACGCCGACAACACCAGGAGCCCTTTAATGTTGGTCACCCCGGACAAGGTCACCTGTAGCTCATAGTTATTGATAACCTTAATGCCAACTTTACTCGCCGGGACTGAACCGGCGTGATACGCGTAACCGTTCAAGATATTGTTGGTGACCCCTGACCAGATAGCTCCGTTGCTGTCATTCGGTGCTAATAGCCGCATCCACGCATAATAGAAGTCCTCCGCAGTCACCGGCTGGCCGTTGGACCATTTGGCGTTATGGCGCATGTAAATGGTCCATACCCGACCGCCGGCCGAAGGCACTGCCTTTGTCGCTATTTTGGGCACGATTTGGTTCTTGGTGTTGTAACCGTACAGGCCTTCAAACAACGTGCCCTGGTCGACCAAGATATTGCCGCTCCAGTCGATCGGATCCAAGGTTGCCAAGTTATCGGCCGGATAGGGAATGGTCACCACGCTAGACGCGGCACTGGCGATCGGGGTAATCCCGGTCAGCAAGCTAGCTCCACACATGGCTGCGCTGGCTATCGCAGCGGTTCCGACCGCCATAATCTTGCGGTTCATTTTCATCGTTCTCCTCCTTAGGGAACTTCATCAATGGCCTGTTGCTGGTCGTCCACACTCGACGACCGTTGGACTGTCGCCTACATTGTATGCGCCAACCGGAAGCCATACGGCCGGGTTGTACGCGGTCTGCCTGCGTCTTAGCTGCGAGACATCCCCCCTCTCATTTCGCTGCCTAGATATCGGTAGCGTTTTCGCCGGGAGACTCGGTACAGTAATTTCTCCATCTGCAGCGAAAATTCCTGCTAATTCCGTCCATACTTCATAAATTCCTTAACCGACAACAATTCGTCTAGGTCGCGGCTACGATTCAATACTGGCAAGGCTTTCTCGCATTCTCTGAACAGGATTTAATGCAGCGCTTGCAAAAAATACTAAAATTTTTCCTCGAAAACTTTCAGAATCACGCGCGTAGCGCCCGGGGGGAAATGAAGATGGAGGCCCTCCGGACGAACCTCTATCGAAGCCTCGGCCGGCGATTGTGCCAGGGCAAATACCCCACGGGCACAGAGACT
>DAHXNH010000424.1 GCA_027365485.1 Clostridiales bacterium
TGCTGGCAGTACTGGTGGTGCGTCAATCAGCGAATCCCAGCCCTTTGGACTGATCTCGACTTTACGTCTGGCCCTGATCCGTGGGGTATCTGATGGCACGAAAGTTAGTGGAAGTGATGACAAAACTAGTTAGCGCCAACACCATGGCGGCGAATTTCTGGGTGTCCCAACGATCAACCGGTCTCAGTGCGCCTTAGTGCCGAACGATTGGCTCGTGTCTCTCGAGAGTTAGGCGTATGGAGCCCCTCAGCCTGTGCCCCGGGGCAACATCGGTTTAGGTGGTCGGCCCTAATGAGCAATTCCTATCATGATTTACTAGAAATCCATTCTGGCTAGATCGCCGCGACCAGCCCATGACCTGGGCGTATACTCTCTGAACCGAGACAGGGCCTCCCAAGCCACAGGTCGACTAACCCAAAACCCTTGCACCACATCACAGTCCAACTCTCTTAACCTAGCCCACTCTGCTTCAGTTTCTACCCCTTCAGCGGTTACCGTAAGCCCCAGATTGTGCGCCATCTGGATGCTTGAGGCAACGATGGCTTGTCGTCTAGAATCCGTCTCGATCCCGGAAATGAAGGCTCGGTCAATTTTGATCCCATCTAAGGGAAGGTTTCGTAAAGCGCTCAGACCAGAGACTCCTTGGCCAAAGTCGTCGAGCACCACCCTGGCACCCTCGCGTCTGAGTGCGCTCAACTGGCGCGATATCTCGTCCAGATCGTGCCATGGCGTTCCCTCGGTAAGTTCCAGTTCTATCGCGCTGGCATCCATAGAATGTTTTTCTAGCCGCTTCCGAATGGCTGACGCAAAATCACGGTCGCGGAGTTGATAGGCGGATACATTGACACAGACGCGAAGCGAAAGTGTGTTCCACGATGGCATCCAACGGTTCCAGTCCTTCAAGGCAGTCTTCAAGACCCAATCGCCGAACAGCGTCATCCACCCTCGGGATTCTAGCCAGGCAACGAACCCATCGGGATTCAGCACATAGCCGTCAGGCATCTTCCAACGCGCTAGGGCTTCGGCACCGACCAGTCTTCCCGTTGGCAGAGAAACTTGTGGCTGATACACCAGAAACCACCCAGGCGCGTGCTGGGTCTTTCCTCGGCGCACCTCAGATTCCCACCCCCGCAAGTGTCGTTGGTGTTCGACCTCTACCGCGCCCGGCTCTGGATCGACCGGACCCCAAGGGTTGGTTGAGGCCATCTGGCACAGGACTTTGTGCAGCAGGTCTTCCCCCGCAACTCCGTCCTCAGGAACGCGCCAACGAGAGACCCGAATGTCTAGCGAGACCCATTCGTCAAAAACTCGAATTCTCGCTTTCGTAACCGGCCTGAGCCCTGGGCCGGGAAGCGACGACGGGGCCCAAATGAGATAGTGCCAGGGATCCCATAGCCCGATGGCCGCCCCAGGCGCGACTAGATCTTTTAAATAGCGCTCCCACGCCAGGCGATGGGCATTGCCCCAAACCATCCCCCTTCCACGATATCCCTCCATCAATTCAGGCACCTCAATCCACCACAGATCGCCGGCAACGTTAAGCTCCAATTCCTCAGTAAGCTTTGCGCAGAATCGAGTGACGTCCAAAACGCTTGATGATTTCATTCGAGCGAGTCTCCCTTAGCGGTTTCTACTGGATGCCAGAGGGCATCCCGGCCGCAAATCCGGTTGGAGCCCCTGCCACAACATCTCATGGGCATGAGCCATGAGATCTTCCGGCACGCGTCCGGCGTCTGGATATACGGCCCGCCCCATCAGCAGAAGGGGAGACGACTGAGGTGCGATGTCGTCCAGCCGGCTAGATAAATATTCGGATATTTCTTCCAGCCGACGGCAAAGATACGACGGGGTCGCATCGAACGCCAAGACATACCACCGTCCGGCTCCGTCAGACGCCACCACATCCGATCGGCGCAGAATCCTTTGTAAATAGTCGGCCACCTGACTAGACCGCAAGTGTGAGGTCAAGGGCTTATCCCAATCGGGATCCGTCCAAAGTTGCGGATTCCATGTCAAGGCCATTAGCGAAAACTTCTCTTTTTTGCGAGCGCAACGCACGCATTCCGAAGCTAAAATCCGGCGCAAATACGCCAGGGAAGCGGTCCCTGTGCTGGGGTCAAACACGGCCAGGTCCCGCATTCGACGCACTCCGGCCAAGGCCGAGCGCAAATTGGATAGATCGTTACCTCCCGGTGAGTCTAAACGTCCGTCGACCAAGGATGCCAGATCAGGGTCAAGACCCGTCCCTTTTCGACCGTCGATCCATATGGAGGACCAACTGAGCCGTTGATCGTCACGCAACGTGTGGAGCAAGGGTGCCAATCGATTCCCCAATTCTTGTTGACTCAATACGATGAGATGAGGGCGTAAAATACGAGCGGTTCGCACTATCTCTTGCGGATCAGAACGTACCCTTCTTATCTGCACGTCTCGGCTGTGATTCAATGCCCGAAAATCCTCCGTGACTTCCCCGTTCGCGATGAGCACATGCGTTGCCCACCATGTATCCACGGCTTCACTTCCACCCTCGTCACTTCTGGGAAGTCGGTGAACCGCCGCCTGAATGCGGCGCCTCACACTGTCTACAGCGGTATCGTCAAATCGGTTGACATATTCTAACCACTCCACCCATCGATGTACCTTGCGATACCATAAGGGTTGGTCCATCAAACGGGCCATCGCCCCGAGATGAAATCCATAGAGCCATAACAAGCGATGGGTCCTCTCCGAGAGCTCAACCTTGGGGTCAGAAGGCACCAACGCGTGGAGATAATTCGATACCCGGAGCATCCTTTGTTGGGCCAATATCCGCTCATCGGAGGTCATGTTCGCCTTCCCTCGCGATCCACTCGAATCTTGCCTGATCGGTGCGCAAGCGATAGCCCACACCCGGAACCGTCTCGATCGGATTAATCCCAGCGAGGTCCGATAACTTTTTTCGCAATCGGGCAATCGCCACATCCACCGTTCTCACCTCGAATTCTAAAGAGTCGAGTCCCCACACCCGGTCGAGCAAAGTCTCTCGCGACAGCACGGCATCTGAAGCGCGGATTAGGGCTTCTAATAGATTCATTTCCTTATGCGTCAGGCGGAGTATGCGATCTCCGACCTTCACCGTGTGCGCCTCTTTAGAGATCACGAGCAAGAGCGGATGAAAGTTTTCCGTCTGCCCCGAGATTTTCTTGCGCGTCGAACGCAGGATTCGCGCAATGAGCGCTCCCACCCCGATCGATTTCGGAACATAGTCGTCCGCTCCTTTGGTTAACGCGGCTATCTCCCGCCATTCTTTCGGGTTGTCGGTCAACACTAAAACGGACAACATCTTGACCGCCATAAGGTTAGACAGCACATCGAAGTCCGCGTCCTCGGGCCAATCGTCTTCTAACAGCACGCAACCAATAGGGTGTTCCCTCATGCGTTCTTGCGCTTCTTCCCAACTGCCAGTTGCCATCGCGGTATAGCCTAACAGGTTCAGCGAAAGTTCCAGCCCACTTCGAAACCGTTCATCGCGGCTCAGGATTAGCACCGTCACTTTCCCATGTTCCTTCACTCCCCTACTCAGTATTTCATAGCGTTGCTACCTAGCTGTTACCGAACGGGCCGACGTCATTGTCATTATTAGTTATATGCTGTCACATCTTGTCTCAATTGTGAAATATGGCGGGATTATATTGTCAGCCCAATTTGAGCCTCTCTAGACGATAGGCGATCGATGAGCACATCGGCAAAGTCTTGCCATCTCTGGCGGTCACCAGACGCTCCGGTTCATCCCATACCCTCGAACTCGCAATCATGGCCTCTTTATCGGTCCGCTTTAGCATCCATGCGACAGCCGCGAAACGATGAGAAAACGGTCGATTTTCCTTAACACTTCGCGTGGTTATGAGATTCATTAGCTTTATTTGTGCACATGATAGTATTCTGGCTGAAATCCACCCAAATCGGATTTGAAGGCTGATATACGCTTGTTGTATTTAATAAGTGAACCCCAAAGCCAATAGGTTTGAGGGGTGGGAATTGCCGAAACGAGAGTGATGCAGCCGATTAACGGCTGATCCTCATCGACCAGCCAAGACGAAGGAGGGACTTTTGATGGTAAACCGTGTCTTCGAACCAGTGTCAGAGATCAACTCATTCGCTCGGAAACTCGCAGAGCCGTTAAGCCTCTTCGACATCCATCCGTTATCGGTTCGGGTCTCTCAGATTCCCATTGATCTGTACGAAACGGCTAGTGAGTACGTGGCCCAAGTCTACCTGGCAGGATTTGCGCAAGATGCCATACGACTAGAACTCAAAGACCACGAACTTTCTATTACTGCGGAAAGGAGACTGCCTGACCAAGACAAAGCCACTTGGCTTCAGGTAGAGTCCGCTTATGGCACATTTCATCGCAGTATTAGTCTAGGAACCGGTATCCAAGAAGACCGAGTCGAGGCGGCCTGGCAAAACGGCATGTTAATGGTGCGGATTCCTAAGGCCCCAGAGAAACAGGCGAAAGTCATACCGATTCAGACCAGGGATACTGCAGCCGTAACCTCCGGTTCGTAAAACGACAAGGGACGGGCTTACTGAGGACCATGGGGGTCTAAGCCTGTCCCTTATTCTTTCGCTAAAAATCTTTCACAAAAATCACCGCAGTCATCCGATTCCCCCGCCTATCCCCTAGGAGCCTGTCCATTTATTGGAGTATTGTCAGCGTCAACCACAACATATATGGTTATTATTTGTTCGCAATACGTATATGTTGCGTTGATCCGGGAGGAAACTGGAATTAATGGACAGGCTCCTAGCACAATGTTTAAGCCAGAAGCCAGACGACCATCTTCCCGCTGATCTGGGTGTTAAAATCGCCACCCGGCGCCTTCGTCTGCTAACGCTTGACTACTCGTGGTTTCCTGTTGCGACGACCGCCGCCAGCAGCAACCGATCGCCCCCGAGACGCACCTGAATCTATCTAAGCGTTTCCATACTCCTGACTCGGGACGATCACAGGCCACCGTGATTGATAAGACAATGTTGTCGTCTTATCACGATTGTCTGATGAAAGGCCGCTTGGATTTGATAGGATAGAAAGAGCGGTGCCGCTAGCCGTTAAGTCCCTGAAAATCAACGCACCGCTAACCCTTTGATCATTAGGAGGCTGCCGTGATCGACCATTTCCCGCTCACTTTCAAACAAATTGCTGACTGGCCTCTGCCAGGGATGACCGGGCCTCAACAACTGCAGTTTTCGCCGGATTCTGGTTGGCTAAGTTACCTGGCACCGGAGCGCTCTTCATCCCAAGAGTTGTCTCTTTGGGGATTCGATTTGACCACCCGCACTCAAAAAATCTTGGCCCAACCCCCTCGGTTGTCTCAACTCTCACCTCACGAGATCTTGCGTCGCGAGCGCCAACGCCAGTCATGGGACGGCATTACGTCCTATATTTGGGTGGCTGGAACCACGGAGCCTCAATTTTTGGTGCCCGACGAGACAGGATTTGCCCTTGGTTCTCCCACCACTCGGCCTATACATATTCGCCAAAGTGAGGGCGGTCTAGACGCCAAATTGTTTGCCGACGGCAAACGACTGGCCTTAGTGCGTGATGGCAATATCCAGGTGGTGCCTATCGACGGTTCAGCGCCTCCGATCGTTCTCACTCAAGGTGCCCAACCCGGTTTGACTTACGGCCTCTCGGATTACATTTCCGCGGAAGAGTTCGGTCGTCAACAGGGATTTTGGATTCGTCCTGATGGAGCCTTCATCGCTCTAATCGAAGCCGATGTGCGCCATATCAAACCGTTTCCCATCGTGCACAGTGACGGCGATTTTCCCTCGGTGGAAGCTTTCCCCTATCCTCTGACCGGTACCGCCAACCCGATTTGCCGACTGGGCGTGGTCCCTTCGACCGGCGGCGACATCACTTGGTTCGATCTGGGCCCAGACGCTGAATATCTGGCCGAAGTCACCTGGACGCCGACGGGGCGTCTTGCCGTCCTGCATCTGGACCGCAGCCAACGCCATCTGCACTGGACGCTATGCGATCCGATCACCGGGTCCGTGCACTCACTCTATCAGGAATCCGTGCCGACTTATGTCAACCTTCCCGCCAAGACCGTATTCCTGTCCGACGGAGGAGCGCTCACCACTAGCGAATCCTCCGGATTTTGCCACCTGCTGGCCATTGATCCCGATGGTCGCGCGCGCACGATTACTCAAGGGCGGTGGACGGTGACCGATATCGTCGACGTGGACGAGTCTAACCACAGCGCCGCTATTTTGGCCACGCTTCCCGATGCGCGCCAACGCCATTTGTTCAAGGTGGACATAGGCCATGGCACCCTGACCCAAATCACCGATAAGCCAGGAGTGCATCAGGTGATGGTTTCGCCCGACCATCAATGGTGGATCGACCGCCACGAAACCCTGCGGCACAGCCCGAAAGTCACCCTGCGGCACCGAGACCCAAGTGAACAAATCCTCATCGGCCAGGCGGCCACTACCGCCGATGACCTCCATCTCGTCCCGCCAGAGTGGGTGGAACTAGCAGCCGATGACGGCACTGCACTGTTTGGCGCCTTGTATCGACCCAGTGCCGGGGTGGCCCCCCATCCCCTGGTCGTCTCTGTCTACGGCGGTCCGCACGCGCAGCGGGTAGTCGACGCCTGGGCCTTAACGGTCGATCTCGAAGCGCAATACCTGGTCCAGCAGGGCTTCTTAGTCCTAAAAGTAGACAATCGAGGCAGTGCCAATCGAGGCAAAGCGTTCGAAGAAGCGCTATACCAACGGTTTGGCACTGTAGAGGTCAGAGACCAAGTTCGGGCGGCTGCCTGGGCCGTCCGCTTCGCCGATGCCGATCCTGATCGCATCGGTATTACGGGCTGGAGCTACGGAGGCTATCTAACCCTGATGGCCATGGCCACCGCCCCCAATGTCTTTCGGGTAGGCGTGGCGGGCGCTCCAGTCACTGATTTTCGGTTGTATGACACCGCCTACACTGAGCGCTATATGGGCCATCCCGACGAAAATCCTGATGGCTATCGCAAGGCTTCTGTCTTCAGCCATCTAGACCAGTTGCCCCAATCCCTCCTCATCATCCACGGAGTCATCGACGAGAACGTCCATTTTCATCATAGCCTTCGCCTTATCGAGGCTGGCATAGCCCACGGCATAGTCCCCGAGCTAATGGCTCTGCCGAGTTCCCGCCATCTTCCCCGAGGTCAAAACACGCGATATGCAATTTGCAAGCGACGGCTAGAATTCTTGCAAACCCATCTCCAAAAAAATCGCTTAGGTTCCGAGGACGATACGCCCGGCGCCGACATGCCGAGGCATTGAGCACTGATGCGGCATATTGGGACATGGCCGCCCCTTTAGGCCGGATGAGATATCACGGATGCCCAGTGCTGGGCAAGGGGGTGTCCTCCCTTCTTCTCCGATTCCCGCCTGAGCCGTTCAAGAAGCAGGGAATCGGACGTTTTCACGGAGAAAGGAGATCGCAGCAGCTTTGGACCTCTAGATTAACCGTTAACCGTTCGCTGAGCCGTTCGCTCGTTCACACCGTCCCTCACCGATCCGAAACCACGGCCCCAATCTAGCCCGAACTGCAATTGACCCAGCGATATCCCAATCGACGCACGGTCACTAAGTGTTCGGGGCCTATGAGGTTGCGCAAGGTATGAAGGTGGACTCTCAGCGATACCCCCGACATGATTTCTTCTCCGCGCTCAAGCCGTCGGCGATTAATCCCATCGAGCGAAATCAACTGATTTGGCTCAGCAGCCATGACTTCTAATAATTCCTTTAATTGCGGGCTGAGGTGGATCTCCTGGTCGCCATGCCAGGATTGCCCGCCTTGGCCCAAACACACGCAAAGCGGCCACGGATCCTGCGCCATGGGCCGCGGTTCGGCGGCGACATCCCAAATTTGGACATCGTTTAATAGAGGAAGAAACATACTCCAAGGAATCTTAGTCAAGGCGAGTGCCTGTAAGATGGCAGGCCACCAAACCGGCTCTTCCATCCACACCGGATCCAAGATGAGGTGGTCTATGCGCCGCGTACTAATGGACTCCAGCAATTGATTAATGGTTTCGATCCACAACACCGATTGGTGGGCAAATACACGGGCTGGAGCATTTTGCCTTTGCACCGGGCTCAGAGCCAGTCCTACCATGTCACGCCTCCTCCCAAACAGCTTCACACTCGCCAACGAGCATTCCACCGACGAGGCGATGACCTAAGCGCGAATCGCTCGCCCTAATACGGCCATGGCCCCCACTAACAGCACTAAGATCAGCCCTGCCATGTAGGCTAACGCGATGGCCTGAGGGTAGGGCTGCTGAATGAACGTCCAAACCACATAGGTGAGATATCCTACGGAATGATGGGTCAGAGCCAAAGAAGGCAGCGAATCCGACCAGGAGGCAGTATAAATTAACGGCGCAGTCTCTCCCATGGCGATGGCAATGGACAGAATGGCTCCGCCGATGATGCCCCGTCGAGCTCCTGCCCACATAATCGACCAAATGATTTGGGCGCGGCTAAATCCTAGGGCCAGCGCCTGTTCTCGAACCGCCGATGGCACTTCGACCAAAGCCAGGTAGCTCGTTCGAACCATATAGGGCAGCACCATCGCGGCCAGGGTGACGGCTGCGGCCAAGGCTGAAAATCCAAAGCCCAAGGCGATAACGAGCACAATATAGCCAACATAGCCGAAGACGATGGAGGGAACCCCGGCCAACACATCGCTCACCAAGAGGGTCAGTTGTTTCATGCGCGGTGACGCATAAATCAAGACGTAGGTGGCGGTGGCAATGCCCATGGGCACTACCAGCAAGAGGGTCAGACAAGACAGCCACAGCGTGCCGACAATGGCGTTGGCCAATCCACCGCCAAGCCCTTGGCTGACCGTGAACCAAGTCGACCAATGCCAAGCAGGCAGGGATCCCCGCACCAACGTCCACAAAATCGCCCAAAACGCCGCCATGACCAACGTAAGCGCTCCGTAGTTTACGGCTTGAAAGCACCCTAACCCGAATCTGCGGCGAATGCCCAGATGGCTGGTCAGTACGATTTCAGAGGATTCCATGAGCTAGCCCCCCGCCTGCATGATCGGTCTGCCCATCGGACACCACCACGACTCGGGCGATGAGGTTCACGGCTAACGAAATCGCCATCAAGATTAAGCCCAACGTGCCCAAGGCGTGTACCGCCATCCGAGTGGGATCCGTCAACGCCGCATCGAGTTGACCCGCTATCGTGGCCGCCATGGTAGAGACTCCGCTATAAATGTTTTTGGGCAACACGTTCAAAGCGTTGCCACTCACCATCAACACCGCCATCGTCTCTCCCAAGGCCCGGCCCAAGCCTAAAATCGTGCCTCCCGTCAACGCCGCTCGACTATGCGGCCAGATGACATGCCAAAAGACTTCATGTTCGGTCCAGCCTAGCGCTCGCGCCGAATCTACCCAGTCGCGAGGCACCCGGGCCATGGCGACTCGGGTGGTGGTAGCGACAATTGGAATGACCATTAAGGTTAAGGTCACGGTCGCGGTCAACAAATTCGTTTCACTCGTAACCGGACCGGAGAAAAACGGAATGGGGCTCAGCCAATGATTGAGCCAAGGACCGACTTGGGTGGCAATCGCCGGTCCGAGCACGATAAACCCAAACAATCCAAACACCACGCTTGGCACTCCCGCCATCATTTCCACCAAAATGGCCAGGATGTTCCTCCACGGCCACGACACGCCAAAGCTCGCTGCCGAAGCCAGCAAAAAGGCGATCGGCACGGCCAAACAAATAGCCATCAATGAGGTTAACCCGGTCCCCAAAAGAAACGCAAAGGCACCAAACTCTGCCCCGGGCATGACCCGAACGCCGTGTACCAATACTGGATGGTAGGCGTACAGATTGCCAAGGTTCCACGCGATATGACTAAAAAATCCCCATCGCATATAACGAAAAACTGGAATGCTCACCCAAATGAGGTAGCCGACCAGGCCCACCAGCACCACAAAAGGGGCCAAGGCCAGAATGCCCAACCCGGTTTGAACCCCGGTTTCAACCAGCGATCTAAGACCTCGTGAGGTCAATCGACCCTGTTCTGACCGGATCATTGGCCAAACTCCTGGGTGGCGCTAGCCAAACGGGCCACGCTCTCCGATTGAAAAATCTCTCGGGCGGGGCCAAATACCTCCATCGTCCCACCTACCATCACCCCAAGGCGATCACTCACGCGTTTCGCTTCGTCTAAATGGTGGGTGACCAAGACGATGGTCGTGTGTTTCTTTAACGTTAACATCAGTTGGGTAATCTGATCGCGGGACCTGGGGTCGAGAGCCGACTGGGGCTCATCCATCAACAGCACTGCGGGATTTAAAGCAAGTGCTCGGGCGATGGAAAGTCGCTGTTGCTGCCCTCCCGACAACGTCAACGCAGAAGCCAGGAGGCGGTCTTTGACCTCATCCCAAAGTCCCGACGCCGACAACACGCTCTCGACCCGATCCGAAATCCCTTGGCGGATGCCATGGACTCGCAATGTCAGCGCTATGTTATCGTAAATCGAACGCGGAAAAGGCGTCGGCCGTTGAAACACCATCCCAATGTGTGTCCTCACCGCCCGGACATCCACACCCCGGGCATACAGATCTTGACCGGAAAACCGGACGTGCCCCTCAATACGCACTCGGGGCACATGATCCCACATTCGGTTTAGGATCCGAAGGAGACTCGACTTGCCGCTTCCACTGGGACCCACGACCGTGGTGATGCCGTTGGCCGGAACCCAGAAATTCACCTGGCGCAGCACCGCCCGGGTGCCAACAGTTAACGACAAGGCTTCAACGTCAATTACGGCGGGGTGGTCGTCTTGTGGAGACGACGTTCCGTTGCCACGATCGGATGGTAGCGTCAACAGCATGTCGGTTCCTCCCTGGGTCAGAACGGTTGAGGGTGTTTGCCCTGAAGACCACGATAAAAGTCTTATTCCCCTTCTCTAGGGTAATCGGCAAGGGTTATGACAAAGCGATCCTTGCATGAAGATTGGGTTAAGCATTGTTAAAGCCAAGGCGTGGAACGGGGTATGCCTCCTGCCCCCCCTTGCCCATAACGCTGGTGTTAGTGGAGTTCGCCCAGTTGCTTCATGGACAGGTGCACCGTGGCCGCCGGCAATGGCAGGAAATGTACCGCGTTGAGAAAAGTGGCTGCATTCCCGGAGTGAAGCGCCCAAGTTAAGAAGGTCTTGATGGATGACGCGATTTGAGCACTGGGTTGATCCGTCTTCAAGATAGCGTACTCATAGTTAATAATGGGGTAAGAGTTGTTCCCCGGAGCATAAACCAGGGATATCGTCTCGTCCTTTGGGGTCGCCTTCACCCGGGCATTCGCTGCATCCACGATATCGGCACGAATGGGAAGCACATAATGGCCAGCCCGGTTTTGGAGAGCGGCATAGGCGAGATGATCGGAATCGAGTTGATTGAGGTATGAAATTCCCACATAGGCAATGGAATACGAGTTGCCCTTAAGGAACTGAACCATGCCCCCGTTGCCTACCGCGCTCGCCTCACTCGACAGGGCTGGCCAATTTGGTTGGGTGCTGTAGCCGGCGGTCCAGATCGTGGGCGCGCTGTCCGTCATATAACTGGTGAATAAAAAGGAGTCTCCCGACCCATCGCTGCGGCGCACTGGAATAATCGCGTGATGAGGGAGTTTGACCCCCGGGTTAGCTTTGGCGATAACCGACGCGTTCCATTCAGTAATTCGGCCGGTGTAGATGCCCGCCAAAATCGATCCATTGAGCTTAAGGTGCCCGTGCAGACCGGGAAGGTTATAAGCAATCACCTGAGCAGAGATGGCTAGCGGTACATTAACCACGCCTGGTTTGAGTTCGCTGGGACTCAAATAGGCATCGGAGGCTCCAATTTGGACCGTTCCGGCCAACGCCTCGGAAATTCCGGTCCCACTGCCCGTTCCCGCGGGCGTGATGGCCACTCCTGGATGGCTCTTTTCGTACACTGGCACCCACTTCTCGAAAAGCGGGTAGAGTAATGTCGAACCTGTTTCCAATAACGTCATCGATTTCGCCTTGGCTGCGATCGGTTGCACATTGTGAGCCGAAACCGGGGCCCATCCTGAAACCGCGAGGCCTAAACTGATCGCGGCAAGACTTAATTTCCATCGAGACTGCAAGGTTGTCACTCCTTATATGCAATGAGGTCTTATCACAGCACCAGAAAAGCCCGTTAGCTTTCCTGCGAAGACAGGGAGGAATCCTCCTGCTTCTTGCTCTCATCATGAGGGCCCAATGTTATCGTTAGCCTGCGACTAGAGTTAAGCTCCGATTAGGATTTGGTTAGCAGAACCTTCCGCGAGAGTCCCTCTGGTTCATGGGACGACTACACCCCACGTTTTTTATCAAAACGCTCCGTCAGTCGCCTGACTGAAAACCAGGGATATCCACTTAAAAAACCATTGATGGCTCCCAACGTCGGTGCCCCTGCCCCCTTCAATACATTCGGGGGCTAGCCGTCAGCGGACTCATTTGGATCAGTGTCAAAATCCGATGCAGGGCTTCTTGTTTGTCTTGTGAAATCTCTCCCCCAAAATGAAAAAGTTATCGAGCTGTATAATTGGATTTGGCCTGATTATTCTATTTGACTAACTACGGCAGACTTCCTCCACCGTTGCAATCGACTACGCGACCCAATTGAAGCTAAGGGTGTGGCTACGACACCACTCATCAAGTTCATCGTTGCGCTGCAAAGTCGTAGTGCTCGCCAGGGCCACGGATCCATCTCGAGACCAACTCATCCCGTTATGTTTTTGCCGAGAGGCTACGCAGAGATCATTGGCTTTCTCGCCTCGATTACTGGAATTCCGCAGGCCCAGTTGGGCGCGCAGAGCGTAACACGGGACATACTCCCGATTTCGTTCAAAGTACTCGATGAGGCGGTCCACAGACTTCCCGGAT
>DAHXNH010000037.1 GCA_027365485.1 Clostridiales bacterium
CGGACGACCGAGTAGAACGAGTGACGACGCTTGAGCGTAATACGATAGTTGCAGAATCAGGGATCGGGTGTGTGGGGGTTGAGAAGGCGGCACCGATCCCCGCCATTCTGTGGTGTGATCGTTGGCGAGGTGCCGGAGAAAAGCGCGTAAAAGCCAGCAAAACAGCAGACCCCATAGGGGCCAATTGGCGGCAACCGCAGTCATAGCGGACGCGTGAAGGGTTCAGTGCGTGAGTGTGACGTGATGTGCGGGAACTGGCATGATGGCATCGTGGCCTTTCTAAGGATTCCGTGCTCCATAAATCCGAGCCGAAAGTCATGGCAGAGGATT
Source organism: Clostridiales bacterium (assembly GCA_027365485.1). Taxonomy (GTDB): domain Bacteria; phylum Bacillota; class Sulfobacillia; order Sulfobacillales; family Sulfobacillaceae; genus JAMCVM01. The sequence goes on from DAHXNH010000037.1 coordinate 331, forward strand.
TGACCCTTCAGGCCGGGATGATGGATTTGAATCTGGGGGAACGACAGGCCCGACGTTTAGCGTAAGAAATGGTACAGGTCGAAACTTTTCTTTCCAGGTGACTGATCACACGGATCTCAAGGCTGATGCGTGAGTACTGGAAGTCAATGACCACATTCGTGTTGCCGAGGAAGGGATGATGAAGAGGTCAACCGCTCTTGCGTCAAAAACGATCTGCACGGTTCAGTTCAGGATCGCAGATCGTCTTGGGATGTGCTCGGGCCTCACCACTCAAGCAATGCTTCCGGCACCAGATGTCGGAGACGATTTGACCGGAAGCGCCCAATCGGGCAAACACGGTCTGGTGAGTCGACGTGTGTTTTCCGAAATTCTGTCAAGGTAGTTGAAAAAGAAATCATCGTTGCGTGAAGGAGGATACGATGATCGACTGGGGCCCAACGCTTGACGTTGGGCCGCTTGAGAAAGCACCAGCCTTTGAATAGTGGGGCACCGTTGTGGTCAAGAAACTCAGCCGAGAGCTACACATTCGGGGTGAGGGTATTCCACAGGGTTAAGACGGCGGTAAATCGCGGAACATCGAGGACGATTAAGGCCGCTAGGGTCCGCCGTATGGCGATGGGATCGCCGTGCGTGGCGATATAGACTCCCTGCGTTAAGGCGGTCACGCGGTGACGGCGCAATTGTCGAGCAAGTTCACCGGGAGTCGCAATATCAATCCAGTGGGGGCCTGCGATGATGCTATCCGATCGAGACAGCGCTGCAAAGGCAGCGCGCAAGCGGTCCGGGGGTTGGGTTGCCGTGATGCGGTGCATGGTCGGCCTCCTGGGAAAATGGTGGATGCAACGGGGTTAATGATTGTGAAGGACCACGACGGTGGTGTTGTCCGTCAACCCGAGGGACTGACTTGCCTGCGTGACCGCCGCATGTGCGGGATCGTCCTGGTGGAGGAGCGTTGGCCATGCGGTCAACGGCAACGCGTTCAGGCCATCGGTGGCCAGCACGAGCGTGTCGCCTGGAAGCCATGCGACCGAAGACCGTTGCAGTTTCGTGAATTCTGCACCCAGACAAGAGGTTAAGATATGGGCATCCGGTGCAGTGTTTTGATGCTCCCAGGGGGCTTGGCCAGCGGCAACCCGAGCTCCAGCGGGAGTCATGTCTACCGTAAGCGGCTGGATGGGTCCATTGGCGGGGATGAAGGTCAGGCGGGAATCGCCGATATGGGCAACCCATACGCGTTCCGAATGAGCGAAGACCCAGAGAGCGGTGGTGCCGGGCGATGGATCTTCGTTAGGGAACGCATGACGGAGAGCCGCGTGCATGACTACGGCTTGATGCTGGAGCACGGAAAACCAGCCTGCTTGATCCGGAACGGCTGGGGGAGTGAAAGACTGCACTAAGGTCTGCAGGGTATTCAAGGCCATCGGGGCCGCTTCGTCCCCGCGTGGGTGCCCGCCCATTCCATCGGCGACGGCCGCGAGGACCCAAGCATTTGGAAGATCGGTGACCAACGCAGCATCTTCTTGTCGGGCACGAGGCCCGAGGGCTGAATAGGTCCAGTGGGAAATCGTCATGATACTCGTCCTTCTTTCTAGAAAAAGTCGTGTAAGTATAGCATATTGGGAGTTCTGCGATGCAATCGAGGCTCTCTGGGTTGTATTTTAGAGGAGCCCCTTTTCGGTCGTAAGGGATACGGGGGTAGGCGAGATGCCTCCGCTTGGCTACACTGTGGGGGAATCTTCGGGCTTCGAACGCGCGAGCGGAAGGGTGGTGATTACAATATACCGATCCAGATCGTGGCGGTCGAAGGGGATCCCGATGGACCCCAGCCATTGAGCGACGGCGACGGCATGGGTTTGGTCAGCGATTCGTCGCTTGTCGTACCAGAGTATCATCGGAACTCCTCCTTTTTCGATCCGGCGAATGGTCGACCGTCGTTACACCATGAGATGTACGGTGCCATCGGAGGCTTTGGCATAAAGGTGCTAGCGGGAGCCACCGCAAAAGGGATAGGCTCCGCATCCCGTGGTCGGATCGTCGTACTCGCTTTGAAGACGTGGGGCCGTCTCGCATTCGTCACAGCGAAAGGCCCAGGCGATATAGGACGTTTTATGGTTGTGGAATCTTCTGCTTTTCGGACGAATTAGGAGGTATGGACGTGAACGGTGATTTCGGGATCGATGGCTTCGAGAACGCGATTCAGTTCCCGAAGGATCTGGTCTTCGGTGAGACCGCTGGGGGGATCGTAGCGGAGCGTTAGCATGATAGGCAAGTTCCCCGGTTTGGGGCTTTCGAGTGGCAGGTTTAGCAATTGTCGTGCGATGCCGGGAAAGACTCCTCGGGTGGCTTGGACCGCTTCGACCCGCAAAGTGCGGGCGGCTTGTGGGCGGGTCGTTGCGAGAGCCTGCAGCGCACGAAGTGCGATGGATGCCAAGCGTTCGGCATGATGCTGGGTGTCCTGGACTTCGTGGGCGAGTTTTCGGCTTTGGGAATCGAGGGGATAGCGCATAATAGCTTCCTGGCAAGGATGAAAGGGTAGGATTCTCCAGCGGTCGCGGAGACCGCCGGGGAATCGAGAGCGTCACGCGGCGTGGTGGACCCACTGGTCGAACGTATTCCAAAGGCCGTCCACGATGGCGCGCCAGACTGAGAGCCGTCCCACGGTAGGCCACGTCATGTTGTGGATGATCCGAGTGGGTGTGTAAATCACTAAAAGCGCCTCGGCATCGTCGAATGGTCGGGCGACGGCGACGGCGTTTCGAATAGCAGGTCGTAACGACACCGGCGATTTTTGCTCGGCATAGACCCGTAGCGTGGCATACGCGATGTCTTCGAGTCGACTGGCGAGCGCATAGGCGTCATCCCCTACGCGGAATTCACGAAGGATGTTGCGAATACTTTCAGGCTCCCACAGTTCTCCGCTTTCTTCCACGAACTGTTCTGCAATGGCACGGTAGGGAATGGATGTGGCCGTAGCGGTTATCGGAGCCCGGGTGGCACAATCCAGGATTGTGGTCGGCGGCAGATGCGCAGCCGACCGAATGCGAGAGAGGGTTAACCCGACGGAGTCTTGGGCGAGATCGGTCAGCGTTGACCACGAAATGACCGGTTCTTCGTCGAAATCGGTGGGGTAGCGATCATGATCAGGAGTAGCGTGGGGACGATACCAAGCGATTTCGGGGCACGAGTCCCTGTCGTCGTAGTGGTAGTAGACATCATAGGGCACATGAGCGTGTTCTAGCCCATCGAGGAGACCGGACCGATCAATGGAGGTATCATACCATATGACCACCGTAAGAACGCTGGCCTGTGCCTCCAGGATCTCCACGTCCTCACTCTCAGAAGCCAAGGTGTCAAGGTAGCTCTGGATGGTTGTCTGTGCTTGTACGGCTTGGGTGGGGAAGGTTACACGGACTTCTTCATAGGTGGCAGACATCATCAAACATCCTTTCTTTGCCGAAGTCGGGCCTCTCTGTCGTAGGGGTTGACGCATCAATCTCAGGTGGGCATGGGGGCAGAGCCAGTGATCATCGCTTTGGCGCTCTCGGCCCAGCCAGTGAGCTCTTCGAGGACGGTGACCACAAAAGGCGTTTCGATCATGTCTGGATCGTCGCTGTCGAGGAG
>DAHXNH010000040.1 GCA_027365485.1 Clostridiales bacterium
CCGTCGAAGGTTCCGCTTAATCATATACACCACCTGCGGGTGCTCCTTGCAAATGTCGAGATTCGCACTAGCATCGTTGCCGGAATCTAATCGCACCACGATTCGGGGATCAGGCCCCACAATGTGTCGCGCTCGCGTGAGACAGGCATCGAGCAGGGCCGGCGTTCCATTTTGGCAATGGTGTTTTCCCTCGCGAAACTCCACGGCCAGGGCATACCCTTCTTGGCCTAAATAGACCATGTTGGGCGCAAACCCATCACATCCTTTATAGGTCCGGGAGACCCCCTCTTTTTTCGTTTTGCCATTATCCATGGGGGAGACGTCCATGTCGAAGGGGAGATATTCATGCTTCCCAATCACGATGGACGTCATCTGCGCGTGCTGTTTTCACAGGTGATCGGAACTCTCATGGAAGGCCTTGGTCCAGCCACTGGTCGCTTCGCTCGCGGCCGCGGCGTCGATGCGTTGGCGTAGCGTCGGAGCCGAGGGCACCGCCTCCAGGCCAAGCGCCATGGCGAACATTTCGTCGTCACGGACCGCCTCGATGTCCTCATAGGTGGGCATCTTCATCGCGATGAGGCCCATCATGGCCGTGGCCACATCTTGATGCGAGATGTCGGGCTGTTCGACCCCTTCGACCTGGGAATCCCGAAGGCGCTTGCCGAACGGCAAGCCCGCTAGAATCTGCCCCACGATGCCCAGCCCTCCAAAATTGCTCAGCGTGTCTCTTCCCTGTTCAAATGTAAACGGCACTTTCCAGCCCATTTGGATCACCCCATGAACCTTGGATTTTCATTTGGAAGCGGCGACAGACTTCGACCTCTTCGCGATGGTTTCTCGAAGTATGGCACAACTCTGTGCAAAATGCCAGAAGTTTTTTCGCTGCGCGGAGCATTCGCCATGCGCACCCATTGGGTGAAATTCACAATCAGGCACCACCATGACTACCAGCGGATTTCAGCCGATTCTATGATCTTTTGTCACGGATTCAGGGCATAGAAATGCGATCAAGTTTATAACTGCCATTGGGCATGGACGTCCTTCTAACCCGCCGGCCCAACGAGCGAGGATGGGATCAGGGCAACTAACATCGACTCCCTGGCGCTGGGGGAAGTCGTTGGGACTACACTCGTACCAGCCTCCCCTCTGCGGTGACCTGTAAGCCGTATTATACCTTCGCCGTCGTCATGGACCGGTGGGCGGGACTCAATACCTACGCAGTTCCCTTCCCTGGGCGCTTGCCAACACGCGAACCAGACGGCAAAGAAACGCTCAACCTTCACATGGAAAATTAGCCGAGTGACTTTGGAAATCCGTCGTGTCAACCCATCGAACCACTATCGTTTAGTTCACGGGGACGCGAACTCCAGTCCTACGAGGCCAGCCACGACCCCATGGCTCCGATGGGGACCCGGCCATGATGAAGGGTAAGGTCCATCGACGATAAGACTTTGGGATGAAAAACGATATGGCACGTGGCCTGTGTGCACGTAGCGACCCAGGTGATGCGACTGACGGTTAGGTCGTCTAGGTTGCTGTAGTTTCTCATCTCGTTGAAGTCGCTGCGAAGGATCGTCCGAGCCCGCGCGGTATTGCCGAGCACCGTAAAAGCCGCCGCTTGATCAAGATGATTAGCAAAAAATTCGTGCAAAACCCGTTGCGTGGTGAGCTTGGCGCTAGCTGTCGTGGCTCGGACCGCCACGACTCCGCATCCGGAAAGCCCCAGAGCTAAAAGGACGAAGAAGCTGGCCCACCACGTGCGATGCTGCTTAAAGATCCTGTGCACCATACATCTCCCCTCCAGGCAGAATTGAAACCAGAGGCCAGGGATCCGAGATGGGCTCAAATTCCGGCAAGGCGCCCTATCGATGCCAGTCACCAGGTCTCAAAGTGAACCGATGCCGCTTTTCAAACGCACGGCACATGCCGACTCCAACCCGATGAAGGCCTTGGCCTGCTGGGCACGTCTCGCTAATCGATACGCCGGGACTGGGCGCCCACCAGGCCAGCCACGATTCTTCCCGGTAGCCTACTCGAAGCGACCAATCTATACCCTCGCAGGCGCCACGTCTTTCGCACGTCTCACGCTCTTTAGCTTACCATGAAGGCATTCCTCAGAAAAATTATCAAACACGCCGTACACCCCTTGCCTTCACCCATGGGGATATCAGGCGTTCGCCGTAAGCCGAAAGCTTTTTTCGAACCAGGTTTTCACCGTCCAACCCTGGCGTCCCATACCTTGGTGTTCGCTCTGTGAAAACTGGATGCGTTGGCGGTTGCCCCGCCCAATTGCGCGGGATGTAAAGGGTATCGCGCCGTCAAGACCAGACGCCAACAAGTTGGCGAATTACGCCAGGAAACGAACCAAACCAGTAACCACCGGCTCGATTAGGATCGCGTGGCTAAAGGGATTTTGGCAAGCCCCTTGCGAGAAAAGCGATGGTCCATCGGCTGCTCGCAAGAATCCCCTGACTTTAGCCATGGGAGTGTCCACTGCGATTCGACAATCTCACCGCCCAATTCTCGGTCGACACTTGTGGATCACGGTCGAGCCAAACCCGTCGCAATGTCCTCCGATCCAAATCGTCTATACCACGAAATAGCCACGTACGGTCAATCGGAAAGCGGAAAGATGAGGCTCTTGCACATGGACTGATACCCGGCCTTTGGGCCGGAACAGACGTTGGCGAGGTTACCCCGTTAGACACAGGGATGGGTGCCTTCCGACAATTGGTTCGGGTAAAGCGAAGCTCAATATCAGTCGATGCGCAAGAGCCGAAGATGATCGATGTAGCTCGGATCCACTGTCGCATAATGGCTGGGCGAGTGCGTCGGAAGTGACTGGCCCGAACCTGTGCGCACGGCTGGTCCAAGGCGCGTTAGCCGAACCCAAAAGCCCGGTCGGGTAAATTTCTCGAAAAGGGGGGCGTCGACGCGTTCGTGAATGCAGTTTTGCCTAACCCATCTTGTCATCAGTCTCGCTTAGACTATTGTCTACGGTTTCTGGGGATGACACGGACCTTAACCGAAGTGATGACAGAGCGCATTAGCCAAAACACTTCGCCGGGGCCGAGGCCAAAGACGCCGCCTGGCGATTTCAGCCCCTCGATAACTATGGGGTTATCGAGGGTTTAATCTTTCAAGACCTGATACCATCGCGTAGGCTATAAACGCCTTGATCGCCTTCAGCATCGACGTCCCGCGACTAGGTTTCAATACCTTCTAGGATTTTCGCTTGTCCTTAAGGCCACAATCCTACCCGAATCGATTTGTTGATGCTAAGATAACACGTCGAATCATGTCGGATAATGTGCGTGATTCGCAAAAACGTCGTTGGAAATGCAAGGTAACCCAAGTTCCGCAAGTCAGGAAACGAGAATTTGATGAATTAATTGGAACCGTCAGCCGGATGGCTCCCACACCAATCCTCGATCAATCGGCATACCGAGCGCTTCAAGAAGGCGGCGCTGATAGGGGAGCACGGCAATCCATTGATACCACGTGAAGGTCTCATTGGATTGTCGCCGAAGATCCAAGTCGCGGAACGCCTCGAGAATCACGGTCTCCGAAGGCCGTTTCACTTTGCGATAGGGTCATGCGAGGGGGGGCTGATCTTTGAGTTCCGCTCGAACGACCGCTCGCATAAAGCGAGCGAATTGTAGAGCCAACCAGAGTAAATAGTCTAATCCGGCGACTCGAGCCAAAAGGCTCCCAGATGAATCTGGGATTTCGTCCATCGAACCCCCCCGTGCTCATTTTGATCTTGGCCTTTGTACTCGTGGATCGCGGTCTTGGCATCTAGGGCTTGATTACTGGTCAGCAGAACAAAGGTAGATCGGCGTTCTCATTCGGCTTGGATCACTTCGGGGGCCGGTTCGGTCGCCTGGAACTCGACGGTATACTCGGCACACGTTTCGAGGGGGGCCCCTACTTTCGGGCGTCCACGATGTTTGACCCTACGTTTCGCACCCTGGGAAATGTTCGCAAATGCAAATAGTTCGCCTCGATATATATTGGAAATCTTCAAGCAAGAAACGGGCTGGAAGTGCTCAAACGGAGGGTGGATTAGGCAGGGGGTGGGTGAGCGATGGGGCCGCGATCGATGCTGCGGAGGCCAAAGCTCATCGCCCGGATCATCGAGTCGCCCTGTCAGGGGATCCCAATGTTGTCAGGTTAGGGATGCCCGGAACATGTGTTCTAGCAATAATATTATTTATTTGACTGAAATGACCTCTATTCGAACTATAGTTTTAAGTTATTAACGTTAATTAGTGAGATTAGCTAGTGACTAAACGTAATCACTAGGAATTGGCCGCCTCGTTTGACCAACACGAAGCCGCCATTCGGAATTGGCGCATTTTTGCGAAAGGTGTGGCCAAAGCGTTCGGATTGGGGTTCGGGCCTGCTCGGCTACGCCGCGATAGAGAGCGGCGTACAGTGATCACGAATTTATTCGTTTGGCCGCGTTTTTTGTTACGGGGCGTGATGATCCCCGGGATCACTGGCACGATATAACGCATCAGGCGGGCAATCACGCGTTGAAATCGCCGTTGTTGACGCTCATAGTCCTTCGCCGTTTTGGCCCAAAGCCATTGAATCAACCGATATTTCAAGGTGCCTATCAACAACCGATAGTTGATTCGATACCGGTCATACTTTCGATGACACTGGTCACGGTGCTCGTCCCATTGCTGTTCGGCTTCTTGCTTGACCGCGGCACTCAAATTCGCGAATACGATGGTCGCATAGTAATCTTGTTCGACCACTCGCGGGGTCGTACCGGAGAAATTTTCGATTTCTACCGTATATTTCTCCTGGCCATAATGAACTTCGATCTCCCACCGTATGAAGTACAACTCTCCGAAAGCCTCTTCAGACATTTCTTCTTCCGTTAACGTGGTGACCAAGGTTTCGATCTGACCGCTGGGTAAGAGGAGCTTGATCACTCGGAGCCGGACCGCGGTTCCCGCGGTCGCGTTGACCCCCAGTTTGCGCACTTGGCGCGCCTGGTCCGAGGACAGCGTGAGGGTGACCCGCGTATTGGAGAGAGCAGGACCGATGATCTTGGGATAAAAACTCGAGGGCACACGCGTCACCGGGCGGATCTGATGGACCATTAAATAGAAGAGCAAGGGCAGTGACGGCATGCCCTTGGCGCTAGTCCGAGCGCACGCCCTGGGGAGGGAAAGTCCTGGGCGAAGTCCCAGGATACCCGCGGTCAAACAAAATGATGGTCGCGATCTGGCTAGCCGCTAGTCGAAGGAAGGCCTCCACATGTTGGCGAGCCAACTCGCGCTCCCCGGTACGAAAGGGAGCGATAATGGCATCGACGACGATGCCATTCAAGACACCGTAGAGCTGGGACGCTCGGGCTTTGGCCACGGCAAAGGTGCCCTTACCGGTAGCTACCCCATATTTGGCCCGCAACTGGGGCGAATCGGGCAGTGGCTTAGAGGAACCGTCGATCGCGAGCACGCGAAAACCTCGAAACGTGCGATATTCCTCGTCATCGTAATAGCGATTCACAAACACCGTATTCAATTCGGTAAACGCTTCGGGACGAATTTTTTGCCGAGCTTCACCAAAGGACTGTTTCGTATACGTCGTCGAGTCGGCTTGGAATGGCAACAACCGCTCCCGAAACTCATCCAATTCCAGTTGGGTGGTCCGTCGGAACAAATTTAAAATCCTGCACATGACCCCGACGAACCCGACCTTGCGGTCGCGGGTAAAATCGGTGGGACGTTCTTTGGCTCGCTCCCGAAAGCGTAAATTATGTAATGTTTGACCAAAGGTATTGATAAGGTCCAACTCTTTAACGGACAGTATTACCACCTCCAGTGCTAGAATACTGGAAGGTGGCCCGAAGATTCAGCTGTTTTACCGGCGGGAAGCGCTGAGCCTCCGAAATCCGAGGTCATCACTCTGATCAATTGTTCGCTAAATACAGCGAACAATTGATCAGGAAATCCTTAACCTGACAACATTGGGGTGCATCCGCGCGATAGGCTCAGACGTATTCGCGATAACACCAGTACTTCCGGTAGAGGCATGCACAGTGGATTTCTTGGGCGACGATGCTGAGATACTGTAAACGGATGAGATCAGATTCGAACCTTCAGTCTTCTCAACTTCGAAGCATCCGTACCCCATGACTAGGCCGCAGCCTAAGCTTGGGCCTTAACCTTGAAATGGCTCAGGCGCGGTTAATGTCAAATTCTAGATGTGATTCATAATAAGTGTTCCAAGTAGGTTATGCTGTGGGGAGAAACGCAATAAAGGAGGATCTAATGATGAGTGCCAACGATGGGATGAATTATGCTCCGCAAGGGAAACCTCGTCCGGTGTGCTCACCCGGAGAGTTTGTTATCGCCGCGGTGAGCTTGGACCACGGTCATATCTATGGGATGGTGAATGGTTTAACCGAGGCCGGAGCTCAAATAAAGTGGGTGTATGATCCGGATCCGGCCAAGGTGGCCCAATTCCTCAAGACCTATCCCGGTGCTCGGGCAGCCGCCAGTGAACAAGAGGTATTAGATGATCGTGACGTGCGTTTGGTAGCGGGGGCTGCCATCACCTCCAAGCGCGCGGCTTTGGGGATGCGGGTATTGGAGCATGGCAAGGACTATTTCACCGACAAAGCCCCGTTTACCACTCTGGCTCAACTGGAAGTAGCGCGGAAGCGAGTCGAAAGCACCGGGTTAAAATATGCGGTGTATTATAGCGAACGTCTTCACGTAGAAAGCGCGGTCTTCGCGGGTCAGCTCATCGATGAGGGGGCCATTGGCCGGGTCATCCAGGTCATGGGGATGGGCCCGCACCGTCTAAGAGCGTCCAGTCGGCCAGCCTGGTTTTTCGAAAAGGAGCACTATGGCGGGATATTATGTGATATCGGCAGCCATCAAATCGAGCAAATTCTGGCGTACACCGGCGCGCACGACGCCAAACTTACTATGAGTCGAGTGGCCAACTACGACCATCCCGAGTTTCCAGAACTCGAAGATTTTGGTGAGGCTAGCCTAGTGACCGACAATGGCAGCGGGGGATATTTTCGAGTGGACTGGTTCACGCCCGACGGACTGGGAACGTGGGGAGACGGCCGTACTTTCATCATCGGTACCAAAGGCTTCATTGAACTTAGAAAATATATCGACTTGGGGCGTGACACCGAAGGCAGTCACCTCTATTTGGCCAATCAGGAGGGTGAGTGGCATTTACCCGTGCAGGGCAAAGTGGGATACCCCTTCTTTGGCCAGTTAATTTTAGATTGTCTCAACCGAACCGAAGAGGCCATGACTCAAGCACATGCTTTTAAAGCCGCAGAACTTTGCCTCATCGCGGAACGCGATGCCGAGGTGACAGAGCGCGGTACGATGCCGCAAGCATGATGTGTGGAGGCTCGCTCAGACAAGATGGCAGAGAGCCTAAAGCTCACTGCCCGCGAAGGGATGTCGAGCCGCCGTTGGCGGCGGTATCCCTTCGCCGGCGGTTACGAACTTAAGGCCTGGTCTTCGATGGAGGTTTCACTAGGAAATCTTGGCCGACCCCAGCCTAAGCGCGCGATCCATCGCCGACCCAGGGCGATTGCGGGTTGTTCAACCCATCGGAAGGTGATCTCGGAGACTACTAAACTGGCCAAAAGCCCAACCCCAAGGCGCATCAGCCAGGCCGTGAGTGTAGCCGGGGCGGCGAAGGCGAGAACACAAATCTTTGCTAAGATAAGCCAGTGGACCAAATAAATGCTGTAGCTTCGCGTGCCAATGTAGCGCAGCCAACGGTTTTCAATCAGCCAACGGATCCCTCGATAGTTGTGCCAGGTCAGCCAAACCAAAAGAAAATTGGGGGCTACCCAGAGTAGATTGGCGGTGCGTGGGGCCCAATGGTGACCACCGAGGAAGACCGCCGAAATCAGCCAAAGGGTTCCCCAACCCACCATGGTCGGATAGGCTCGGTAGGCGAGAACTAAAAAGCCGGCTGCGAACCAGATCCATTGCTCCGGGAAGGACCATAGTAAGAAGGACTTGGCCCATGTCGGCCAAGGGAACCAAAGATGCAACAAGAGCCAGGGCCAGAATAGGGCGAGGCCAATACCAAGCGTCAGAAAGACTCTGGCGTCAATTTTCGGCAATACTTTCTCCATAATCCACGGAAAGAGAAAATAAAACGTCATCTCGACCCCGATCGACCACTCTACTCCGATCCAGGAGTTTTGAAACCAAGGCAGCCAACCGAAGACAAATGTGACGTGGGCGACGAGATTTGCCCACGTAAAGAGGTGATGTTTCATGCTTTGTGGGACTACGGTAGGATTGCCGGCGTGGAGCACGTATGCCGCCAACAGGACCAGGTAGAACATCGGGGCGATGCGCAGAAAGCGTCTCAGCCAAAAGGCCTTGGCCGGTTCCCGATCTACCTGGCGCCGATGCTGCCAACTGAGCGCTAAGGTCAGCGCGCTGACCATGTAGAACAGACCGACGCCTTGAGCGCCTTGGCCCACAAAACGCATCCACCAGGGCCCGTGGAAAAAGGGACGAATAATATAAGCATGAAAGGTGACTACACTTAAGATGGCGACGCCGCGCAGCGCATCGAGCTGGCCGTATCGTGGAGGGGTGGACGAGGAGGCCCTAGTTGATGGATTTGGCATCTTGCTTGATTCCTCCTAAGTTTCATGCGAGTGTTTGTGCCGCTTCTGTCAATAGGCCTGGGGCAGAACTTAATAGGCGCATAGGAAATCAGAGAATGTTGCAAACACGGTGGAATACTGGCTGACCGTAAGCCACGAACTGGTCACGCCCATGGTTTAGAGCGAAGTGGAATCAGCGGGTGTACCCTTGAGTCCATGCTATCAGGAGACTTTCGAGCAAGGAAGGCGATCTGGCGAACTTCAGTAAGACTTCAAGTCGGGGAAGCGAGGCAAAGGAGCCAGGAACCGGGTTATATATGCCCGGTCGTAAAGATCTTAAATCGGTGCAGCCGTAGAATGGGGAAATTATTCCTGGACAAAGTCCTTCCAACGGAGTATCGTCGTTGTCTCCGTTGGAAAACAGGAGGAACGTGTCATGGTAGCAAATCCCCGCGAGTCCTCGTCGGTGCACATGCCTCACCGCCCCACGCACCTATTATTCACTGATGCGAAAATGTTGGTCATCATATTGGGAAGCGATGAAATACGTTGCCGAACGACTCCGGTATGAACAGCATCAAGCGGGGGCCATGATGTTGCAAAGGTACCCCTATGTCGAAATTGGCCGAATCATCCAGCGATCGGTGACGACCGTCTGGCAGTACATCCGGCCCTGCCGCGCTTGGGGCCTTCCGGTGTTGGATCTCCGCCATTCTCACGGGCGTCCCGTCGTCTGACCCCGGAGCAAGAATATACTGGGCGCGGGTACAATTTGACTATGTGATTCTAATGCCGTGGGCGTCTCAACACCTTGTTGCATAACCGTTTCGCAACACGATGGCGTTCGCCCAAAAACGAAAACTGTGACCCGCCTTCAGTATAGCAAGTGGCGCACGTCGTGACCTTCAACACGTCCTAGGACATCGGCTTCCCGGCGAACATGCACGGGACCTCGCCCATCGTCCGAGACTACATTCAGAACACCTTTGAGGTCACTTATTACCCTGACGAGCACATGGTCAGACCGCGGAACCCGAGGTTTACTGTATCGCTTGGGATTCCGTTGCATCCGACTCAGCTACCCTTTAGCCAAGGCGGATCTCGAAAATCAATCCGTGTTTCGAGCCGACTTTGAGGTCAAAAAACAATGACTGAAGGGCCAGATTGACCGCATTCTATTTGAAGACGAGTCGATGATTCGCGATGATCAAGCCATTGGGCGCGCATGGTTTAGAAAGGGCCCACAAACGGCCTAAGGCAAACATTTGGACGATAAACTGTTGGGCATCGTAGACTATGAAATCGGCGAAGTATTTGGTCAGCATGAGGAGCAGTATACGGCGGTGGAGTTTCTGTCCTTTCTGACCACGGTCGTCGCCCTCTACGCCAGCGAAGAAATTGCGATCGTGTTGGACAATGCCGCCATTGACCATGCCAACATGATTTAACCGTGTCTCGAAGAACATCGGGACGGACCACTGGACGTCGATATTTGTACCGCCCTATAGTCCGCAATTACACTTGATTGAGGGCGCGTGCGGCTCTAACTTGTCCGTTCCCACCATCGCTCCCATTCTCCCCCTCGAGTAGCATTCGCAAGGGTCTAAAGGCTTGGGCAACTGGGGGGAGGTTCGACAGCGAGACCCGAGCGTCTCACCATTCGGAAAACACGCCCATCATATCGTCCATGGACTCCGCCACCCACCAATAAGTCTCCCCTAGGAGCCTGTCCGTTAATTCCAGTTTCCTCCCGGGACAACACAACATATACGTATT
>DAHXNH010000042.1 GCA_027365485.1 Clostridiales bacterium
GGCTATCACTATACGCATAGGGACTCCCGCGATTGGGATGGCATGAAAGGCTTCCATGCGCCGATGCGCATGGCCCATCTTCTCCAAGTTTTGGCCTTGCACCATGAAGATTTGTGGTCGACCGTGCTGAAACTGACCGTAGAAGGCACCATCCAATGGATTAAGGACACGATCGCGAGTCATTGGTTGGCTCTCGAGCGCTTAGCTCTCCTGAGGCAGCAAACCCCCATGCGTCGCTTGCGACTGGCCTGGTAAGCCCAGTCTGCGTGGGTACCCCTAACTGAATCTGTTCTCAAAAATAGAGGGGGTCCCCCCTTTAAGACAATATGCCTCCAATTCGGACGACCCCTGTTCCGATCACCGATGGCGGGCTCGAACGGTCCCCAGGCGCCCCTCCTCGGGCTCATTAAGGGCCTTCTCAGAACAATTTTTTGGGTTTTATGCCGGTATATGCCATTCGCGCTTCAAATCCGTGGATACTTGACTATAATTCTAAAAAATGTTAAAATTCAGAATGAAGGTCGAAACAGATCGCGTAATAGTTAGAAAGACAAAGACGTTTACATGGGTCACAATTGGCAGGGAAGGAGGTGAAATTCCACGCAAACCTTGGCACGGATGGTGCAATGGATGGGTCAGTTTATTGATCGATTACACCACCAAGAAGATGGGCAGGCAATGGTTGAATATGCACTCATCATTGCGCTAGTGGCCATTGTAGTCATTGGTGTATTGTTGATTTTTGGTAAGGACATATCTAACGTCTTTAACAACGCCGCGAATTCTGTAAAGAACCCCTAGGGATGAGGCCAGAAGCGTTTCCTGCGCAGACGCTTCTGAGGTGTTTTTTGGGTCTACACTAGAAAGAAGGGGCGCCGTGGCGGTCGATGGGCGTATCGGAGCCTTTATTCGGATTAATCGATGGTTGCTCGTGAGTTTGATTGCCTTAGGATTTGCCGCATATTTTTCCTTACAATACGTGCATAAGTTGCAACAAGTGCATGGGGCGAAAGCTTCGGTGATCCCGATGTCTACCGTCGTGGTCGCTCGGTCGGTGATTCAGGCCATGACTCCAATCACCGCCAACGAACTGACCACTGAATCGCTCCCCGCGGCCAGCATCCCGTTGGGAGCGTATACGACGCCCACCGCGCTAGCCGGAGCGTGGTCGGCGGAAGTTGTGAGTCCGGGGATTCCGGTGGTGGCGAGTGAAACGTTTATTCCCAAATCGGCCAACATCATCGCCGCGCGGATTGCTCGGGGAGATATGGCTACGGATGTGCCGTTAGGGGCATCCAACGCGGTGGATGGGCTCATTCAGCCGGGCGACTCTGTCAGCTTATTTACCACGATTACACAATCCAGTGGCAAATCCGTGGTCGAGGATTTTCTGAATCGCGTGCCCGTGTTGGCCGTGAATGGGGTCCTGACACCGTCCACCACCTCGACGCCAGGGCAAGGAGAAACCTTAATCCTAGCCCTCAATCCCGCCCAAATTGCCACCTTGATTTATGTGCAAGAAAAGGGGACGGTCACTGCAGTGTTGGATGCCCCCGTGGGCACGACCCCGGTGCCGTTGCCGTATGGAGTGACCCAGTGGGAGACGCCGATTCCGTAGGGGCGCCGCCTCCTGCCTAAGGAGTGGACCCGAATTATGCCGAATATTTACGTGCTAGCCGATGGACCCTTGGCATCCCTGGTGGGCGAAAGCATCCTCGGCTCGTCATGGCAGATCGTATCGGTTACTGAAAATCTGCGCAGTGCCTTGCTGCAGGACTATGGAGCACCCGAAACCAGCATTTTGGTGGCGGAGGATCGGATTCTCCAAACCAACATGGGCCTGATGGAACATGTGGCTCGGTTATCGTGTCGCAAGATTTTGGTGGGTGCGTTAACGGAGCGCGGTGTCGCGAGGCGGGCCCTATTGCTGGGAGTCATCGATGTGGTGGAACCCGCCACGATAGTCCGGGCATTGCCCGAGGTACTGAAACGTCTAGACCTTCCTGAATTGGGTCGGAAGACCGTAGCGCGGATTATCGGGATCTATTCTGCCAAGGGAGGCGTGGGCAAATCGACCGTGGCCCTGAATTTGGCCGTCGCCGTTGCTCGTCTGTCGCGCTATCCGGTGGCTCTAATCGACGTGGATTTTTTAGGCGATCTCGCCTCCATGCTGCGCACTCCCCCTGGGGTGTCCTTGGCGGACTTGGTCGATGCGCTGGAGGGAGGGATGGCGCCCGAGGCCATTATGCAGTCGTTGACGGTGCTGAAAGACCTCCGACTCACCATCATTTCGGCCCCTGTCCATCCTCAACAAAGCGAGCGCATTCGACCGGAACATCTCAACCAAATTTTCGACCTGCTCCGACACGATCATAGCTACATCTTTGTGGACTTCGGTACGAGTTTGCATGACGTCACCTTGGCGGCCCTGGATCGATGCGACGACATTGTCGTCTTAGCCGCCCCGGAACAGGTGGCCCTGAGTGCCGTCGCCAAGTCGTTACAGGTTCTTCGCCGGCTTTACGCGTCCAAGCTTCAGGTGGTGCTCAATCGTGGGGATACTCTCACCGGGCTGGTGCCGGAGAAGGTCGAAGAACTCTTAGGGCAAAACGTGGTCCGGATTTTGCCGAGTGGGGGAACCGCGCCCGTCAAAGCGGCCAATCAGGGACGCCCCTTGGTCTTGTCGGATCCCCAGAATGGGTTTGCCCAGGCCATCGTGGCGTGGGCGAATGCGTTGGTGACGAACGAAGAAGGCGCTCAACGGCGGCGGAAACACTGGTTGACGGGGTGGCGCACCTAAGCCGTGACCGAGGAGAGGAGGGAAGTCACATGTCATTAAAATCTCGCATGAATAGTCTGCCACCGACGGCGTCGCAAGGCTTTCGATTCATGAGCGTCGCGAATCAACCCGACGCCCAGTCCACGGAGGCGAATTACCTCAGTGGGCAATTTCTCGCCATTAAGACCCAAATTCAAAATGCCTTACTGGAGGAAATCAGCGATCCCGATGCCCTGCGCCGCGATGAACTCATGGCGCATATTTCGCGCTTAGTTGAGGCCAATGCCGCCATTTCGCCGATCGAAAAAGATACGTTGGCGCGGGGTCTGGTCCACGAAATTATGGGATTTGGGCCGATTCAACCGTTTTTGGACGATCCGGCCATCTCGGAAATTATGGTCAACAGCTTTGACAATATCTATGTGGAATCCCAAGGGAAGATGATTAAAACCCGATCTGCCTTTCGGAATGAGGCCCACTTGCGCACCACCTTAGAAAAGATGCTCGATTTTTCGGGTCGCCATATCGATGAGTCCAGTCCCATGGTCGATGCCCGCCTGCCCGATGGTTCGCGGTTGAATGCGGTGTTGCGTCCGGTATCGGTGGCGGGCGACTCCATTACGATTCGCAAATTTGCCAAAGATCCGTATGTTTTGGCGCAATTAGTGCAAATCGGGACGCTGTCAGAGGCCATGGCCACCTTCTTGGAGGCCGCCGTCTGTGGCAAGCTCAACCTTGTGGTGTCGGGCGGCACCGGATCGGGCAAGACCACCACGCTCAACGCGCTGTCTGCCTTTATTCCTTCCGGGGAACGCATCGTCACCATCGAAGATGCCGCCGAGTTGCAGTTGCAACAGGACCACCGGATCTCCCTCGAAGCCCGTCCTCCCAATGTCGAGGGGCGAGGAGCCATTTCGATTCGCGACTTGGTGCGCAATGCTCTGCGCATGCGCCCGGACCGGATTGTCGTGGGGGAGGTGCGAGGAGGGGAAACTTTGGACATGCTTCAAGCGATGAACACAGGCCATGAGGGGAGTTTGACCACCGTCCATGCGAACACCCCCCGAGACTGTTTAGCACGGTTGGAAACGATGGTCCTCATGGCGGGCTTGGAGCTACCCTTGCCGGCCATTCGTGCCCAAATTGCCTCTGCCCTGAATGTGGTGGTCCAGCAATCTCGAATGTTGGATGGCACGCGCAAGATTGTGCGCATTACCGAAATCGTGGGCATGGAAAGCAGTGTGGTGACGACCCAGGATCTTTTCGTCTTCGACCAGACGGGGGTCAATGAAGCGGGAGAGGTCATCGGACAATTTCGCAGTACCGGTATCCGTCCGCTCAGTTCCGAACGGTTACGATCCCACGGGATTACGTTGTCCCCGGCACTCTTTGGCGAAGGAGGGTTCTGATATGACGTCGGCGCAGGAACTGCTCGCCCTCGCTGTGGGTTGGCCGTTGACCATTTTCTTGATGGTGTTAGCATGGCGAGCCCGTCGGCTGCTGTCTGGGATTCGGCAGCAATTGCAAACGGTGGCACGATCCGAAGTGCCTCGTTCGGCAAAACCCGCACGATCCAAAGCACCCCGCTTATCTCCGGGAGAGCAATGGCGCATGGGTCCCCAAGCCGCTGCGTTGCATCTGCGCCGAAGTGAATATGTCTTGTTCCAACTGGGAAGTATCGTTTTGCCCGGTCTTCTCGGCTATGGGGTGCGGGGCCCTTTGGGGGCCGTCCTCTTGGCTGTGGTCGGGTTCGTGGGAGTCAGCGTCTACTTTCGGATGAAACAAAGTCGGTGGCTCATGCGGTGTGAAGACAGCCTGCCGGGGTTTTTACGCGGAGTGGCCAGTGCGCTCCGGGCTGGATCGTCCTTGACCCAAGCGATGCTCCTGGTCGCTCACGAAACGGAAGATCCGTTAGGCGGAGAAATCGTCCGGGTCATGCGACGCGAACGGCTGGGATTTAACCTGGTCGATATCTTGCACGAACTGACTGACCGCATCCCCTCGCGGGACTTAGAACTGACCGTGGTGGCGATTGTCATTCAGCGCGAAGTCGGGGGATCGCTAGCGAACTTGCTGGATAATATCGTCCAAACGATTGTTGACCGGCAACGCCTCAAGCGTGAGATCCGCGTACTGACCGCGCAAGGTCGGTATAGCGGCATGGTGCTGATCGCGTTGCCGTTTTTGCTGGGCTTCGCCATCGCCTTATTCAATCCCTCCTATATGACCCCGCTATTCACCACCCCCACAGGTTGGGGCATGTCAGCAGCAGCCTTCGTCGGGGTGGTTTTAGGGGGATTCGTGATTAATCGCCTCGTGCAATCCCCAGAAATGTAATAAGGAGCGATTTCCATGATCCAGTTTGATGTAGCAATCGGCTTGGTTGCGATGGCCTTGATTGGACTCCGGTTATGGGCACGAGACCTGCGGACACAGCGGCAGCACCACATGATGCGCCGTTTAAGCCCCTGGGTGGGAGAAATGCGCCCCAAGGATCTGGATGAGTTGGAAATGCCGTACTGGGAACGGGTAGTCGTGCCACGATTTCGGCAACTGTTGTTGCGTTGGGGCAAGCGCTTGACCCCCCAGGCCTTTCATACCGAATTGGCGCAGCAGTTACATGCGGCCGGGAGTCCCTTGGGGCCGGAAGAGTTTTTTTTGTATCGCGTCGTGGGGGCCGGGATCGCACTCATGATCTGTGGGGTGCTGGCGGTTGCCTTGACCACGGTGGGCGTCTTGCCGCGCATCCTCGGAGTGCTGGTGGTTACCATGGTCGTGTTTCTCTACCCAGGCATTCATCTTAAGTCACAAATGCAGAGACGCTTGGCCATTGTGGAACGCGGGCTGCCGGAAGTCTTCGATTTACTGAGTGTCAGTGTGCAAGCAGGGTTGGCCTTCGACGGGGCCCTCACCAAGGTGGTCGAAAACTTGAACGGACCCGCCCAAGAAGAATTTGGCCATGTGTTAGCCGATATGCGCTTTGGGGTCTCACGGGCCGAAGCGTTGCAAGCCTTGGCCGATCGAACCCGGTCGCCCCAGTTGCGCCGATTCGCCTCGCTGGTCACCCAATCGGCCCGGACCGGCAGTGGTGTCGGACCCGCCCTGGAAATTCAAGCCCGGGATATCAAAGAATACCGCTCCACGCGGGCACGCGAAAAAGCAGCGGCCATTCCCATTCAGATTATGTTCCCGATGGTGCTATTTATTTTTCCGGCCATTTTTATTGTCATTTTAGGTCCCGCCGTGTTGTCCATGATCAAAGTGTTCGCCCATGGAGGTCTGTAGCCGATGCCATACCTCGTCGTTTCGCATCCCACGATGGGCCCGGTGGCATCGTCGGTTCGGGTGGCTTCCCGCTTTGGAGACAAGCTCCTGGGACTGATGGGCGCGAAGGACTTAGGACCGGGCGAAGGTATGTTGTTTGAACACACCAACGCCGTCCACGGCTGTTTTACGTGCGAATCGTTGACCTTAGTGTATTTGAATCGACAGCAGATCATCGTCGAGATCACCACGCTACGCCCTTGGCGCATGGGGCCGATCGTCCCACGCGCCTACTGGGTGTTAGAATTATCCATAAGAACCACTCTCACCGGGGTGCATCCGGGCGATACGTTAACTTGGGTCTCGCAGCCAGCGCAGACTCGACCGGAAGGCCGGGAGTTCAGGATCAAGCCATCCAAGCGCTAAAGGCAGGAGACGCTATGAACGATTCACCAAACTTGCGGATAGGCACCCAGAGGACGTTACACGTGGCCCGGGCGACGTATTCTTTCGAAGTGGTCGAGCGATTGTTTGATCGATTATGGGTCGAGTTGGAAACTCCGCCCGTCTTAGAGCACCGCTTGCCCGATCCTGCCATCCTGCGATGGAGAACACCCAGGCCCTGCGGTGGGAGCAGGCCATCATGGTCGAGGAGGGCCCTGCTTCGGGTGTGGAGGCGGGACGGTGGGCTCTCCGGTTGCAGAACGGTCCCAAGGGCATCGAACAGCGGCGCTCTCGCCGATGGACAAGGCACTGGACCGTCGAGCTTCGGTGGCGCGAAGGATGGCGCACTCATCGCGCTACGGGCCAGAACCTCGATATTTCTCAGCAGGGCATCCGCGTGGCCTTGGACCAATCGATCCCGATGAATACCGAGTGCGACCTGACGGTGCAGGGGCCGGGACGCCCGTGGACGGGACGTACTAGCGTGTCTCGCTGTACCCCAGGCGATTCGGCAGCCTGGCAGATGATGCTGTTGTGGCGGGACCGCCCCAACCAGGAGGTAATGGCGCGATGGATCGACGGGGCCACCAACGACATTCGACGGGATCGATCCTGACCCGAGGTTGCCAGGGTGCTGGGTCGAGGGCTTCGTCGTGACCCCGGCCAGTGCTTGGCAGACGGGATGGTACCTTTTGGCCCTCGTAGGCACCGCCGTCAGCGCTTGGACCGATGGGAAACACCGAGTCATTCCCAATCGCCTCATCGTCAGTTGGGGGATCGTGGCGGGAGGAGGGTCTGTGGTCCAACGGATGGCGTTTGAGACCACATGGCATGGGATGCCTCATGTCCTCGGATTCGCCGTCATCGGCGGAGCGCTTAGTCTCGCGTTTGCACTTCGCTATGTCGGCGGGGGGGATGCCAAGATGGCCATGGTGTGGGGTTGGTGTCTCGGATGGCCCGCAGCCGTGGTGGCGATTTGGCTCACAACGTTGGTAAGTTTACCCCTGTTTGCCTGGGCGATTTGGCACCATCGCCACACCGGACAGGCTTGGCAGCGTGTGAGCATCCCCTGGGCCGTGGCCCTCTGTTTGGGCACTCTAGCGTACGGGGTGTTGACCCGCTGAGGGCCGCCAATCCCCTCTGGATGTCGATAGCCCGGAAAAGGGGCCATTCCGACCACACACTGTGCACGGAATGAGGAACACGAGTCGAAAAATTTGAGGTCGTACGAAAGGAGGGGACGGAATGCCGCCCCACGACACGGCCCCGTCGAGAGCGCTTCACTCGCGCGCTGAACGAGGATGGTCGTGGGTTATCGACCATCCTCGTCTCTGGTATGTAGGATTCGGGCTTCAAGCGCTGCTGATGCTCGTCGGTGTCTCCCGTGAACTACGAGACTTTGCCTTGACTCACGATTTTGCCGGCTATTGGCAAGCGGTGTGGTGGATGGGGGCTCGCCATCGGTGGTTTCCTCGCGACACCGTGTTTGGATGGCCGTTCTTTGCGAATGCCGGCGAATGGGTGATGATACCCATCGGATTCGTGGGCTATGCCCTGTGGCCTCATCCCTCGCTCTTGCTCATTATCCAAACCGGTTCGCTGGTCGGTGCCGAATTCATCGCTTGGCAGTGGATGGCCGAAGCCAGTCGCGGTTGGACCGCCTCCGGACGGTTTCTCTTCTTAGGCATCGCCATGGTAAGCTTGGCGAGCAACCCCTGGGTTCTCCATAGCGATTTTACCGATTTTCATTCCGAAACCATCTTAGCGCTAGCGACCGTGGGCACAGCCTGGGCGTTGGCCCGAAACCGTTGGAAGGCCATGATCGCCTGGAGCCTTCTCGCGCTCAGTTGTGGCACAGTCGGCACCTTGGTCGTCATCGGACTGGCCGGTTCGGCGGTATTCAGACGCCAATGGCTGGCAGCCATTGGGTTCGCTGGAGCCGGATTCGCCACCTTGCTGCTGATTAGTGGACTGCATTGGGATCACGGATCGTTGATGGCGCAATCGTATCAATATCTCTTAGGGCCGCATCCCGCTCAACCGGTGACGCCGTGGATGGTACTCCAGGGCTTCTTCCATCACCCAGCCCGCGCACTCCAAGCGTTGGTCGGCCATCGGATCCATCTCGCGCAGAATTGGGTCGGATCAGCGTTTTTGGGCTGGGGCGACTTGACGGTGCTGGGGCCGATTCTCATCATCACTCTCATCAATAATCTGGTGCAACCCGGCCTCGTCACTCAGTTCGGAGCCCCAGGATTTCAGAGTGTCATGCTCTACCCTCTGTTGAGCGTGGGATCCTTGTCTCTCCTGATGCGATGGGGACGGTCCGGCAGTCGCTGGGGATCGCGAGGCATGGTCGCGGGACTGACCTTCATTGTCCTTGCCAATCTCGGATGGTTTGTTCTCCTGTGGCCGAGCCAATGGTTGCCGTCTTCCACGGCCGTGGGGACCCGGTTGGCCGAAATCGAACAGGTCCTTCCCCCGGAGGAGGAAGTCATTGCGTCCCAAGAGATCGTAGGGCGGTTTGCCAATCGTCCCTGGGTCTATTCGATTATGCGCGGCGAGCGATTTCCTTTACATACCTCAACCACGGCGGTGCTGTTGAGCCCTGGATCTTGGGGCCACTTTATCCCACCAATCGATCAACAGGCCGAAATTGTGGATTTGGAGCATAACCCGAAGGCCCAACTGGTCAGTGACCGCGATGGGGTGTGGTGGTTTGCTGTACGTCAGGCCGGTCCGAGTTTGGCGCTCCCCTATCCCGTCCGGAACTTGGCGCCCTAACCTGTTCCTGCCCGAGGCATCCGCCCTGTCTGGGAAGCCATTAGCCGAGACCCAGGGTCGTCAGGACTGCCGTGTACTCCACCCTTTCGGGTACAGAAAGGCTTCCCTTTCGACTCGCTGAGTCCTGCTTAGGGCTCGCGAAAAAATTAATTCCACATTTTCGAAAGGATGCTCGAGCGCCCAGGCGAAGGACGGACGCGTTCCCCAACTCAGTCCACTTGCTTAGACACTTCCTGCATCGCCTTCACAAAAAGAGCGGGAGAGTTTTCGAAGTGTAGCGTTGGTCCCAGCACGATCGATTGGTTTGACTTCCAATGGCTCGATTCCGCTTTCAGATCATTTGGCTAGGAGACCCAGTCGAAGCGGAACGTGTGGGTTCGGCACCACGCCTTAAGTGCTTCATTGCTCGGCAAGGCGGTGATACTCTCCAGCGCTATCGACCCGCCTCGGGATCAACGCATGTCACGCTGTTTCTTTCGTTTGGCGACACAGAGATCGTTCGTCTTCTCGCCCCGATTACTGAAATTGCGCAAACGAGTTAAGCTCGTAACCCGGAACAGGGGATATGCTGGCGATTAGGTTCGACATACTCGATCAGTTGGTCCACGAATTTCCGGGCCTTCATCTGGTCGGACCCTAATACGCGATGGCCGCATCGACTGAGCCGAGCCACATAAAGGGCGTCCGGTCTCCCACGACCGGACCACCCATGGTTTTCCCTCGCAGGGCCAAACTCGGTTCCACCTTACATTTTCCGTGCAGGTGATACCAATCGAGGATACTCCGCAGGGGCCGAACCCCATACCTGTGGGCCAAGATATCAGCGTGCAAACTTCATGCGCCATCGATGAAAAGACAGCCGCTGTTTATCGCATCCTCTCTCGCTTGTCGAATCGGCCACAGCCGCTCTCGGTTCACCGGAAATGGCCATCTGCCGCCGAGACCTCAGGATAGATGCTACGTCGCTCCCAAGTTCTAGCGTATCGTGTAGACCCACTACCTTTTTCGTGCCCTGTCAGGCGGGTTCCGCCCCGACAGCATGTCGTCAATCCGTTTTTGGTCGAACCTGGATAACCTCGCATGGAACGTCTTGCTCACGCACATACTACCACCCATGACATCATGAGCGAAGCGAGGTCGAAGATTCCATGCCAAAACGCGGGGGATTTTTCCTGGTTTTCACCCGTCTGCAAACCAGATTGTGGATGCTGGTCGCGGCCGGTACAATCCTCATGCCCTTCATTTCCGGATGTGGCAGTCACTACGTCCTGCTGCACCCGGCTGGCCCCGTAGCTCGACGAGAATTAGATCTGACCGTATACGCCGCCGTAACCATGGCGGTTATCGTCGCCTTTGTCATCGCGCTATTAATCCTTACTTTAATTCGTTATCGCGACCGCCCCAACAACCCGCATGCTTACACACCGGAATGGCACGACCACCGGCTGATGGAATCGCTTTGGTTGATTATCCCGGCCGTAGTGTTAGCGGCGGTAGCCATTCCCACCGTAAAAACGACCTACGCTCTAGCTCGGCTGCCAAAAGGCAGCCACCCTCTGGTCATTGATGTCACCTCGCTCGATTGGAAGTGGATGTTCGAATACCCGGACCAGCATATTGCCACGGTTAACTACATTGAAATTCCGACAAGGCGACCGGTCCTCTTTGAACTCACCGCCAATTCCCCCATGGATGCTTTTTGGGTACCCGAACTGGGGGGCATGGAATACACGATGTCCGGACGAGTATTGCCGCTGTGGCTTGAAGCCGACCGGCAAGGCCTCTTCTGGGGCCGAAGTGCTCAGTTTTCAGGGATCGACTTCGAAAAAATGCTGTTTCATGTTCGCGCGGTGTCTACACCCTCGTTCAACACCTGGACGGCTAGCATTAGGCGCTCGAAGCCAGCCATGACCTTAGACACCTATCATCGTCTGCTTCGATTCAACACCGTCGGCGTCGGAGAATATTCGTCCTATCCGCGTTCCGCGTTCCCATCGATAACTCACGGGTTTGGGCTTAGCGGCGGGATGTATCCGGTCCTGTCGAACCATCCTCAAAAGAACTAAAACCTGCTTGGAAAGGATGACTTCTGAATGTCATTTATGGCTGTCTATCTCTTCTATCTCTACATGATCCACACGCTCTTCCCAGAAAATGTTCGTCAGCCCACTGAATTAGGGGCCGACGTGATGATTATCGGAACGGGCATCATCATCGTCTCTGTGCTCACTCGCTATAAGAAGTGGAGATGGCTCTGGAGCGAGTGGCTGACCACAGTAGATCACAAGAAAATTGGTGTGCTCTACCTGATTTCCGCGCTAGCCATGCTTTTTCGCGGCGGTGTAGACGCTTTGATGTTGCGAACCAACTTGGCCTTGCCCAACATCCAACCGATTGGTGCCAATGAATATAACGAAGTCTTTACCACCCATGGCACCATCATGATCTTTTTCATGGCCATGCCCTTTATCTTTGCGCTGTTCAATGCGGTGGTTCCGCTGATGATTGGCGCTCGCGACGTCGCTTTCCCCCGTCTGAATGCCATTAGCTATTGGCTGTTTGCTTTTGGTGCACTGCTTTTAAATATCTCTTTTGTCCTGGGTGGATCGCCCAATGCCGGTTGGACGGCCTACGCTCCGTTTACGGAGCGTGCCTTCACCCCTGGCGTCGGCGAAAACTATTACTTTATGTCGTTATTAATCGCTGGTATCGGCACCACCATGACGGGCATTAACTTTTTGGTCACCATCATTCGCATGCGGGCTCCCGGCATGACTTTCATGCGGATGCCTTTGTTTGTTTGGACCACGCTCACGACCTCTGCCTTGATTATCTTTGCGTTTCCTCCTTTGACCGTAGCGCTAGCTCTGACTCTCATTGATCGCCTGTTTCAGGCGTCCTTCTTCACCTTAGGGCATGGCGGAATGCCCATGATGTATGTCAACTTATTCTGGCTCTTCGGACATCCTGAAGTCTATATTGTCGTGATGCCTGCGTTCGGTATTTTTTCGGAGGTCGTTGCCACGTTTTCTGGCAAACAGCTCTTCGGCTATACGGCCATGGTCCTCTCGGTCGTGGCCATCATGTTATTTGCCTACGGCACCTGGGTCCATCACTTCTTTACCATGGGCGCAGGGCCCAGCGTTAACGTCTTCTTCGGCCTCTCCACTATGCTCATTGCCATTCCCACTGGCGTTAAGATCTTCAATTGGATCTTTACCATGTGGGGCGGACGGATCCGAATGACCGTGGCCATGCTCTATCAAATTGCTTTCATCCCCACCTTCGCCATCGGGGGAGCCACCGGGGTCATGTTCGCTGTGGTCCCAGCCGACTATCAGCTGCATAACGGCTACTTTCTCATCGCCCATTTCCACAATGTGCTCATCGGCGGAACGCTCTTCGGCCTCCTCTCTGGCATGCATTACTGGTGGCCGAAAATGTTCGGATTTTCCCTCAACGAGCGCTTGGGGAAACTCGCTTTTTGGCTGTTTTTCATTGGGTTTTGGATCACCTTCACCCCTCAATACATGCTCGGCTTTGAAGGCATGACTCGTAGGCTCTACACTTATCCGCTAGGCTATGGCTGGCATATGCTCAACGTGATTTCGACATTAGGGGCATTTACCATGGGTGCGGGATTCGTCGTCCTAGTCTACGACATCGTGTGGAGTCTGTTCAAAATGCCGCGCGACGCCACCGGGGACCCCTGGAATGGTCGCACATTGGAATGGGCCTTGCCTTCGCCGGTGCCCGAGTATAACTTCGCCCGCATTCCGGTCGTCACCAGCCGCGATATGTTTTGGTGGATGAAGCGGCACCATGCTACCATTGCCGATCAACTGAAGCCAAATGACATCCGCGAACTCGACCTACCAAAGAATTCCCCCGTGCCTTTCATCCTTGGGTTGGGATTCTTCATCTTCGGCTTCGGTATGGTGTTTGAATGGTGGCTGCTCGCCTTTTTAGGCCTAGCCATTATCATCGGCTCGTTGATTTATACCGGCTTTGACTACGATGAACACAAACAGGTTTCGGCCGATGAGATTCTGCATATCGAACAATCGCTAGGGAGGTTACAAGGATGAGCCTACCCGTCGATCCTAAAGTGATACCAAAGCCCCCCGTGCCTTTAGAGTTTTCGGTGAAAGCCGAGAGTATCAAAATCACCGGCTTTTGGATGTTTCTTGTGTCCGACATGCTCATCTTCGCCAGTCTATTCTCGGTATTTGCCGTCTTCCGTAGTCGCATCATGGCTGGCCCCACCCCCAATCAAATTTTCCATTACGGGTCCACCCTCTTGGAGACGCTGCTGCTCTTGACCAGCAGTTTTACCGTCGGCATGGCCATTTTCGCAATGCGAAAGTCCCATGCTCAGGCGATGATGACGTGGTTGGTAGTCACCTTGGTGTTGGGCGCGGGATTTGTCGCCACCGAAATCCACGAATTCATCACCGACGTGCAGCATGGAATCACCTGGCATGTGAGCGGATTTCTGTCCGGGTTTTTCGTGTTGGTCGGCACCCATGGCGCCCACGTCAGTTTCGGCATCGCGTGGGCGGTGACCTTGCTCTTTCAGCTCTCCCGACGCGGGCTGACGCCAGTAACCACCAGGAAGCTCTACACTTTCTCGCTGTACTGGCATTTTCTAGATATCGTTTGGGTGTTCATTTTCACCTTCGTCTATCTCTTCGGCAAAATTACCTAACCGACCATGGCGCGAGATGGGTGGCTGGATGCATTCAAAGGCGAACCCCTTTTGCCATAATCGATGGCGATTATCTATAGACCTTGAGGAGGAATCAATGTGGCGAAAGAACCCTCGGAGCAAATCATTTGGGATGAAGAACGCGGCGAACCTGGATTCGGCTTCATTCGACCCCATTTTCACCAGGAAATTTTCCCAACCTCGCAGATCGTTGGCTATGTCCTCTCTTTGGCACTTACCTTGACGTCCTTTCTGTTGGTAATCCACCGGACATTTTCTGCCAGTCCCCTCTTAGTGGCCATTCTCATTCTGGCCGTCGGTCAAGCCGGGGTGCAAGTGGGGATCTTTATGCACCTTCGGGAGAGTCGCGGTCCGGCTTGGCAAGTCATCCCCCTCTTCCTAGGGTTTTTTATCGCCGGAGGGATGATTGCCATGTCCATTTGGATCATGATGTTCAAATGGGGTGGATACTAGCAGGTCCCCCTATCTGAGACCGCGCCGGTCTCTATGGTCGGTCGCCCCGATCGATGTGACGGTGGCCACCAGCGGCCTATTTCTTGGCTTGACTTCGAATTGTGCAACTCAGTTGCTATTAAATGGGTGGATTTTGCCACGCTAACTATTCCCCCACCAGTCCAGACGGGTCTTTCGTCCACTCTCTCGCTGTCTAGACTCCTAAGATGGCCGCGTCGAACGCCTCCCCGAACCGACGATTTATGGTCAAACTTCAAATTCTTCGACGGGCGCGCAACTTGTTCAACCGCCTCGGCGTTATGCTAAAGAGGCAGCTGATCGATCTATCCGTGCGGTCCTGTCCATGCAAGCGAAGTCGCTACGGTCGCCATCAGGAGGAAAAGTACTATGCGGTCTATCCATGGTTCAATTAGTTGGGTCCTCGGGGGTTTAACCGCTTCGGTGTTCTTAGCCATGCCCATGTCGCAAGCGGCCACCGTGCCAACCGCGGTTCAACAACTACTCCCTCAAGGAACCACCCTAGGTAGCGCTCAAGCGTTCACCAACGACTCCCATCATTACGAATTAATCACCACCGTCGGCAATGCCGGAGCTAATCCTTGGATCGTTGTCGGCGAAGAAACTAGTGCCGAACAATGGACCCCCGTCTTTGCGAGTCAAACCCGATTTGCCTACCGCGAATCAGCCACCCTTATCGGGCCCGCCTCCCAAAACACGCGAGCGGTCACGGTGGAATTCATTGTCGACGCCGCCACCGCTTTAATGTCTAACATCGACACTCTGCTTGTCTCTCCAAGTGGCGTTCACATGGCCGAAGTATTGCCGGACGTGGTGGCCGCTCAAAAACTGCAAACCACGGTGAACGGCTTTGAGGTAAATGCACTCAATTTGCAGGTTCGTGAGGGATTTGAGCATGGCCGATGGTCGACCAGTTTCACGCCCACTCAAAAGTTGCTGAGCACGGCGGTGAGCCATCCGGTCTGGTTCGTCATGGGATCGGTGTCTCAAAACGGGACGACCTCGGAATCTGCCATTAATGTCCTCGGTCCTTCGACCATTCAACTAAAGGTCGGGCAAAGTCTCGCTTTTGTTCCAGCCAATGCCAACGCTCTCGACTCCCTGTGGGGAGACGCCGAGCACCTCGGCTACTTCGGCGGCATTGGCATCTATGCCGCCGAAGGCCACCAAAACGTCGTCTTGGACCAAGTCTCGGAAGTATTCAACAATCACGAAGTCTTTTCCAGTCCCGGCGTCTACCAGTTCGCCATCGTTCCTCCGAATTATCGATCATTGGCTCCGAACAAACAGGTCGGCTTACTAACCGTCGACGTCTCCAAGTAGACCGCTGGCGTAAAGCACCGATTTCTTGGCGGGTGGCTGTTGTCCGGCATCCCCAGATCACATCTGGAGATGCCGGTGATACCCCGCTACGGCCGTTGCGATTGAACAAGGCTCGAACTGGCCAAGAAGGGCCAAGAGAACGTGAGCATCGTCAAACTCGCCAAATCACCTGGTCAGCGATCACCGCCGTGATGCGGGGTCGGTGAATTCCGACCAATGATTCCAAAACCCGGGAGGCAAATCCAACGAATATCGCAGGATGCTGGCTCTAAAGCACTTTTTATTAGACCACTGGGTGCTCCCAGATTTTCTGAATTTCTGAGTCCACGATAGATCGGTGGATGCCCCGACCCGTGTTCGCTTCATCCGTTCCGAGGTAAGATAACGTGAATAGTCTCAGCGCCAGGCGCTCGCAAGCCTGAACCCAAAGCCGCTGGCGTGATTCGGTGATCGCTGGCGAATATCCTTCCCCCCACCACGATGGCCGACGGTGAGAGCCCGCTCCAAGTTGAGCCTTCAGCACATCGTATCGAGTGTATGCGGCCACGCTCAAAAAATCCCATGAGTCGTTACAA
Source organism: Clostridiales bacterium (assembly GCA_027365485.1). Taxonomy (GTDB): domain Bacteria; phylum Bacillota; class Sulfobacillia; order Sulfobacillales; family Sulfobacillaceae; genus JAMCVM01. Next base: position 16,370 of record DAHXNH010000042.1, read on the forward strand.
CCCCAAATATATATCGCGGTTGATGGTTCCAGGCATGGACGAGCCCTCCGGGTGAAAACTTGGAATCGGCGGACACACCTGGCTTTTTTGGCGAAGCACTCAACCCGGGTGAGTACCTTAACGCATACAGGGAGGTCTGTGCGGACAGCGTGGCCGATCACAAAGTCTCCATGTAGAACAGAGATTCCGTTTACGCAAGAATTCATTGGGGGCTTCGAGTTCAAGAAACGCCGCGTCCGATTCGTCCATGAAGTGCTGAACCAACGGGAACCGCGCACGGATCACGTCCACCATTTGGCGGGTGGTCGCATTCCCGATGCGCGCCCAAATAACCTTCATCGATGCCCTCGCGTCTTCACCGACGGCGTAGTGGACCCATCGAATTGGGGAGGAAACGCCGTTTTTGGCCTTTTCCTCCCCAATTTTCCCCAAAACTATCCGTTCGGATCATATCGGAGGCCCGATGATCCGACACGGCCGTGCCCCAGCCACTGCAACGCCACAGTGTGGAACATACTCACTAAAAGATTCATGGACGACGGAGTCCAGGGCATCCAAATGAAGTGGCCGATTCCCTGTGCGAATATAGTTGGTACCCGCGGCCCTAACGTCGGTGATGGGTTGGGTTGCGGGGCAACCGGCCAGCCGGGATTTTAGCCCAGTGGATGTCTCGGTTGGAGAGAGACCGCACTGTGGTCTGAGGCAATATGGGGGCTAAATGGGCTAAGGAGTCGAAGATCTAATCGATCAAATATAATTCAATGCTCAACCCCAAGGGCCGAGCGAGGACCATATCAGACACTGCGTGAGCGCCAGTCCATCAAGGAAGTCGTCCCCGGCTGTTCTTCTTTGACCAGGGCTAAGGTTGCTTTCGCAGTGCATGTTGACGTTGATGTTGATGTTGATGTTTTCGTCGAATTTTCAGTCTCCCCCTTGACGCCTTCCTCGATTGTCCGAGATGCAAGTCAAATTTGAAAGACGACTGTTTCGGACCCCCACAAATTCGATCACGCGTTCCGAATGGTCTTACTAGCTACTCCTTCAGATTCACGGCAAGGCCAAGTCCAAGTCCTGGGTCTTGGGTTCTGACTAAGATTAGGAAAGGAAGGGATCTTGATGCATCGATCGGCAACTCGCTTGGGATTACCATTGGCGGCCGCAGCCTCCTTGATTTTTGCGACTGGAGCCGGCAGTGCTTTCGCAGCCAGCAATGTCCACGTCCAGTCGTCAGTCAAAGGTCGTATCCAGTCGGTTAACCGCGGCCACGGCCGTATCAAAATTGACGGTCGCCTATTTGAAGTCGCTCCTCGTCTGATCCATCTCCTCCAGCAACTAGAAGGTAAGATCATCGTCGACTTGAAGCTGAACAGCTACGGTAAAGTGGTCGGTGTTAGCCGGGTCTGGGCTAAGCAAGACGTAGCATCCGGCCCTGTGACAGCGATTAGCTCCACCAATATCACGCTCGGGACAACTACCTATGCCTTAGTTTCCGGTGCCCCTATCCACTACGACCGCTATCTCCTGACCCCAGCGATGGTTCCGCTCAATTCCACCGCAACGGTCGAACTTAACAGCGCTGGGGAAGTCGAAGCAGTGTGGCTAGCGTCCGATGCAAATCTACCTAGGAACTCCCACATCTCTGGAACCATTACTGCGGTAAGCAGTACATCGATAAGCCTCGATGGTTACAATCTTTCCATCGCCCCCAACGTCGTCGTTCGGGCCGATGGTCAGAACGTCAGCTATACCGATGTGGCGATCAACCAGAAGGCTATGGTGCAGCTAAATTCACAAGGTGAAGTTGACCTCATCCGGCTAGCGGGCCAAGGCTCAGTCACTGGCGCGGTCACCGCCGATACCACATCGACTATTACCGTTGGCACGAGTACCTACCTCTACGCCAGCGACGTGCAGATTCGCTATCGCCAGTACACGCTGACACCTGAGCAGATCCCGATTGGAAGCACCGTCGTGGTTCGTCTCAACGCCCTCGGCCAAGCGACCAATGTTCGACTCCAGAGCGACTCCAACCTGCCCACTCGCAGCAAGATCTCCGGTACCATCTCGCTCGTATCTGGCAATACCATCGATCTCTCTGGCTACTCCCTGACCATGGCTCCAACCTTCGATGTGTCGTTCGAAGGCGTCACTTCACTAAGCAATTCGGTCACTGCTGGCGAACAAGCCAGTGCTTGGCTTAACTCTTCCGGCCAGGTAGCTCGATTGGTGGTTGGGACCAATACCCAAGGCCAGGGAAGCCAAGGGAATTCCTAGCTTCTCTAGTCGCTTTCAATGCTGTAGGAGAAGGGGGGGCCCGGTCTCGCAACCTTCTCCTACGCACGACTGGATCCGCTGGCATCCGGTCGACTCATCGCTCGGACGCTGGCAATATATCGCCCGAGCCCGCGTGGCTCGCCTTTGCCATGCTATCCAAACACTCGCTAGGATCAACAACGCTAATCCGCCCTTTTCTCAACGCCTCAGGACCGACTCGATTCGATTTTGAACACGTTTTGCGCTCAACCTAAAAAGCCTACCTGGCTCATTAGTGCGCCGCCAAATGAATCCCCCATGGTCCACATGTTCATTGTGGCGAAACTTTTTCTACAGTAATTAAATCCACGTGACAACCTTATCTTAACGATCTATAATCATCATCATATTCCCCTATTTTATATCAATTGTTCTATGGTGTTCATGGTACACGAACCAGAGTAACCTATGTATTCTCAAACGTCGAACCACCATCTTCTTACCACTACACTTTCGGGTTCGAGCGAGCCTATCCTGTAAGCGCATCAGATTGGACAAGATGGACATTTTGGGTCTTTCGGGGAATTCTCACGAGATGGTTGGACACATCTTTGTGAGTGACTCAACGCCTTCCCTCCAATCGATAAGTTTGATCGGCGCTCAGGACTATGCATGAGGATCGCATGTTGCTCTCGAACGATCAAACTGGAGAACGTAAGAGGAGGAGTGACTTATGCATGATATGGCCGTGGTTATGGTGCCAGAATCGTTCACAGAACGTGAGCCTATTTTGGATTATATCGAAAGGGTGGTTGCACCTCACAAGATCTTTTTCCCCGCCGACCAAAAAAGAGTTTGCGAGTGTCTCAACCAAAGCGAACGGCCTCTAGAGGACTGCGAGTGGTGTGATGGCACTGGTAAAACCCAGCGCAATCCAGAGGGCAAGTTCGACTACTGGCTCTTGGGAGGCCGCTTTCACGGTGTTCTTCGACATCGGGTATCCGATCCAGACCACTCCGTGGGCAATTTCTTCGATGAACTGCGGCGATTCTTGGCATCATCCCATGGTGGCAGCTTCTCCTATGATGAACATGACAGTATCGCCGAAAACGTAGTCTCATTCCACGAAGTGCATCCAGCCGTTGTGGTCTTCGTGTACATTGACCCTCAGGGGCGATGCATCGATGTCCCTCGTGGAATTACGGTCCGCGAACTGCTGCAAGACCATCGCGGATATCAGGCTGCCGCTATCGACGTGCACGGCTATTGCCCGGGTGACCAGCGACCGTTAGTCCAACCCGGTTGACGACAATCTTCTCGGTCACGGCCAGTTCTCTCGGCAGGGATCGTCCCGATTCAGCGATATTCTCTCCCTGCCGAGGCAACCAGCCAAGTGCCATTTCATCCAATTGCGCGGCAAAGTGATCTTCGTGTACACTGACCCTCAGGGGCGATGCATCGATGTCCCTCGTGGAATTACGGTCCGCGAACTGCTGCAAGATCACCACGGATATCAGGCTGCCGCTATCGACGGCATGGCTGGCCGGCGAGCGTTCGGCTTTTTTGGGGGTTTTGTGCAGACCTAGCGCCAACCGCACCTGGGCGGTTTCCCAACCGTGCCGGGGTTCGAGCGGCAAGAGGACGGCGA
>DAHXNH010000089.1 GCA_027365485.1 Clostridiales bacterium
GATGCCGCCAAACGCGGTATCGCCCATCAAGCGGTCCGGGAGAGCCCCCAGATTGTCCTGGCGATCGGCTAAAACGTCCACGGTGGCGTCGCCGTCGGCGACGTTCCCACCGGTAACCACCACCCCCGTAATGAATGCGCCTTTCCCGACCGGTCGGTTTTGTACACGGATATGGCCTTTGTACCCATCAAATTTCTCGCTGCTCGTCTTCCGACCATGCCGCAAGTCCGGGTCAACGACGGACAGCACCCGATTCGGGGAGACCTTTTGGGCAATGCGTACTTGATCCGGATGATCTGGATCAGGCTCAATATCTTGTTCGATCACGATCGCCAATAAATCGAGGGCTTGCTGCACCCTCGTGGGCAAGGCCGTCGCCGACTCCGACCGCTGAGCGGCCCATTGGACCAAAGCGCGTTCAAGAGCATCTGGCGAGCCGCCGCCGAGGACCACGTAATGGCGGGTTTTCGTCGCAGATTGTCATAGTCGTTGCGACTGAGGGCAGGCAGGGCCTCTACAACCCCACTCTCCGCATACTCGGTCAATACGCGATGAATCGCTGATCGGATTAAGGTCAGCGTTCCACGACGAGCGGCAGCGCCGGCAATCATAAACGAATCCATCAAGTCTTCGGAGTCGCTTAATAATCCGGCTTCCGCTGCGTCTTGGAGCGTTTCTTTGAGCCACTGCCGCCCAAAATCGTCCTGGAGCAAACGAGCGCGATAGCGAGCTAAGGTCGAGTGGTCGATCGTCACTTCGGGATCACGATTCAGGCCTAAGGCAAATTTCCAGCGATCGTCATAGCGCGCGTTGTCGACGGCTTCGCGGTCGGAGACACCCGTGCGAAATTGCAGCATGGTCAAAGTAATTATCACCGACGGGGGCTTGGATGGGCGCCCGTTGGGCGCATACCAGGCGAGATATTGGTCGTCTTTCAGATGCGTCGCTTGCCAGTTCCGTAGTTGGGCATAGGTAGACTCGGAGGGAATGGTCCTTTCCCAGTCCGTCAATGGCACCGTCTTGAAATCAGCTCTGAAGCGTGATATGGTATAGACCACGAGGGAATCGGCACAAACTGACTTGAATTCGTTGTTGAAGCCTCCGAGGGGGAATGCGTGGCGCCCCTATGAAGACCCCTGCCATGGTTGGAACAGGATCCATCGGAGTTCAGGGCACACTGACGAAGAAGGGGCCAGCCCCTTCTGTTTTTGAGAACGAATGCAGTTGACATCCCCCGGTGACGATTGGGCTTTTACCAAATCAGCCGCAATCGACGCCGCGGGGTTTGCTCCCTCAGCAGGGCTAAGCGCTCACGATCCAGCCAGCGACCGGCGATCGTCTCCCTAATCCATTTCAAAGTGCCTTGGACGGTCAGCTTCAGCACGGTGGGCCATAAATCCTGATGGTGCAATGCCAAAATGTTGAGAACATGAGCCATGCGCATCAGCGCATGGAATCCTTGCATGCCATTCCAGTCGCGAGAATACCTATGGGTATAGTCATAGCCGTGATGTTTTTCAACCAGGATGTGTTCTTCAATATCCCAGCGATGACGGGCCATGCGATTACATCGGGTGGCCACGTTCTTCTTGGATAATCGTTCCGAGGAGCCCCACGCCCACGTGCTCTTCCGCTCGATCCCTTCCGCGTCCGTCCAGGTTTCTTCGCAGACCACATAATGGAGCACGATGGTTTTGGTTGCCTTCGTCTGCGGGTCCCACCAGGTATACTCGAGGTCATAGACCCACCAGAAATGTTGCTCCCGATCCCCCCAGGTTTCTGTTTTTTGCTGGTCCGGCACCAACCGGTGCCACTTCGCGGCGTCTTTCTGCCAGGCGGACAGGTTCCCCGCTTTGAGGACGATCATGAACGGCCATCCGAGTGGGTCAAGGAATTCAAACCACGGGCCATTGGGGTAGAGGCCGTCGAAGAGCAGGACGAGAGGCCAACGCGGAAACGCCTCATAGAGGCGTTTGGCCACCCGATAAAACGCTTTGAGTTCCGAATCCTGTTGGGTCGCCGGGGCGGCGTCGACCGGATTCGTACAAAATTCGGCCAAAAGCGGCAACGTGACCCCCTGGGGACAGACCAAGACGACTGCTACGACATACGCCTGA
>DAHXNH010000098.1 GCA_027365485.1 Clostridiales bacterium
GGTCGTGGCCGTAACCGTTAGGACCTGGAGGACCTTATTGAGACTGGTGACTCCCGAAGGCACCGTCGAAGCCGTGTTCACGGTCAACTCCACCGGCACCGTAAACGAACCCGACGGCACCGCGACATTCACGGTAGTCCCCTTCGAACTCTGCGCAGTCACCGATCCACCGTTTCCGGGAGTGACTGACCCCTGCTGCTGGACCGGCGGAGGCGTGGTAGGCGTCGTGACGGGACCCGAGGATACGCTGAGTTGCGAAGTGCCTGTAAGATGCGCCGAAGGTACTCCAGCGAATTCGGCACTGGCCGTCACGTTATACGTCCCGGCGGCGAGCGACGTCGGCAGCGAAAACCCTTGACCATAAGCCTCGGTCCCACTAGCCACGGAACTCTTCGAACCGTTAGGATAGACTTCATAGTTTACCGAAATGGGGAGCCCGGTCACTCCGGCACCCGAACTATCGAGTACGCTCGCAGTAGCGGTCACCGGGGTCCCCGGAGTCACTGAGTTATTCGATAGAGTGAGCTGCATAGAGGCAAGATACGTAACCGGGCTCACAACTTTACCTGCCACCGAAGGCTGATTGCCCTGACCCCACCAATTTTCGGCCGCATTCAACGATCCGCTCAAAGCATAGTTACCAATGCCCGCATTCGTATTGTTCTCAATGCTGTTGGCTGTAACCGTAATGGTTCCTAGCGCCGCCCCAGAGAAGCCGGTCTGCCCAATCGTAATCCCTTGATAGCTGTCGAGCAAACGATTGTTTTTGATCAGAATGCCGCTTTGGTTGGGATTGAAAAGGCTAATGGCTCCGTCGCGGTTAGCTGGAGGAGTACTAGTATTACCTGACGTCCCGGCCTTTGACACCTGGTTGTTCTCGACGGTGATCGTGGAGCCAAAGCCGACTTGAATACCCTCGTGTACCGCGTTAGTGATGGTGTTGCCGCTCACGATGTTATTCTGGTCGTTGCTAGTCGCTTGAGCAGCCGAAATGTCCAAAGTTCCGGTCAGTGTCCCCGGTCCCCCGGTCAACAAAATTCCGGCCCAAGCGCTATTAGTAATCGTATTCCCGGTAATGCGGCTGCCTGCGAGGTTGCCGAGCCAAATGCCGCTTGGTCCATTGGCGGCCGCAGTGCTCCCGCTTAACCCATTAATGGTGTTGCCCGAAATAGTCCAGCCGGTTCCGCTCGTATTATCATTGCCGTGATAGCCAATCGCCGTGTCCTGAAGAGTGGTAAAAGTGTTGTTGGACACGGTAACGGTACTTACCCCGGTTCCAGGTACGGTGATGACCCCTGAATCCGTCGGATCATCGATTCCGGTAAAGCTTAGGTCGGTAATGGTCGTCCCGGTTGCATTCGGCCCGAGAGTAAAGATAGGACCAGTCCCCCCGTTAAAAGTGCCCGGAGTCGTGCTGCTTGCAGACTCAAAAGTAATATTCGCGGCGTTTACGGTAAACGATAGCCCGGAGTAGTTGCCCGAAGCGAAGGTAATTATCTCTCCCGCCTTAGCCGTCGTAATCGCCACATCGCCCGCCGTGTAAGTTCCTGGCTGAAACTCCACCGCCGTATTCGACGCGATGGCGGCTTGGATTTGACTTGCGCCCTCACTAGGCTTGATCGACACCGGAGTGGTACTAGCCGCAAACACTGGAGCCGCAGCCAACGAAGTCAATGCCGCTACACTGAACAAGGCTACTAAACTATTTATCGAACGCGACCGACTTCTCGAATGTGTCATGCAACTCTCCTCTTTCGCCACAACCCCGTTAGGAAGACATATCTCCCGCCGTGGAAGGACCATAAAATTTTCGCACCCACAAATGAAGACCTAACGAATTCCCATAATAACCCAATATAAGCAAATCGGACACAACCAAAACTGAATAAAATTCGTTGGTCTCCGGAAAAACCCTCTTTTACGGCATGGATTTTTTCCTAGTCACGATATAATATATCGAAAGATGACGAAGGAAAGATAGGGGGGTTCCCCCTAATTAATTGGAGGATTTTGCTAGTGGCCAGTATAATTCCCGTGATTTTAGCCGAAGATGAATCGTTGTTTCGCGACTTGCTGTATAAAGCACTATCACAAATGACCGGTATCCGCATTGTCGGTACGTATTCCGATGGCAACGGGGTTTTAGAGTCCGAACTAGAATTTTCCGTGGCTGTGTTGGACATTGAGTTGGGTCAGGGTCCCAACGGCATTCAAACCGGCCTTTTATTGCGTCGAACCAAGCCACGGGTGGGGATCGTTATTTTGAGCCAACACGACTCGGCCCAATGGCTACCCTTGATTCCCTTGGCAGACCGCCCAGGTTGGGCTTATCTGCGAAAGTCCGATGTACAGGATACCATGACCATTCTACGCGCTATTCAAGGAGTCGCATTAGGCCGAGAGTTACTCGATGAACCGGTCGAGCCTAAGCTACGCGGTCCGGTGGCGTCACTGACCACCCGCCAACTGGAAATTTTACGTCTCATCGCTTTCGGCTACAGCAACTTAGAAATTGGGCACCAATTGCGGTTGGCTCCGAAGTCGGTGGAACACGCAATCAATCGCGTCTATCGTGCGCTTCACATCGCCACCGATACCAATTGGCTCCACCCCCGAGTCGAAGCGGCTCGGCAGTACTGGGACGCCACCCGGAGCGATGAAGCTGGCTTGGTCCCGGATCAGACCGTCAGTCCCTGATCGCAAAATCTACCTGAGTGTGGTGCCGGGTCGGCCTGATCTCGAGCATCGAACGGATTTTAAAATCGGATGTTTGACTTGTTATAAACTTTACCTAGACGTTTCTCTCTTTGAAGCGGTGGCCGCTGACAAGCACTAGACCACCCTCCCGGCCTATCAGGTTGGATTGGAGCTGGGCGCAGATCTGCCGTGACAGCCGGTCTCGGTAATCCGCTCTCAATATGGGTCAAAGAGCTCCACGGGGACCGAGCGATATACAATGAAAGAAATTTAGGAAAGGTTATGGTGGTCCGAATGAAACCTTTTTATCTTCTGGCCGGTGCCTCAGTATTGGCGGCAGGAGCCCTATATTCTCTTCATCCGTGGTCAGCGCAAACGGTGACCTCGAACACCGCAACCCGCATTCACTTCGCCGCCGAGAATCAGAGATCGCCCAGACGCTTTCGGGCCAGACCGCAGTTAATCCGCCTTACTAGCCATGGACAACCGGTCTATCTCTGGCAAGCCGGGGCCTATCACTGGATCCCGCAGCGAGCCCTCATGCAAGCCATGGGCTATCGCTATTCTGAGGCTACGTGGGAAGCCAGCGCTCCCGGACCCATCGGACATCCGATGACTTTTTATTACCATCCCGGGGACAAACTCGGGTATTGGTATCATTCGGGAAAGCTGTACCCGGTCGTTGCCTATCCTGAATCGGCGTGGACCGATTGGGGCCATACCGTAAGTCGTTTGCCCTTTGCTTTGGCCACAGCCGTGAAGATTTTAAACAATGGCCGCGTGGTGTATGTGAAAAGCGTAGTGGGCTCCCCAATTAAGGCTCACCCCCTGACCGTATTCAGCGACGATGGAATTACCTTTCGCTATCCGTCCAGTTGGATCCCGAACACCTTCAGTGCCTATACATTTCAAGCCGTGGGACCTAAGGGACAGTCAAGTCTCGACCTCAGCGTGTATCCGCAAAGTGACCGCAGCCCCTCAAGCCCGCTGTGGTTTCTTGGCAAGTACCGCGTCCTTCCGTACGGTGCAGAGACTTGGTCCAACAGTCAAGGGGGAATCGACTATCAAGCCCTCGTGGACAACGGCGACTTGACCAGCCTGGGCGTCGTTCAACCCATCCCCAGCCACCAGTTCGGGTACGCTTTCCGACTGCAAATGACGGTCCTATCTAGCCGAGTCGCCTGGGCATGGACGGTCTTGGACCGGTGGAGCCTCAGCGGCGAAGCAAACACGGCGCTCCTTACTGGCGATACCAACACGGATGGGGATCCGACGTTTCGGGTGACGCTGGTTGGACCGAGCGGTCAGATCACCACGACAGCAAGCTTAGATACTGGCAACGAGGGCGGCATCTTGATTAATCCCAGTCTGGCCCAAGCCATCGGTTTAGTACAAACCGGAACCGTTGCTCAACTCGGAGTGAGCGGCCAGCCCCACGATCAGCCCCTTTATAAAGACTTGTCGGTGGCGCCGGCAGGTACTAGCAACTGGATGCTGTACCAAGGTACCGCTGAGGGCTGGGGTCTTTCGGGCATCGACATTGGCACGGGCTTTCTCCGCTACGCGACCGAAACCGACTCCAACGGCCACTGGACCATTACTTGGGTTGTCCAATAATCGATTCCTTGAGATCGCGCGATTCCCACATGGTCGTAAAAAGAGACGGCCGCTCCAGGGGTCAAGCACACCAACCATGGCCCACACCAACCTATGGTCTTACGGCCCAGCCAGAGGCACGACCATCACAGGCACCGCGCTATGATGGTCGTGCCAGCGCGGGAAGCTGCCCAGGTATCCCACAGGTCTCATCAGTTCTCGATGATGTCCGACCGTAATCAACTCGGCATGAGCCGCCAGTGCCCTCGAGACTGCCACCCAAAGCAGGTCTGCCTTGGGTGGCAGTCTCGAGGGCAGTGCATTCCACCGTAATGTTGGGTGAGCGGGGATACGCCAGGAGTTCGGCCTGAATCCGATCCACATCGACCGCCCATTGCTGACGAAACTTCTGCACATCTTGTTCAGCATTACCCCCATAAATAGCCACGGCATCAATGATGATAAAATGACTTGTAATCTTCCACGATGACCCCGAGCACCGTTCCCTTGGGATCGACCGCTGCCACAATCCGTTTAAACACCCATCTCGTCTCCTCACGCAATGCATTCGTTCTCCCAGTTTGGCTTAAAGCCTCGCCGTTTAATTAACTGGCGGCAGCGGGCACCGTGATCACCGGGAGAGTACCATGGGTCATGAGCCGCGGCGGAAAACTACCTAACAGATTTTCTAATCCGGCCGAACCGTGATGCCGACCGACAATGAGCAGTTCAGCGTCCGCATCGATTGCCGTGGCCAAAAACAGGTTCGCCGGTCCTCCCCGACCCGCTTGCAAGGTGACCGCGAGCCAAGTCGCCCGCACATTAACGCAATTTTCGACGATGGCCATGGCTTGGTCGCGCACCGTCGTCATCCACTGTTCCATAACGTCGGCCAGATCGTCCAACACCACGGTACTATAGGGCTTAAACATTAACCATTGATAGCGCGCCAGCATCTTTGACCATAACCAACACCAGTGGTCCATCATCATGAACCACTTGACACCCATAGCGAACCGCCGCCAGACTGGCGTCAGAGCCGTCGACGGCGACTGCAATCGTCTTAAACATGCATCCACCTTCAGTTTCCTAAAGTCTCGCGCATTTCGGCAGGAAAATCGACGCCACTGCAAACACCCGACTTGATCACGATACGCTTTCGTGGGGGTGCGGTCCATGAGGTGCGTTCATCGCGCTTGGAGCCCATCCACCGCGGCGGCCGGATCCCTCCCCGCCCCAAAGAGCCTTGGGCCCGTTGGAATACGATGCCAGGCTTCCCCTCTGTTATGGCTAACTCCGTTTGTCCTTGGTTTGGCTAAGTCCGTGGTCATCAGTTCTAGCCTATTTCCAAGGATGTACCGGTGGCCTCGGAACTCCCCCAGGTGTCCTCACCGTATTCGCTGATTGGCGTAGGCAGTGGATTTTCTGGGTACGTCAATCAGCGAATCCCAGCCCCTTGGGCTGATTCTCGGCTTTACGTCTGTCCCTGATCAGTGGTGTATCTGATGACACGAAAGTTGGCGGAAGTAATGACAAAACCAGTTAGCGCCAACACCCTCTAACCCAAGCCTTCCGGCAGGGGATTAAGAGGGCGGACGCGCTGAAAAAACCGCTACCCGAGGACCCGTCCTCTCAGCCGAAGCCCGGTCAAAAGGCGCCAATTAATCGATGGCGGGATGGAACGAATGGCCAACTTGCCGGAAGGTAAAGACTCACCTCGTGGTCTAAAGACATCGTCAGAATCTTTATCAGAGGTAGCGGTGTGAACTTGCGCATTTGTAATCACTCAGACGCGGCGATAGGGGGATACGCCTGACACCGATCCATAATGCGTTGGTGAGCTTCCTGATAGCAATCCACCTGACAATCCCAATTTTTCGGCGCTGACGCAGCGCCGACATGCCCACCTCATTGGATAAGCCCATCGACGGAGGGTTCATGCCCGGGCTTTCGCCGTTAGAAAGATCGTCTCAATACCACTTAGGGGCTCTTAGCACCAGAATCTTTACATCCGCCCGTGAGCGCCCCTATCCACCCAATCGCACGATCCGAACCAACGGACCCTAAGGCTGACCGATTACCTTTTTAGCCCGTTGGACCTCTTCGCCCGATCCATGGATCACCACCACGTACTGGCCAGCTTTGACTGCGGCTTCATATTGTGCGACCCGATGTTGGGGCACCCCGATATTCACCAGGGCAACCCCGAGTGCCGTGATGCCCCCCACTGCCACGCCCCCTTCCAACACCCCGACCAAGATAGCGACGAGCGGTCCCGCAGCTAAAATAGGTCCGAGCCCGGGAATGAGAAAAAAGCCTGCGCCGTATAAGAGCCCGAGAAATCCGCCCCAAAGGGCTCCCCAACTGGCACCGATCCCACCAAAGACTTTCATCTGGGTCCCCAACGAGTAGTAGCCGGCCGGATGTTCTTCTGCCGGAAGGCCCTTGCCGATAACGGAGACGTTTTTCATTTCAAATCCCGCTTGTTGGAGAACTTTTACCGCCTGATCGGCCAGTTCATGGGTCTCATATATGACCACGGCCGAATCTTGAGTCTCTTGCTGACGCGGTTCTTCCATCCTGGATATCCCCTTTCGTTCTTGGAATCCGCTGGTAGGTGTAGCCGCCTTCGCTTGTCCTCGCAGAACGTTTCCTGCTTTATTAAACCTTTCTCCCAAGTCAGCGTCAAATGCGACTGGTCGTGAGAGCGAGTGGGATCCCCCGTTAGCCCATCGTCAGATCACTCGAATCATCTTTCGATGTACGGGTAGGCCCTTTTTCTTCATGCCTGTGCATCCCAAACGACGTCGACTCAGCGGAAAGACGGATAGGGAATACCCTCAAATTCTTAAGGACCAGATAGTAACGGTCAATCCCCCGAGCTTTATCATTTAGCTAGTCTTTGCGCCGAGGCATCGACCGGGTTAAACCCCATCCATCGAGCCCCTGGGGTCCTAGCTCAGCGGATTGACTCAGTCTAATCACCTGATGGTTCTCACGTCTCGATATCCGATGACCCCCATAGATACTGCCCAACGGTAAACCACCCCTTCCTAGTTAGCGCAAGAGCGGTTATAGGGGATACCGCGGCGTTCGTGCTGGCTGTTACTGAGACACGCCGAGTAAGACATGGGTGAGTTTCAAATCCTCAAACATGACCCCCGCCCAGTTATATCTGGTCCGTCCGGCGATCGAGATCAGGACCGAACGGGCGTGTAACCCCGGACGACGATGTTCTACAGTTAAAGAGGCAATCGTTGGATTTCAAAAGACGGTGGAATTCTACCGCACTTCTCAGCGATAAAGGAGCGTGATTCCTATGTTTACCGACTATCTTGCGGTAATGTTAGTTAATATGGAAGCAGGTTTGGCCTTATTGGGTCATTATCTTTTCGTTAATCCGGCGAAGGACCAGCGAAAGAGTTGGGCCGCCGGTTTCTTCGCGGTTGGTTTGTTAGGACTCGCAACCTCGTTGCCCATGGTCTTAACCTGGCCTCTGCCGGGTGGATTCAACGTTGCTTACGAAGAGCCCGCGTTGTTCTTGAGTATTGCCTTCTTAGCTAGCGCCGTAACCCTCGTCTTCGAATGGGAACCCTACATCCCAGCAATCTACGGATTCTTCGGGGCTATTTAGGCCATTGTTATCGGTATTCGCTTAGAAGACCTACATCTCGGAGCGGATCCCTTCGCCGCGATGGCTGGATTTGTCTTGACCGGTATCTGTAGAATCTTATTGCTACCGGCCATTCACTATCGTGACAACCGAGTCCTGACCATTATCACCGCCATCATTTTAGGATTGGCTGCCTTAATTTGGCTCTACACGGGTTATGATGCCGGTTGGGCCCACGTCTTGGACTTTGCCAAGTATCTTCCGCCAACGATGGCTAAATAATGCCGCTTAATCCTAAAGACAAGGTGGCAAGCTTCTTGCGTTATCCGCCATCATCGCATCGCAGATGATCTCTTGCATACAGGCCGATTAAAAATATTACCCCCACAACCTCTGTGGACTTTGCGGTTTTTTTCTCCAAGGCCGTGGCGGCTTATCCCGCCTCCGATAAGATCCGGATAATTTCGGGCGTATTTTTCGAGGAAACAGCGCTAGACGCTGTTTCCTCGAAAATTCGGTTGGCCCACTAGGCCGTCCGCAGGGTCGCTAGGGCATCGCTGAACGAAGGCAGCTGTTTGCTTTGGTACCACAGCTGTTTCACGACGGTAGGATGGTCCCCTTGAGTAAGCAGATACCAGAGCCACACCAGTCCGTAGGTCAAAATGGCAGTATGACCGTGCGTTCCGGCCCAAACCGAGCCCAACTCTGGGGCGTTTCGCCACGCAATTGTTGCTTTACGGCGCGAAAGGTTTCCTCAATGGTCCAGCGCCCACGTAATGCTCCAATACGGCCACGGCCGTAGCCGTCAAATCCGTGGTAAAGAAGAAATCATCAGGCTGTTGTCCCGAGGGATCGCGGACGAGGACCATTAACAAGAGATGGTCGGGACAAGTTTCATACCACAAGACGCGATGCACAGAGACGAGCCGAGTGTGCTGTTTGCCACGAATGGCGACCGAAGCGGACTGCCAGGACGCCTCCGGCAAGGCGGCGGCCCAGTGCTGGGGCGTAGCGAGTCGGGTGCCCTTCTTCCGTGGACGGCCGGGTTGGCGTGCCAGAGTCTCCGTATAGAGCGCCGCATTGCGGCGCATCTAGGAATAGAGCGCGGTTCGCGGAAGATGGCGCTTGGCTAAGGCAGCATAGGCACCATCCACCATGAGGGTCAACCGATAATCGGGGAACCACTCGGCCACCTCGCGAACACAACCTCACTGAATATCGAGACTCGAACGGACGCGACGTGAGTGCACTAGCAGCATACTGGAATACAACGCATCAAGGGTTAAGTAGCCAGCCGCCGCGAAATCCACTCGGTGGACCAACCACCAGGTCGCCCAGGCCGGGGATGGAATCAGCAGGATACCGGCAAACCAAACCATCCCAATCGCAGGGACTGCCCACAGAGGCACTCCTGCACCCGTCGATGGGCTCACCATCACATCGAAATGGACCAAGACGCCAATGGCCGCTCCTAGAGTCCAGGCAAAAATCACTAAAATGCCGATGCGGCTAAGAAAAAACGCGCTATCTAGGGTTACCTGGTCGAGAGTAAACACCAACGGCCAACGCAAATGAGTCAAGGCGGTCGGTCCCAAAGTGCCCACCACCACCGCATATAGAAGGCCCAAAAGCGCCCAAGCGGTGAGCGCTGGAATCAGTCGATCGCGCCACCGTGGGACCTCCTGCCGCTGGCTACCATATCTCCGCAGCGTAATAGGAATCGGAAGGATGACAAACGCCATCACCACCAAACCTAGACCCAGAGGTCTTAGCGCAATGGTCGGCAGTGGAGCCAAAACCCGGATGAAGCGTAGGTTGGTAAAGGCTAAGCCCACCATCGCAAGTGACCCTGCCAAAAGCAGCGGTACCCATAACCCTGCCAGGATAGGGGCGCTGTGAGGACGTCTGAGCGTCCACCCGACCACGACCGCGAGAAAAATGCCGGCAAGGGCCCAACGAGGCGTTTCGGGGAAATAGAACGTTTGGAGCATGCTACCCAAAGACACCAATATAAGCCCGTCAACCGCCATCATCAGGACCAAGGCCGTCCCGTCGAGGACGGCCGCGACGGGTGTCGGTTCTCGACCAACCCCAGGGACAATGGCGGTCCAAATGACCATCGTTCCCCCTGCGACCACCAGCACCAGGTCCGCATTTTGCCCGGCAGCCAATACGATATGAAGCGGCCAGATAAACAGCGAGCCGGCCAAGATACTGGCTAAAAGGCTCGACGAATAAGCTTGAGGGCTGAGTGATGGCCTCATCGCAATACCCCTTCGTTACGGATTTGAAAAGTCACGTGGACGGCAACTCGCCACCCTTGCCACGAAATTGTCCCCGCCGGGGCAGGGAAAAATGCAGCACCCCTCCGCCAAATGAGATCGCGATGCCAGCCGAAGGGATCGACGTGGCCATCGATAGCCGCTTGGATAGCCGCATCACACGCTTGACGGATCGTACGGCTGACGTCTTCCGTCAACGCAGGATCCCGTTTCCCGGATCCCATCTCTGCCCCCCCTCCGAGCACGGTTCCCTGCAGTCGGACGGTATCAACCAGATGGACGTGGCCCACTGTACCGGTGAATTTGAGCTGTGTGGTCCCGTGAATATGACCGATGCTTGCGAGATCACCGGACGGCATTCGAATGCTCACCGATTCCGCCAGACTTCGACCGGTGAGATAAGCCCAGCCGGTCGTAGCCTCCAGAGACCATGTGCTCACACCGTCTCGTGCCAAGATGGCCAGCGTTTTCAGTGAAAAAGTGTTCGTCGTCGAGTTGGCACTGACATCAGCGACCGCGAGCGTGACGCCTGGCGTCACCGCGTTTGTCCATACACTCCACGCCCTTCCCGGCCAACGAAGATCCTGGCACTTACAGGACAGAGCCCGATACAACGCCACTTCTGGAACCATCTCGGTTGGTGGATGCAATGCCACCAATTTATTCGCATTCGCGGTAGCGACCACCCAAAAGCTCAATACCATAGTTCCCATCTGAGTCAGATCGTGCAGCGAGGTCATCCAGATTCTGGGTGCAAGGCGCGTAGAAAGCGCGACCACACGGACTTGGCCCAAATAGATAGCGCGACTCTGCTCACGTTGCACGGTGGAGATGGCAGCGGCAAGGGTCGAAGCAATGACGGTCATGGTAAAGGTTTCTTGGCCCGAAGGCACGCTTGTCAGGCTCCCCGCAGTTAAGGTGACATTAGGAAAGACGAACGTCACCCGGAGCAGCCCTTTGCGTGGACCGGGATCGACGCCGATAGCCAAAATGGCTGCCCGCGTTTCCACCGGTCTCTGATCCCAACACCCTGACAAGAGGCCGAGGAGCACCACCGCAAGGCTAACCAGGACCCAGCGCTGTCCACTCCGCTTAATCATAGGGCGGTTGTCCCCACCTGAGTTCGGCAGCCCGGCTCCCGGTGCTTCGCCGGGTCAAAAAGACCCACGGAACACGCCACAGGCTGTTAGCAAAGTCCTTGGGACGCCAGGGCGCCCACGGCGTGAGATAAGGAACCCCAAAGGAGGTTAAAGTGGCCAACTCGCCGGATATCCATAGCGTGGCTAATACCAGCCCGTAGATGCCAAAGAGAAACCCGGCCATCAACATGAGCCAACTCACCAGCCGCCAGGTCGCCATCATTTCATACGTGGGTGCGCTAAACAAGCTCAACGCAGTAAAGGTCATCACCACAATAATCTGCGGGCTGACAAATCCCGCCTTCACCACGGCGGTGCCGACGACGATGGCTCCCACCGTACCGATGGTGGAGGCCACTGCTTTAGGCAAGCGAAGCGCGGCCTCACGCAAAATCTCTATCACCAAAATCATGACCACGACTTCAACCAAGGGAGTAAAGGGAAGCCCGGTATGACTCCCCGCTACGAGATCAAACAACTTGGGAGAAATAAGGTCTGGATTCACCTCGGTCAAGGCAATATAGACCGCAGGCAAATAGATGCCAAACACCCAAGCGGCCAATCGCACCATGCGCAAGAAAGATACGTCATACCACGGGGCCGTATAATCGGCTGAAGTCCTATAGAAATCCATCAGGGTGGCTGGCAACGTGATCACAAACGGGTCGCCGGCCACCATAATTGCCACCTTGCCCTGTTCTAGTTCCAAGGTCACAAAGTCCGTGCGTTCCGAGTATCGCACCGTGGGGAAAATGCTGCGAGGCGACGAGTTTAACGCAGAACCCAGCCGGGTGGCATTGGTCACCGCATCAATCGGCAACATGGTGACCTCTTCGCGCACCCTGTCCACTAAGTCTGGACGAGCCAAATCCGCAAGAAATAGAAGGTGCACCGCCGTAGGCGCCCGCCGACCAATCTGATACCGCTCCACCACGAGTTCGGGGCTGGGAAGCCGGGTTCGAACTTGAGCCACCTGTAAATAGGCGAGTTCGGTAAAAGCCTCTTGCGGTCCTCGAATCGCTTGCTCGGTTTCGGGCCGTGCAATCGCCCGATGGGGCGGACGGCTAATGTCCACCAACAGCGCAGGGCCGTGGTCTTCTGGGCACCACGCCACCTGGCCATGAAGAAGTCCGGTAAAAATGTCAGCCCAAGCCTCAGCCTGCTGCAGAATCAATCCGCCGACGGCGAACGATGGTGGGTCCAGCCAAGGCACAAGAGCGTCTGCCACCAGGGTATCTAAATAGAGAAAAGAGCCCGTACCCCCGGCCGAGTCGCGGCGTTTTCGCACCACCAGATCATGGTAGCGCCTACTTAGATATTCGACGACTTCTTCGGTCTGTTGCGTCTCCCCGGCAAAGCGCGCTTGGGCAATACTGACCGCAGGATAGGCCGCCAACCACTCAGCCAACTGATCGTCTAGCCGCTTGGCCGCAATCCGCCAAGCTCTAATTCCTGATCCCCGAAGACTTTGGTCTTCAGATTGGAATCCTACAGGTTCTCTGGTCATAGAAAACGATCATGCCCCGGTTCAGCTCAAATATGTATCATCACGGTAATCTCGTGCGATCTTTTTTCTGCGACAATCCCTCTGTTCTGCCGCTTAATACAGGCTGGGGGGAAAAAGCCTTCCGGGTTACACTCAACCCCAATCTTTCGTCGATCGCTCGCGATCTCTTCCATCATCGGAAACCATTCCTTCTCTTTTTAATCCACCTCCGAAATGGTCTGCCTGCCGTTCGGGGTTGCTTTGGGCTCGCCGTTAGCAGAGAACGACGGGTGCCTAAGCCCAATTACCGCCAGCATAATCGGGCTAATTCCGCGAAACTGATTATATTAGTATAAGTAGTGCAACAATTAGATTTAACTGTGCTAGAATTATGTTATGGAACTTTTTATCGAGAGAGGAGGCCTTCACTTGGTCAACAAAGCTGGACGATGTCCACGGTGCCGCACCGGGGATCTCGTATATCGCACCTTGGAACTCACCGGTGACATCTACACGGTGTGCGAAAACTACCCACGGTGTTCATACGTTGGCGATTTTCAGGACGGTCAGACCGATTCCGATCATACCCATAACCAAGCCGGATAAGGCCATACCGTAAAAGCTAGGTGCCGCCTAACACGCAAGATGGTGTGAACCCGCATGCTCTATTTGATGTTCGGTGGGTCACAAAAAGTCCACGAGATAATAGCCATGGGCTACGAAGATTTTCAAATCTTGAAAGCATTAAACTCTGCAATCTGCCTGAAAGGCAAGCCCACTTTACTTTGTCTTCCGTTATTTTCGACCTGCTAACAAACCAAATCACGGGATGACGCTCCGTAGTGATCAATGGGTTTTTCCTTGGCAATCGATGGCAATCAATCGGGCAAGGTTTGGAGGGATGCCACAAATTTCACCGGCCAAAGTAAAACCTAAAAGAATTCGCAACCAGTCATCCGCGTAGTCGCTGATCATGTTGAATCAGAATTAGCGGCTCGGTCCTACTTGTTTTCTCTCCGAGGTCGATGAGCAGGCTGAGACTTACGGGCAAGAACGTAGCGTTTGTGTGCTTGAACTGGACCGCGATGCGGCAGACGAAGGTCTAGGCATCCACTGCCATAAAATCTTTCTCGGCATGATCGTAGCGAAGCGCTGCCGATTCTCGTCACGAAATGCCCCGAACCTCCCGGATACAGAACCATCGCGGACCAAGCGATGTAAAGATGGCCTAAGACCAGTGCATTGAACCAAAATTTTCGAGGTGTCCCAGTGGGGCCCGGCATGG
>DAHXNH010000099.1 GCA_027365485.1 Clostridiales bacterium
CGCCACGGTCGGAATCGTGGAGAACCGAGTGACTGAGATCTCGGATGGTGTAGCCGTCTCGCAAGAGGTTGTGAGAGCCGAGAAAAGGTTGCCGGAATTCGCAGATAGAACCCCCCGGCTTTAGCCGTGGGGAGGTTCAGAACGCATTATGCGCAACGACGTCGAACGATTAGTGATCACCCATAAAGATCGACTGTTGCGGTTCGGGGCCGAATTGGTTTTTGCCCTGTGTGAAGAGTTTCAAACCGAAGTGGTCCTCATCAACAAGTCGGAGGGTACCAGTTACGAAGAGGAATTGACGCAAGATGTCTTAGAGATTATTACGGTGTTTTCGGCGCGACTCTATGGGTCCCGGAGTCACAAGAACAAACAGTTGATCGCACGAATGAAAGAGGTGGTTCCTGATGCTGATGCGCACTCGGAGGCGAATGACCCTTCCGCCGAATAAGCGTAAAAGCCAACGACTTCACGCATTAGCCACGGCATATGCTCGCCAGAAAGATGCGTACTTAGTCGAACTGGCCAAGGCCAAAAACTGGGTGCTTTGGAGATTACACCATGCCGATAAGCGGGCTTTTGCACGGCGGTTTAGTGTCCACGAACTCCCGGTGCATATCGAAGATCAGTGCGCCTTTGATGCCTGTGACACGATGATCCGTTGGGTCGAAAGTACCAAAGCCCTGGATCAGTGGAAGGCCCAGATTTTTCGACACCTCCCAAGCGCGGAGGATGCCGTGCAACGCCATGCGTATTTTCGCCTGATTCAACAATATGATCAGATCGCTGAGGTCCTGATGGGACACCATCAGGACCCGTGGCTCTTTCACTTGTTCAGTCAGTCCTTGCGGCATGCACCCCGCGTGAAAAACCAACACAGTGTCGTGTTGGACAGTTCGAACTATCGGGTAGGCATCTGGAACGGTCGCCAATTCTTATCCGTCTCGACGTTGCAAAGAAGCCACCGGGTCATGCTTCATCTGCTCGGAAACGTCCCCATTCAGGGAACCATCCGGCTGGTGTGGGATGACGATCATTGGGAAGTTCATACGACCCAACCGGTGAAGATCTGCCGGAGTCCCTTTCGCGTGAAGGCCTTGGCGTTGGATGCCGGCATCACCGAAGTGTTTACCGGAATCGGGCGTAAAGCCCCCGCCTTCAGGCGTGGGGATATCAGCCCGTGGGCCCGTGAGGGCCCAGATATTGCTGCCGGATTGCATTCCCCCCCATCACATGGTAGCCTATGCCTAGAGCCACCCAATCTCCATCGCAGGAGGTGCATCGCTTGACATCATCCCGCCATCCATCGACCCCCCAAAAGCGGGCAAAGCGGAAGTCCACTCCGTCGTTCGTCTGCGAGATCCCCCTGCGGGTCACGGCCACGCAAGCACGACCGCTGGTCACGCGGTTGGAAGCCGCCCGGCAGTGCTATAATGCGCTCCTGAGCGAAGGACTCCGACGATTGCGGTTGCTGCGGGAATCCACACTCTATCAAGCCACCCAGCGGGATATCCCACGCAATCGTCCGGTGGAACGCGCGGCCGCCTTCGCGATGGCCCGCAAAGCCGTGGGCTTCACCGAATCCAGCCTTTCGCAGTATGCCACCCAGATCCATCACTCCTGGATCGGCGATCACGTCGATGCCGTCATCGGCCAGAAGCTCGCTACCCGAGCGTTCCAAGCCGTGAACCGAATGGCTCTCGGGAAAGCCAAAAAGGTACGGTTCAAAGGGCGGCGGGGGCTCCATCAAATCGAGAGTCTGGAAAGCAAGTCCAACCGAGCGGGCTTGCGCTGGCGCGACAATGCCTTGCATTGGGGCTCCCTCAGGCTCCCGATGCAGTCCGGTGCCGATCGCGATCCCGTCATTGCTTATGGACTCGCCCAGCGCATTAAGTACGTGCGGCTAGTACGCCGCACCATTCGCGGCCGAGTCCATTGGTTCGCTCAACTCGTCTGCGAAGGCTTGCCCATGCGCAAACTCGATCCCCACACTGGTCGGTTTTTTCACCCCTGGGGAAATGAACCACCCCAGGGCTTGGACATCGGCCCTTCCACCATTGCCCGAGCGGGGGAAACTTCCGCCGATCTGGAACCGTTTGCGGCCGACGTTGTCCGCGACCATGCCGTCATTCGCCGAACGCAACGTCATCTAGATCGCCAGCGACGGGCCAACAATCCCGAGTGTTACGATGCACGCGGACGAATCCTTCGGGGCAAGCATCCTACCCAGGCGAGTCGACGGCAACGCCAGACCCAAGCCCGCCTGGCGGAGTTATTGCGCCGAGAAGCCGCCCATCGGCGAACCGCCCACGGGCAGATGGCCAATCGATTTCTCACGCACGGCATCGTTTTCAAAACAGAAAAGTTGTCCTATAGAGCCTTTCAAAAACGGTTTGGCCGATCCATCAGCGTTCGAGCTCCCAAGTTGTTTCTGACGATCTTGACCCGCAAGGCTGAAAGCGCCGGCGGACAGGTCATCGAATTCAACCCTCGAACGACCGCGCTGTCGCAAACTTGCGTGTGCGGTCAAAAACACAAAAAACGGCTGTCAGAGCGGGTCCATGACTGTTCTTGTGGAGTGACCATGCAACGCGATCTCTTCAGTGCCTACTTGGCTCGCTTCGTCGAACACGATGCCCTTCAAGTCCCCAAGGCTTCCGAGTCTTGGGCGGGTGGGGAACCCCTCCTGCGGACGGCTTGGAAACGGGCAACCGAAAAACAACCTGCGAGTCGGAGGTCGTCGGTGTCGCCACCGAGGCCTACGTCCTTTGGCCGTTATTCCATCGGCCCGAGTCAGAGTGGGTCGTCCGCAGAAGTTTGCGCCACGGTCGGAATCGTGGAAAACCGGGTGACTGAGATCTCGGATGGTGTAGCCGTCTCGCAAGAGGTTGTGAGAGCCGAGAAAAGGTGGCCGGAATTCGCAGATAGAACCCCCCGGCTTTAGCCGTGGGGAGGTTCAGACGTATACCTGCCATTTTAGTCCGGGTTACCGCGTGTGGACCCTCACGATGCCTGATCCCGTCTAAGTTCTGTATCAGGCAACATTCACGCTTGGTTCCACGAAGAAGGCAAAGATTTAACCTTGTACTGATAATCGCGCATTCACAAAAACCCCCTTCTACTTCAACGAGAGAAATGACTCTCACAGAAAGGAATCTCTATCATGGGTAATCACCAAGCCGGAGAAGCAATTCTCAACGCCCTCAACCTAGCCGGCTCATTGCGCAGGAACTCGCCATGATCGACGATGATACCGCGAGCACCAAGATTTTCCCAAATCTCGTATCCGCCGGCCAAGAGAGTCTGCCGTATGAGCAATCCCTCCATACTCAACGGGTTGCTAGCGGTTTACGCCTGGACCATCACAGTATTCCCCCGACACCGTCCAGGAATGGGGCGCGCCCCTCCAAGGGGCGCCCTAGCATTTTGTATCTTATCCATGAAAGGACAGCATTCCATGGCCATTCTCTGCGAAGTCTGTCAACATCCCGCCGATCCGACCCGAACCTTCGTGGTTTGGGAACAACTGACTTCCGAAACAGTCAGTGTCCTGATCGGTTATTGCTCGGAGACCTGCGAAGGAGCCGATGACAGCCTCTGGGCCCCGGAATTCTGCGAGCAGTGTCAGCGTTCCATTCGCAAGCACGTGCCTCACATCGATGCCCGCGATCCGGCCTCCCGGAATTTTTTGCTCGACCCCGCTGGGAATCCCGTCTGTCGCGCGTGCGCGGGTACGCCGCTTCATCTCGACCACCCCCTGGCCCCCAATGACTCGCTCCCCACGGGTTGGATGTGGCTCGAGTAATGTTCGCCCTCGTTACCCCTCCATCGTCATTCCCTGAGTCCCACGGAGGGCAACCTGTCCAACCCATCGAGCCAAATTGCCACCTTAACTCGTGCCATCGAATACCACCGTGTGCGATACTACCACCACGCGTCGATGAAGCGACCGTCCAGCAATGACTTGCGCGAAAGGATGCCTAGTCATGTCACCCCAGAACATTATCCAAGCTGCCTTTCACATTCGGGGCATCCTGCAGACAACCTTTCCCGAACGCCCCGATCTGGCCAAGCAGTGTAAACGATTTGCAATCTTATTCGACCTATACGCTCGAAACCAGGGCGTGTCCTCCTATCCGGTTGCTGGATGGATCATCCGGCCCGATGATCTACCAGATCGAAATCGCGGGCACGTTTGGACACTCGTTCCCCAACCCGATCATCTGATGGTGCTCGATGGCACCCTGACTCAATTTGCCACGTACCTCGAGCAACCGATTCCTCCAATCGTCTGGCTACCTTGGTCCGAAGCC
>DAHXNH010000135.1 GCA_027365485.1 Clostridiales bacterium
TCCGTAAAGTCCACTAACACGGCATAATCCAATGGCTCCACGGATTCGATGTCTCGACAAATACTTAAATCCAGGTCGGGATCGCTCCACCGTGCTCCTAAATGTTCCCCAGCGTGGTTTTTTGCGATGCCGGCGACTAACCTCAAACCGGTGGTGTGCTGAATCGTCTTGGCCACCGCCTCACCGGTTTTTCCAGTAATCCCGGCCACGACCACAGGTATGGAGCTCACCTAAATCTCCCCCAACTTCTTTTATTTTCCATATCATATTCTGTTCCCTCAAATGGAGCAAACGGACCTCTTCGAGATGCGCGCAAATTAAGATAGTCACCGTTCCCAACGGGTCGCAAACGCATAATCTGCAGTAGGTGAAAATCCAGGGTCAGCGGTCAGCAACGTGCGTTCGAGGGATCGGAGGACGCCATGAACGAATGGCTATGTGGTGACTATGTTAAGGCTGACAACGGCCGAATCTATCAAATTGTTAGGGTGCACGGAGATGCCGTGTATCTCGAAGACTTGCTGACCGCGACCCGTTTGATCCGGCCTCAATCAGATGTGCTGCGCATCAGTCCGAGGGAGACCGCGCGAGTTCTGGTGGAAGCGTGGTTAAGCTCAGACTTTTTAGCCATAGATTAACGGGGGTTGCCTGCCTGCCATCACACGCATCCAATCGTGCCAGGCGACTTTGACTTTCACGGTCTTGACCGGTGGTCAAATGGTATCGTTCCATGCTTGATCTCAGCCGCCGGGCGATCGATCTTCAAGGGAGGCTTCTCGTGAGCGTTCACGATGATAACAAGTTCCTAGGTGGGCGTAGTTAAGTTCCTTTGGACCTTGGGATGGGATAATAGTTGTCGGATCGCAGTCTCGACGCCATTATCCTATTGATACTTGATAAGTGAAACGATCTTACGTCCCTATCCACTCCGGGTCGCAATCCATCGACCTTGGACCAGATGGACCAAGCTACAATGCCGCGCCTCGGTCTAATCACAGAAAGTGGATCAGCGTCCTTAGATCACTCAATATCCCCTGCTCAATATAAGGCGGAGAAACTACTAGGGTTTTGGGGTCTCCCCCGCGGCCGTGGCACGACCTTATCGTCCACTTGAATTACGAGTAAAACCTTGGTATACTACGACAGGTTACTAGCCGAAGTGGTGGAATTGGCAGACACGCGGTGTTCAGGGCGCCGTGAGCAATAGCTCGTGTGGGTTCAAATCCCACCTTCGGCACCACAAAACAAGTCGGGATGGCGGAACTGGCAGACGCTTACGTTTGAGGGGCGTATGAGGAAACTCGTGGGGGTTCGAGTCCCCCTCCCGACACCATAAAGACCCATAGCAGGGGTACATACAAAACTGGATTCCGTTCGGAGTTCGGTTTTTTTTGCTTCGTATTTTAGCTCCCGAATGGAATGTAGAGGGTGGGTTCATACCGTCCCGGCTTCGATTCGCGAAAGAGTTGGAGTCCGGCTACCGTAAATGTTCCAAGCAAAGCAAGATGAACATTATCTATGGTTCGTCGAACCAATCTCGTGGTTAGGAGATCGTTGAGCCAGAGACTTCGGATGATCGGAACTCTACCGGGGGGGGGTGCACCAGCTCTCTAGAGGCATGCTCGCTGACCGATATGGTCGGCGGGGTGTGTTGGTGTGGGATTACGTGGTCTTCATCGGCGCAGCGGCGGTAAGCGCCCTTAGCCCCAACGTGTGGTGGCTGCTGTTTGCTCGCGTCGTCGTCGGATTTGGGATGGGCGCTGATTTTGCGATCAGTTTTGCCTTTTTAGCCGAAGTGTGTCCGCCAAAGACGCGCGGCCGAACGATGGCGTGGATAATGTGCCTGGCCAATTTTGGTATCGTGTTCGCTTATGGGGTGGGCAGTCTGTTCCTCTCTTTTGGGGGTGCCAACGGTTGGCGTTGGACATTGGGCACCGGAGTATTTCTAGCCGTGCCATTAATCCTGATGCGATCCGCCATCACCGAGTCGCCGCTTTGGCAAAGAGACCATCACAAATCGGGGACGAAATGGCACGAGATCATACGCGACTTTAAACAGTCAGGCGTTAGACGGTCACTCTATATTTCGCAAGGAAGTTATCTCCTATACCAAATCACCGACCAGGGTTTAGGCATGTTCCTGCCCCTAATCTTGATTTGGTTACTCGGAGTATCCGCGGGCACTTCAGCGTGGAGTAGCGTCGTGGTGAAGGCGGTCACCATCCCTGCGGCTTTGTTGACGGTCTGGCTAATTGAGCGTTGGGGCCGGCGGCCTCTGCAAATCTACGGATTCGGGGGACGGGCGGCCTCGTTGTTAATCTTAGGGGGGGTATTCTGGTCCTGCGCCACGTCCCCGAAGTGATAATGGGTAGTTTGATGATTTTGGCTTATTTCTTTGGCCCGGCCGGACCAGATAAAACCATTGTCAACGCTCCGGTCGAACAATTTGCCACCGCCATTCGTGGAACTGGCGAAGGCCTCTCGGAGATGGCTGGAAGAATCGGAGGTGTCATTGGGATTTCCGGATACGGTTTACTTAAGTTTCGCACCCCGAGAATACACCAAATTTCCTCGACATCATACCTACAAAAAAACCGCGAAACCCGCATGAATACACGGTTTTTGCTATAATTAGAGGAGAATCCAAATCGGCCCGAAATGAGGGGTTATTATGCAACAAGACTTGTCAGAGGTTGGAAAAGTCCTCGAAACGCACGAGTATTCCATGACTTCCGTGTTGTTGGA
>DAHXNH010000138.1 GCA_027365485.1 Clostridiales bacterium
ACTCCAGGCATCAGCACGCAACGCTTCGATCGCTTGACCGCCGAGACCGGTGATTTCTTCAATTAAAGACACCGTGAGCCCTTTAGCCAACATCCCTCGGGCAATGGCGACGGCCTCGGCATACTTACCCTCTTTGATGCCGTCTTCGAATCCCTCTTTGCGATACTGGTAAAAGTCTCGCAGTAGCAAATCGCGATCATTGTAGCGCTTCCAGGTCGCGTCATCCATGCTCGCCGCTTCCCACACCGCCAATGTCTCCTTCAACTCCGGGTCCATCGTCGCCGCCTCCTCCAGCACCTTCCGCCACCCCTCGTTCTCGGCCGCATTCATCATCAGTAACCACTTCCCTAAGCCATCGCGCGCGGTTTTCTCCGCATTTTTCACCGACCCTCGGAATTTCGGCAGCTCTGGCAGACGAATCTCCAATTCCTCTGCCAACCGAAACCCCTCCTGAGCCTCCACCACATGATACGACGTGTGAAACGCGTTTGTCGATTCAATCGCGGTAAAATTGAGGATCTGGATGGCGATGCATGGCGTCAACACGTCGTACCCTTGACCCCGTCGAGATTGTTTTTCGAACAACCGACTCCAATACAACAACGTGCGCTTGCGAATCGTTAGTTGCCGAGTTGCCTGCATCTCAATGTCAAACGCCAAATCACGATCCGACCGGGCGGTGATATCCAAGCGCACCGTTTTTTCCTCGGCGCTGACGGGGGGGATTTCCGCGTTCTCGAACGTCACCGAGACAATCGGGTCCGGCCTCTGAAGGATGGCGTTGAGAAACGCCACCAACCCTCGCGCTCCATCCGGTTCCCCAAACACGCGCTTAAAGGCGAAGTCATTCATGAGATTCATATACCGCTTCTCCATACATCACGCCCCTGGGGTCACCATACCAAGAATCCCCTACCCGAAACCGGTAAAACTTTCGCTGAATTTCTAAAAACGAGCCTTGGGCTAAACCGCTTCGCGGCAGTTCAAACTCTTTCCTGGACAGGATACGGGCACTTCTCCTTCTTTCGAAAACTGGGTTGGCGATCGTATCTATGGATGGTGCTCGATGGCACCTTGCGGTATATTTCTGCATACCCCTGGAGGGTAAAGCGATTTTGCGACACGAGGGTCCATGGACGGAGTGAGCGCGTAGAGTGGAGGCCTGAGTGCGACACGAGGGTGCTCAAAGTCATGTGGTTAGAATCCACCCACTCTGAATGGTGAGTGCGGGCCTACTGTGGCATGGGGCTTTGGCAGCGAAGCCTTGTGAAGCCCACGGAACAATGTAGCCGCGCCAGATAGGGCGAATTCTGGCCGGAGCTAGGCCGGAAGTGCATGGTGAATTACCGTCAAACCCAGATAAACTGCGTCACCAGTAACAAGCGAAATCGCCATGACACGCTTGAGCCAAAAGGCACGTAGCCGAACCGAACGTTTAGCTTTCGTCTGGTCACCATTCCGACGGCTACCGCGGGAGATGGGCCACCTAAACCCTTCACGAAAGGACTCTCGGTGCAACGTGGTAAGCCTCATGAGGCCTGCCTTCGGGCAGTAGGGCGGCCGTAAGGTCGTCACAATCCTCAGGAGGTAACGGAACGGGTACCAAGCGAAGGCCCTCCGGTAATCGGAGGGATAGGAATCGCACGGCGATGCAGTGCGATGTTCCACCGCGAAAGCGGGCTGACTTACCCAAGGTCACTCAGCGGAGAACGACTTGGCAGTGCCATGAGAGGAGGACCGGTGATGAATCCATTTCCACTTATCCGCCTTGCGCGAGTCCACTGTGTCCACGTGCTGAATCTGAGCACACCGAAAATGGTCCCATGGCGCGGTCACCTCGCCACTACGCCTACGTAGCCCATCGCCGTCTCTCCTCGATGGCGAAGCCATCGCCCAGAGTGGCACGGTCCCGACAGGGAATCTTTGACCCCCCACCAAGATGGGTCAGGATGCTGCCGAGTGGCTTGAGCCGGATGACGGGAAACTGTCGCGTCCGGTTCTGAGGGGGGAAAGGAGCCGTAAGGCTCCTAACCTACCCGGCCAGTTGCAAGAGTATGACCTCATGGTGCGCGCGATCGCGCTCTATTCCATCGTGGCCTGGCGGATTTTGTGGATGACCTATCAAGTCCGCGAAGATCCCGACCAACCCTGTTCGGTGGTGTTTAGTCCTGAGGAAGAAGAGGCATTCCGGAAGGTGTACGAGCGCCAACGGCCAAAAAAGGGCCCACGATCGCAGCCGTTAGCTCCCGACCATCGCCTGACGTTAGGCGAAGCGATGCATACGATGGCCAAGCTGGGAGGGTTTTTGGGACGCAAAAGCGACGGAGAACCTGGGGTGAAAACCCTGTGGCGCGGATACCGCGCCTTGCAATTGATTGTGCTGGGCATGCAATTGGCTTCGTCTGAGCATCTCGGGCCATAGATCGATCCCCGGGATCTCAAATCATCACCGTGAAGCGTCCATGGGGGTGCAATCTCCACTTTCCCTCTGACTGCCCCGGTCGCCGGCGACTCACGCACTGCACAGTCGACCTGCGCAATGGATCGCACCGCAATATATGTATGACAGTGATGACATGTCATACATTAGGCGAAGGCAACACGGATCAGGCGGTAGATAAGGCTGCCGTTTTCCACCGAGGAGGGACTCAGGTCTCCTATTGACAACGCCACCAAAAATCTGCGGGAATTGCGTGGCTCCGATCTAACGTTTACGCTCGAAATCCACCCTTTGTGCGGGTGTTTGTAGGTTTTCAAGACAAGTTGGCCCACCTGCACCTTTAATGAAAGCCTCGGGATGCCAGGGTCCAAACGCTAATTTTTATCACTAAAATTCCCCATTCCTACGTTTCGTATCAAAAGTGCGGATGAGCCATTTCCCACTGACCAAACACATACGCAAGGCTTCTCAGGTCGTTCCCTGTTGGGCGAGGTCCCTCTGTGCCCGCCACCGTCGTGGCGGGCTTTGGTGATCACCTATTCTTCGACCAGCCCCGCCTTGGGCTACGATCACTTATCGAATGGGAGAACGCTCGATGGTGGAATGATACCAATTAACAAAAAACCTATCTTGAAAGAGACTTATGGGTAACGTTAAGCTTGTGGACGGGGCCAAAGGTGTGGGCGAGGTTCGGCTGGCAACGCCGGTCCAGTCGACCTCCGCCTACGGAACCCACCGACTTGCCTTTCCGCGGAAGTGTATCGCCGAGGAATTCCTCGGGTCGGCAGCCCCTGGGGTCTGAAATCACGCGACCTTTCACGTCTTTACGACCGGGTATATAGTCTATATCTTGCGTATCATATTGCTCGAAACACTCTAGACGACCTCTCGACCGCAACTGCGAGTTCGGGTTCCGTGTACGCCGCATAACCCAAGATGAGAGCTGGGCGTAACGGCACCTTGACCGTAAACGACGACAGCGGCGCCGATTCGATGCCAAGCCGGTTCAATTGTAGAGCCATCTCAGTATCGTCAACTCCTTCCGGCAACCAGGCGATGACATCTAGGCCAGCCGGCGATTCCTCGATACTGACCCCGGGCCAGGAAACTTTGGCCATTTCAAGAAAGAGTCTTTGACGCTCAGCATATACCATGCGGGTAGTGTGAAGGTGCTTAGCATATTGGCCGGATTCAATAAAACGGTGGACCACTGCTTGGTTAAAGGGCGACGTCCCGTGCCCGACCAAACGACGAAGGCGCTCGCCATCCTCGGCCAACGGCGCGGGTAAAATAGAGTAGCCCATAGTCAGCCCAGGAGCCAGCGTCTTACTGAAGGTACCGAGATACACGACGGTATCCCCGGAATCCATGCTATGTAAAGACGCCAACGGGTGTCCCTGATATCGGTACTCGCTGTCATAGTCATCTTCGATGAGATAGATACCGTGCCGTTTCGCCCATTTTAGGAGTTCCAGGCGCACGCGGGCCGTCATCGTCATCCCCAACGGGTACTGGTGCGACGGGGTCACGTAGACTGCTCTCGGCAAGGGGAGTTGACCGGTAACGGCCTCCAGGTCTATGCCTTCAGAACCGACGGGGATGCCTACCACCTTTACACCCAAGAGACGGCACGCCTGGCGAATGCCCGGATACCCTGGTTCTTCGACCCAAATGATGTCGCCCGGATCCACCAACAGTGGAAGCAAAAGATTAATCGCATGCCTGGTCCCTTCGGTAATCATAATCCGATCGGAAGAAACCTGGATGCCACGAGTGACCCACAAATGCTTCGCTAAGACTTGGCGCAGGCCAACGTGGCCGTTGGGATGCGGATAGTCCAGCATTTCGGCGCCAAAATCCCTAAGCACCATGCGGCTAATCTTCATCCATGAGTTCAGGGGAAACAAGCGAATATCTGGAACGTTCATGCGAAACGGCCGAAGGGGTGGAGCACTTACTGACACCGAGGCCGAGAGCGTTTCGATCTCATCACGGACGCGGGTTGTTCGACCTCGGGCCAGTCGTTCCGGTAGCCGATGCGGGCTGGAGGGCAAGTCGGCCACGAACATCCCCGAGCCTTGGCGACCAAACACATATCCCTCGGCCACCAATTGGTCCAGGCTTTCCACCACGGTGGAGCGTGACATTCCCAGGTGTCGCGATAGCGTCCGCGAGGAAGGCAGACGCTCTCCAGCAGAGAATGTTCCGGACATGATGGCTTCGCGCAGGCCCAAGTAGAGTCTACGATATTGGGGCAAGGAAGCATCGTCGGCATATCGGTCAAACCAAGACGTGGGCATCGAAGCGCTCACTCCTCGAGTATCGATGGGTAATCTGTCGTAGGGAACATCAAAGCTGCCAAGCGTTTATCTCTTGGAGAAGGCAGACCTTCTCGCTCATCTCCACAGCCCAACTGGTCTCCTCGATCGAAAATAATTGGTCCTTTTCACTATTCCAATTATGCCACAAGATAGGCGCCAGAGGTCGGCCCAACTAAGACGAAATGAGGCGATTCATATGCACCAAGATCCCCCTTCTCCGCATCCCTTAGTCAGGGTGCGAAGACATCCCGAACGCGGTGATTACGATCAAGACACGATTTATGCCATCGTGGATGAGGCGATATTTTGTCATGTGGCGGTCATTCGGGACGGTATTCCGATCATCCTTCCCATGCTCCATGTGCGCTATCACGATCGTTTATACTTACATGGGGCTCAAGCCAACGGTCTCTTTCAGAACATGAAAGGGGCTCCTACGGTTTCGGTTTCGGTCACTTTGTTGGATGGTCTGGTCATGGCTCGGTCGGCATACCATCACTCGATGAACTATCGTTCGGTCGTAGCCTTCGGCATTCCTGAAGAAGTCATACATCCCGATCACAAGATGAAAATCTTCGAGGCGCTCTTTGATCACCTAACCCCAGGACGTTTTCAAGACGCGCGGTTACCCTCAGCAGAGGAATTAAAATCCACTCGGCTCTTCGGTATCCCCTTAGACAAAGCGTCAGCCAAGCTGCGCACGGGTCCACCGCTCGATAATTCCGAGGACTTGGATAGACCCACCTGGGCCGGAGTGCTTCCCATCCATCTGGCATTCCAAAATCCCATGCCCGATCCAAAGCAGCTAGCCCGTCTTCCCCTTCCCGAATATCTTCACGATTTGGTCCGCACCAGCCGCGGCCACATCTCGTGACCAACGACATTTCCCAGCAAGGGTTTTCTCAGATGACGGCCAGTTGTCAAGCTGAAGCGGGAAATCTTCCAGGGGCATAGCCATGGCAAGAGGAGCCGCCGCCAGGGAAGCCTTTTGGCTCTAGTCGCCTTGGCTATGCCAAATGCTGTGATGGCCCCCAGGCTGGCGGACGCGATCGACTGAACGATGCAGACGATTCGCCAAAAACAGCATGTTAGCGGCGCCAGGTCATTCTCCTCTGCACAGGATGAACTGACTCTCTGACGAGAGCCTAGGCGCAAGTTTGCCATCCAATGGAAACGGTCTCAATCTACTCGCTGCGTGCTTAGCCCTGAAGGTCGTGGAAACGCGGGGGCTCTCGCGTCAGACGGCGCAACACGATCGGCATCGTTTGACCTACCGTCTGAAGGCTGGGCGGCTTCCTCTTGCACCGTCTCAGCCAGGAACCCTCTTCGGCAATTTTCCGGAGGTATCCTCAGAAATTTTGGGCACCGAAGTCGGGCATGTACGCGCTTGGGCACGACAACCAAGGGGTTTTAGAGGTGTTTACCTGACTCAGGGTACGGCCAAGCCGACGCTTCCATCCGGAACCGACTCTGCTCACCACTGCGTGAGGCAGCCACATTGGACGCAGTCACCAAAATCGGCGAACAATGTGGCTGAACTCGCCCGACCAACGACTTGAAGGGCTTGACAGGCGATCCAGAGGAACGCGTGAGGAGCATTTTGCTCGAGGCTGCGCTGGTCGTGAGACACCCCGTACCATAAAGCAACTGGACCAACATTTTTTGATACACCCGTGGTGACCTGATCCGATCATAGTCGACTATGCTGCGCTGATTCTCCTTCAGTTGGGCTAGCCATGCACCGACAGACGGATGACATCCGTCGATGGCTTTTGTAGCCCCTTGGGTACCGTAGATGCGATGGTCGTCCAATACAGATTGGCCGCTTGTACTCGAGTATGGAATCGTACATCGTTCGATGATACGCCCAACGCTCGGTACGTACTGGAGATGAGATTCTCTACAGTTTTGGGAGCCACCCGTAATTGATGGGAGATCTCGGCATTGCTCCACCCCCAAGCAATCAACCGAATCAATTGCCGTTGTCGTCGAGTCAAGTGGGCAAAGGGTGCGGGAAGTCGCTCTGGCCCGGTCGCAACCTGACGTGTAGCCGCCACGGTCGTGGCGGAATCTGTGATCACCGCCTTGGACACACAGACCCACCGCGTTCTTTCCAAAAGGGGAACCGCCATCATCGCATCAGTCAGATTTTCGTCGCTGCATAACACGATCCCTATATTCGGGAGACTCCGCCGCAACAACAAACCTGTCTGTACCCCATTGGGGCCCTGGTCAAATTCGGTGTCCAATACTGCTACCGTAAGCACGAAATCGCTTTGTGCTGCAAGCAGCGCTGTACCAGATTCAAACCGCCCTACGATTTCAATGTCTGAGATTTTCCCGAGGGATTCGTACCATCTCTCATAAGACGACTGATCACGAAGAGCTAATGCCACGGAAATGGGGCGTTGGGCCATTATCTTCGTCTCCTTCTAGGCCTTGTCAGATAACCTTGGCGCTTGATTAAAAAGATCCACACGTGCAAACCCAGTCAGTGTCGAAGTATGTAGGCGATCTTGGTCTAGTATATCGTCTATCGAGCGCTTGCTAGAAAGAGCCAAAAGCCCCTTAGAATTGACTGACCAACTCTTCATCTTTTCTTCTGTTGGAACTATCGTGCATAAAAGTCAAAAGCAGGTCTATGGAACGATGCAAGGCTAATGGAACCTGAAAACTGTGTCTTTTGGAGCGAAAAGGCCGCACGCAGTACAGAGCGAAGCCGGCCCAATATCAATCTGACTCGGATGTGCGCCTGCCGGGAACTCCAGCGCAACCTCAGTCGACCAAACCCACGTCCATCGCCCAAGGTCCGGTCACTTCCATTGTCCACCCCATTTTATGGAGCCCGAGCGAGAGCACAAGCCCTCCTCTTATTTCACTCTGACGTCATGACCGGCGGACCACAAAGGCCTAAACAACCTGCCAGGTGTTTCTGACAACGCCTCATCCAAATGAAAACGATCTACGGCCAGCCGGAGGATCTTCCCATCTCACGCATAGTTTCACGTTGAAATGACCGCGTAGAGACGGACCGCATGGCCATTGAAATAGAATGATTTGGAAGCGCGAGGCGTCCGGCCGACCACCGAAGGTTAGGCCGAAAGGCCCTAGTTGTCCTGACACGGACTGGCGCAGCCTGCACGATATTGCCTTTTGAACGGGACGAGATGATACAGGGGGGCTCCAGATGTATCGACTCATTCATTACTTGTCAGTCATCTTGGTTCATTCTCTCGGATGCTTCCCGCACCCTGATCGTATCTCATCATGCGCAACTCTGTCGATGGTAATTTCGGGGCCTAGGAATTGAAATCTTGAACCGCCGCCACCAAGTGGCCGTGCTCACGGACGGTGTCTGCGACTCGGATCAGAACCCATTGGCCCGGATAGGCTGCGACAATGACGTCATAGGATTGGCTCAGAGGAATCGCCTTGCGCGGCATCACGTTTCCTTCGTTGTGGCGACTGGCGATGTTAGATGTTGTGCTGGCAGAAACGCCAATCTGACCAGGGCATCTGCCGGAAATCCAGCGCAAAGATGATCGAGGCATGCGAGTCTTCATACTTGTGTTTAGGCCCTGCGGCCATAGGCCATCCTCCATTCTCTTCTGCCGTATGTCCTTCATTGTATCCGATATGCTTTGGACTGATAAGCGATCCGCGATTTTCGGTGAAAAAATGTCCTGAGTATGCGTCCGGTTGATCGTGGCGTTACCCTCCGAGATTCGGCACGACATCCATCGCACTCCCTTGTCCTCGTACCGCTGATAAGGTGAACGTCCAAGACTGTCGCCGTCAGCTTGGCTCCAACCATATTCTCGCGTTCTCGAGAGAATCGATAGCCGAACAGCCGGGTACGCCTGTCAGGAGATTCTGGCGTCCAGCCAACTCGAAAGTCCTATCGTCCTATTCAAGGTGCACCTGAGCCCATCCCTGATTGTGACATTACAAGCCGAGGAGGAATCCTCTTTACGGCCCGATATGGTTGGTAACATTTTGCCAATACCGTCATTAATATGGAAAGATAACTGCTAAGGAGGAGATATAACAATGAAGATTGTCGGCCACTTAGTCAATGAAGCTGGCCCGGAGGCATGGCAGACTCCCCTCATGGGAGATGACCACCTTCAGCTAGCAGTCGTGCTTCGGCCACGTGATCTGGATGGGGCCGAACGGCGGCTTATCGAAACCGACCAGCCCTGGTCCCCAGAAGATGTGATGGACCATCATTCGATCCCGGACGACATGCACCACGCACTCATCACTTGGGTCACCGGAAGAGGATTGCATCTGAGCGCTGAGAATCCCTTCATTATTTGGCTTGAGGGAAGTTTTGAGGCTGTCTCTCAGACCTTTGCCATCGGTTTTGAATATCGGATGAACGGCCAACGTCGTCTATATCGACTGGATTCTGAGCCCGAGGTCCCCGACTGGGCTGCACCTTTTGTGGTCGGTATCGTCGGCCTAGAAAATGTAGCTAGCCTGAAGCCGAAGTACCGGGTTCCCGGCCGCAGCGATCAACTGGCCAACTCCGGCCAAGGTTTCTTTCCCCAAGATCTGATGATGGCCTATCAGATGCCTTCGACATATGACGGATCGGGGCAGACCGTTGGCCTGTTGGAGTTTAGCAACGGATACAGTGTGAGCGATGTCAACGCCTTTTGGTCGTCCATGGGCATTACTCCACCCACCCTCCAGTTTGTCTCCGTTGACGGCACCCCCAATGATGGCGGTGTCAACAGCTACGACATGGAAGCCACCCTCGATGTCGAATGGGCCGGTGCGGTGGCTCCCAGAGCCCAGTTAGTCGTCTACGAGGCCTCGAGTGGCACGAGTGACCAGTCCTTCGGCTTGTCGGTCCTTAAGGCCCTCGATTACGCCACCCATGACACCATCTATCATCCTTCGGTGCTCTCGATCAGTTACGGCGATGGCGAGACGCGTTTTCCTGTGGCCGAGATGCGTGCTTGGGATACGGCGATGGCAACCGCCGCACTCTCGGGAATCACCACCGTGGTGGCATCCGGCGATCAAGGAGCCTATGGTCTGCAAGAGCCCGGGCGACTGATTTGCCACGTTGATGCTCCCGCCAATTGCCCTCACGCGGTTGCCACCGGTGGAACTCATCTCGATCTCAATGCCGAGGGCACTATCGCAGAAGAGACCGGTTGGACGGAAACGAACAACAACGGGGCGTCAGGAGGAGGCATCAGCCAAGTATTTCCCGTGCCTCCCTATCAAACGAGTTTGGTGCTACCGGTCAAGGTCGGATACCACACCGGCCGCGGCGTGCCCGACGTTGCCGCCAATGCCGATCCTGATACCGGCTACGCGGTATTCTTCCAAGGGGCTTTGACCGTGGTCGGCGGCACCTCGGCCGCTAGTCCCCTCTGGGCCGCCATTCTAGCCCGATTAAATCAGGCGCGGAGTGAAAATGGCAAAGGGGCCATTGGATACCTCCACCCGAGGCTCTACTCGCTTAACAACACCCAAGCGTTTCGAGACATTATTGTGGGCAACAACAACTATAACGGCGTGGTCGGCTATGTCTGCACCCCTGGGTGGAATGCGGTGACTGGGTGGGGAAGTCCCAATGTCACTGCACTCATCGCAGCACTAAGCTGAGGATCAGGGCGGAGAGTGGAATGCCCTAGTTCCTGGATCTTCAGGCATCAAGGGATGCTGGCTGTAGTCGGCTCTTTCCTTGATGCCTGGATGCCGAATTCGACGATCTCTTTACATCCCCATCAAATAGTAACGGATTTGGTCCCGTAGATACTGCTCTGATCCTCCCGGCAGCAGCGGCAAGGCACCTACCCCCACCGCATCAATGCTTTGATAAAATCGATGGTAACGCCATGCATTGATGTGCTCGCGGGGTAGTGGGAACAGCACAATGGCACGGTCTACCAGACGACGATGGGGCGACTTACGCGTTACAATGGCGTCATGATATTGATGCATACCGTTGATGGTGTCAATCGGCGGAATCGGGCTGCCCCCGCCGTAGTGCTTCAAGGACCGGTCGTCCAGTTCAAATCGGTATTTCGCATCGAACACCACCAAGGACTCCATGCCTTGCAGTTCGACCACATGATCCGGCTGCTGGGTGATCGTGGGTAATCCTTGATATTGACGCTCATAAAGAATTTTCACGGTGCGTCCATTAGACAACGCAATCTGAGCGGCATGCTCCTTGCCCGATGACAGTAAAATGTCGACCGGATTGGCCGAGGCCGTCGGAGAGACCTTGAGTTCGCCGCCAGATTCTTCGACCACCAGACGCACAATCGTCAAGTAGCACCAATATTCATAGAGCAGGCTGATGTCTTTGGGACCGACGAAGTAGCGGTCACCTTCGGGAAACAGTCCCATTCTTAGTAGGCGGTGCCAGCGAATCACCCGGCGCAGCGCAGGGTTGGATTGAGCTAAAGGAGTCTGAGGAATTTTGGGTTCGCTAAGCGTCCGTTCGAACCTAACCTCCGCCAATAGTTGACGCAAAAGCCGAGATGCCTCCTGAGCGATTGATGCCATGCGCCGACTCTCGGCGACCTCCGGCACTTTCGAAAAAATGCGGAGAAGACGCTGCTCCACATATTGCACCAATTGGACTAAATAGAGGCGTTCATCAGTCAACCCATCCCATCGACGCACCGAGGCCCGAATCCTAGGGTTGCCACGGAGCATGTACGCTCGAAGGTCTCGGGGGTTCGGCTTCTTCATTCGGTCGAGATGGACACTCTCTTCTTCGATGCTTAGTTGCAGTGGCAGAGTTCGCCAGGCAAAATGAACATCGCGGGCCAAATCCGCCCAGAGATTCTCTAACAACGCCAGCCAGTAGCTCCATAAGTCAAATGGCGCTTCAGTAGCCTCCATGGGGTTTAATATTCCGCTTATCAACTTGGCGGTGAGACCTCGAACCTGATCTTCTAAGTCCTGCACCATCGTCCGATAGTCGGTTTCGTAGTCCATCTTGCGCGATGTAATCTTGACTCGAACCCCCGCCTCGCCCATGCACAATTCCGTCCAACCCACCTGACGGCATTGCCACGTCGTGGTGGCGATGTACTGACTACCATGCCAGACCCAGGACAGTTGGAGTGGACGGTGCCCTTGACTGACCTCCAGGCGGGTCGGGGCACTAATTTGGAGGGTGTAAAGGACATCGTCAAACAACAAGACGCGAGTTTTCGGCTCAATGGAAGCATGACCGATGGGATAGGCGGAGGAGACCGCCGAGCTCTCCTCGGGAATGCTGCCAATTGGGCTCACCCGGGGTCCCAAGATCACCATGGTCGCATCGGCTGCACTCACCCGGAGCAGCACCTCACCAGAACGAGGCATAGCCGTCCTCGGTGTAACTACTAACCAATTGTTGGACTTTGGCCACAGTTTGGGGGAACTGGCCACGGTTCGCTGCTTCGTCAATGGTCCCTTGCCGGTCTACGTCATCGGCGGAGGTGACCTCTTTTTCCACTAGGACTGCGAGCAGTCGCATCAATCCAGCGATATCGCGAGACGCAGCGGTTCCATGAAATTTGGGAAGGAGCCGTTGCACCATCTGCCTATCCAACAGAGCCAGTCTCTGCTCTTCCTCGGTTCGATCAAGCTCTGAGGCAAACGATAGTCCATAGGCGACATAGCGGCCAACTTCTTGAGCCACGCGATGGCCAAATTGGCCACGAGATCCTCGGAGCGCTTGCCATAGCAAGCGAATGCTCTCTTCGCTAATCAGGTCTCGAGATTCTTCGAAGTGAATCCAAGGCCATTCAAAGGGCAAGGCTGGTTCGAGCGCTGTCCAAGTAAGCGCCTTCCCCACCCTGAGGTCGTTCATACTGCCAATGTCAAATTCGATGACGTTGGCCCGATCGAGCACACGGGGAGTAATGGACTGCACTGAATCATCAAAGTTCATCGTGGCGACCACAACAAACCGCGAAGGAAGTCTCAAACGACCGGATTCATTGGGGTATAAGCGCCCAAGACTGGGCAAGTCCCCCCAAAAGCCCTCTTCGACGCCAGCGTCCATGGCACTGATGAAGTCGGAAAAATAGTGTTCGACCTTGGCTACGTTAAACTCGTCGAGGCAAAGGAGCGTCTGCCCGTGCCTGCCCGACAAGAGGCTGCTGAGCGCTCCGTCCACCCGTTGTTGGTTCACTGGGCTGATAAATCCAAGCAGGTCCGCCGGATCAGCCCAAGCCGGGCTGACCGCCACCGGTTCATAATGCCAGTCAAAAATCGTGGCTAAGATACGGCTCAATGTCGTCTTGCCCGTCCCTGATCGACCGGAAAAGATCACGAAGGGCCTCACCTGAACCGCCAGCAGAACGTTGAGCAAATCATCTGCCGTTATCTGGTAGCCCATCGCCTCAATGCGCGCGTGCACATTTTCTAGACGAAACGGGACGGCACGGTAAGGGACGCTGGATTCTTTGGCCGACTTAAACGGTTCTGGGTTCTCTGGGACTTCGGGGTATGTTTTAATCGGCAGGCTCAAAACGTCCAGAGCCTGATCGTACAGGTGCAACAGCTCTTTGAGTTCGGTCGCCAACTCCAGATTGGATGGTAGCCGATCGGCAAAATGGGCTCGGTAAGCCACCACCCCTTGCCCATATCGGGCACCCACTCCCTGGTCGGCCAATTTTAGATGGTGATCCACCTGCCAATCGCTCTGGTCGATGTCTAGCTTCGACTGCAGACTTTCAACGCGCTCGGCCAGACTGGTCCGAGTATTGAGCACGGATTCCTCCCCCGATCCGGTGACGCCGAACATTAGTGCAAAAACCACTTGGGTCATATCGGCACGGAATAGCACGGCCAGGCACAGCCCGTTTTGAATCGTTCCTCCGTCTATTCGGTCCAAGATGGCCACCCATGGTACCATAGCCCAATTGCCCTGGCCGGCAGACGCCTGAATGCGATAGCGTTCGGCGTTTAAACCCAGTGACTGAGAGAGCACAGACGGTAGGTCGCGATTAACGAGATGAAAGACAGGGTGGTTGGGAAAGGGTTCACGACGGGCCGCTAGGTACTGTCCGAGCACGGTCGCCAAAGCCTTCTGGAGAAAAACTCCGGTCGCCGCGGTTCTAACCGCGATTGCCTTGCCTTGGCTAATACCGGATAGGCGGACAGCATCGCGCACACTATCGTCCGCCGAATCGGGCGCCAACCGCACTCTCTCGACCGAGTTCTGAACCGAAAATGGGAAACGCACAGGATAGAGATCGTCGTCCCAGATCCGGCTTGAGTCTTCAAATATCGGACCGGTCACCTGAACGATGGTCTCGTCCGCCTTGGCAATGTATTGGTCTAGCAGTACTCGCGGGAACCCTTGGGGCGAGGCGCCTTCCCCATCCCATTGGATCTCATGCACGAAGTGAACGAGGTCGCCTTCTCTGATCTCGCCCAATTGTGGATCGATGAATTTTCCGCGCTCCTTGGCTCCCCAGGTTTCCGCGCGCAATCCCCGTTCCAAATTACTACGTCCCGCTTTGGGCACGGCGATATACCAGTGTATCGTCGATCTTGACTCATCCATGCAGTGATTTCATCTCTTTTCCATAAGATTTGGTTCACATGCTCGGCAATTGCCACCCTAACCTCATTGCCATCCTAACCTAAACTAACGATCAGATGGTTGTGCATCACTTGAAACCGCACACTCGCCCCGGCGTCGGCGCGCTAGACTTGTTTTTGGTCCACTCGTCTTAGCCCATCCACCCTCGCGCACCATTTTATCCAGGAAGGGTCGATCAGCGAAAACCATTGCTCCTCTTTAACCCAACTGCGTCCTTTATATCATCTCGGGGCAGCATCTGTCATTGATTTAGGCGACATTGGGAGAACAACACGCATCCCCATCAAATCACAGTCGATCTCTGCGCTATACTGAGGGCGATAAAGCTCCAAATATGGATGGGAGGATGACCAGATGGAACTTGCAGGCAAAGTTGCCCTGGTGACTGGCGGAGGAACAGGCATCGGTCGGGCGACAGCTCTGGCCTTAGCCGACCAGGGCGCCTTGGTGGCAGTTAATTTTTCTAAGTCCCTTGCCGATGCAGAGGAAACCGTAAAACTGATCACCAAGACTGGAGCTCGTGCCTTTGCCATCCAAGCCGATGTCTCCCGAGAGTCCGAGGTCGAGCACATGGTGGATGAGGTAGCGGGTCGATTGGGACGCATCCAACTGGTGGTCAACAACGCCGGCATCACGCGCCACATCCCTTTTGACGACTTGGAGGCGGTGACCGATGCGGTGTGGGACGAGCTTTTAGCGGTCAATGTTAAGAGCATGTTCTTCGTCGCTCGATCTGCGGCGCGAACTATGGGAGCCTTAGGAGGAGGCGCCATCGTCAATATTGGCAGCGTGGCCGGGGCCACTGGGCTGGGTTCTTCGCTGCCCTACTCCGTCTCCAAAGCGGCCGTGCATGGACTGACCCGGTCGCTGGCTCGGGCTTTGGCGCCCCATATCCGAGTCAATTGCATCGCGCCGGGAGCCGTGGCCACCCGTTGGTGGCAAGGCCGAGAGGAACAAATGCAAAAACTAGCCCCCCATCTCCTCTTGGAAGTCATCTCCACTCCCCAAGATATTGCCCAGGCGGTGGTTTGGGCACTTACGCAAGATGCCATGACCGGTCAGATCATTACCATCGATGCCGGACAAACCCTTTAACCTAAATCATCAAGCCAGCGATGTCTGGATCGGATTCCGGGCAGGTTCGAATTTAGGATAGACCATCCCAACCGATGTGGCAACAGCGTGAGGGAATCGACCAGTGTAGGCCCGTGCCGCGGTCGTCCCTTGCCCGTCAGACTTCGGTGCACCGCTGCCAGGGAATTTCGCCGCATCTGTTGAATTGACCCAACCACCCCGTCCGCAGTACCCCATTTCTCACGCACTTTGGGATGACCATCCTAGTCCTAGGCATCGGCTAAATCCCGCTTGTATTGGTGGTATTGGTGGTATTCGTTGGATCCACCCATCCCACGGCACTAGCTAGCCCGCACAACACGATAGTTTATGAACGTCCTGATCAAATGTCAGCGCAGCCAACTTGATTCCCTCAGCCATGGTTAAATACGGTGCCAAGGTGTCGGTGAGGTCATTGATGGTCATCTTAAATTTCACTGCCAAGGTGGCAGCATAAATCACGTCACCGGCATTGTCGGCCACGATTTGCGCGCCGCGAATACGGCCCGTGTCCCGTTCCGCCACCAATTTTATCAGCCCTCGAGTCTCTCGGTTGGCCAACGCCCGCGCCAAGGCGTCTAATGGCAAGACCGAAGTCTTCACCATAATGCCCTCCTGCTCTGCCTGTTCCTCGCTCAACCCGACAGATGCCAACGACGGTTGGGTAAAGGTAACCGCCGGCACTACGGACAGATCAATCGGTCTGGGGGCCTTGACCCCACCCAGTGCATTTTGGGCGGCAGTCTTGCCTTCATAGGCGGCGACGTAGACAAATTGCGGCCCTAAGGTAACGTCACCGGCCACATAAACCCTGGGGTTGGTGGTTTGCAGGGTCGCATCATGGAGTGGCTCTCCCCCGGGGCCAATGTTTATGCCGGCGGCCGCGAGATTCAGCGCTTCGGTATTGGGATCGCGTCCGGCGGCAATCAGCAGGGCATCGCCCTTAATCACTCGGGCCTGACCTTTCACCGTGATGTAAAGGGAGGTGAGTCCATCAATCTGGTCCACATGTTGGTAGCCCGCCCCCAGCACGACCTCGATTCCGGCATCGGCCAACATTTCCCCCATCACTTGACGAATTTCGACATCATATCCGGGCATGAGAACGGATCCACGTTGAATGAGGGTGACTCGGCTGCCCCACCTCCGAAACAACTGCCCCAATTCCAAGGCAATGTATCCGGATCCAACCACAATTAGGTGTTCAGGCACGGTCATCAGATCCAGGGCGGATGTGCTCGTCAGGTAGTTCACCTGATCTATTCCGACGATGTCAGGGATTCGTGGACGAGCCCCTGTCGCAATCAGGTAATGGCCGCTCGTAATGAGTCGATCACCCACCTGAATACGGCGATCGTCTACAAAGTGGGCCTCTCCTTGAACAAGATCAATCTCATATTCTGCAATCAGATCCTCATATTTTTGCTGACGAAGCGTTTCGATCAATTCGTTTTTTTGCGAGACTAAGGCAACAAGATCCACTGAACCTTGCGAGGTATGGAGACTTGGGAACGGATTATTGCCCGCCAGATGATACAGATCCGCCGCCCGAAGCATCGTCTTCGAGGGTACACAACCAACATTCACGCAGGTACCACCGATCGTCCCCCGCTCCACCATGGCTACCCGGGCCCCCAACCGACGCGCTTCAATCGCCGAGGAAAACGCGGCACTGCCCGAGCCGATGACGACCCAATCGTAGTCAGACGAAGCGTCCTGGGTCACAGCCCACTCGATTTCCCCTTCGAGTTCTTGCATGCCGACGACATGGTATCCTGCCTCAGCAATCGTTCGGCGAGCAGCGTCAAATGAGAAGTCCCTAGTCGCGGCAAACAGGGCTTCCCCCCGGCGAAAATTGGCCTTAATATTCCACGCGCCCGCCTTGTCCAACGCTGCCTCGACGTGATTTTTACAGTCAGTACAGGTCATTCCTCGAATCTCCATCAGATACCGCATCACACCACTCATCTCCATGCCCCTTCGCTGATTAAATTCAGTATACTGCTTCATCTTTGGTACTCTCGGCCGACCGACCACTGCCGACGGCATCGAATGTTGTCAGTCGCCCATTCTTTCGACCCCAGCCTTCACCTCGAAGCCCCCAACCAACCTTCGCCAACGATTGTGGTCCGCCTCCACCGGGATGGGGTTCCGGTCCACGGTAGTTCGGTATTCATTTTTGCTCCATCCTGCGATGACGGCTCCTCTTTTGGATCCTGAGAGCCTGGCGTTCCGTCTTGATCGACCTTGACCCACTCTCATTTGGTCCGATGCGATCGGTGAAACAGGGCGAAGAGCGACTGTAGCCGATCGGAAGGTGAACCACCGCAGGTCGGCTGCACAGTAAAACT
Source organism: Clostridiales bacterium (assembly GCA_027365485.1). Lineage (GTDB taxonomy): Bacteria > Bacillota > Sulfobacillia > Sulfobacillales > Sulfobacillaceae > JAMCVM01. The sequence continues at coordinate 17,803 of DAHXNH010000138.1, forward strand.
TTCAAAGGCCTCTGTTGGTTTATAATTTACAAGACTTATAATCAACCGACGATTCGGACGATATAACGAGGTAGGCAACCGCGTTTCGAGTCAAGCGACGGCGGCGTGGCCAGGGTAAATTATCCGTCGTAGACTCCCGATCCCAGTCAACCGATGGCTCACACGCCTCCTCGCGCCTTCCCGCCAAGAGGACTCTCGATAGTTTTGGGCACGATTTTAGTAGTGCTTCGTGATTCCAATATTTTAAAGTTGGAGAGACGATAATCTGGCCCAGAGGCCCACTTACCACATCGGATTCATTGAATTACCCCAAGGAGGCTTTTGAATCATGCGACACCATAGCAACTCCAAACAAGTGACCAATCTTAGCTTACTCAGAAAACTCGGAACCACGGAAGAAAAATGGGTCCGTATGGGCTCCACGGCGGGAGGCTTCGTAGACAAGATGGTGGGCATGCCCAAACAATTAGCCAGGCCTGCCGCCATCCTGGCCGCCGAGACCCAAACCAAGGTTTCGCGTAAAGCCAGCAAAGTGGCTAAGGACGTGACCGCCCGGCTCGATCCTGATCGCCCCAAGAAGAACTAGACCAACATTAGCCGATCAACCGAGGCGAGGTACCTCGTGAAATCTGCGTTACGGTACGGATATACTTAAACATCGCAGGCGGGAGGAGCGCCTTGGCCATGCCCCGACTCTTATTGTCTGCTCGAAACGGGAGCGCTTACGGTCAGGTCAAGTCTTTCAAGGGACGAGTTGCGCGTTCCATCGGCGATCGTGGCGATACAGGCCGATTGACGTGAAACGAACATGCGACAGCGAGGAAAGCCAAACGGAGCATGTCACCGAACAACGGACCGAAACCGTCATCGATCAGGGCAATACCGTTCAGAAAACGACCGCTCTCGAAACAACCGCAAGCTATGCGAGACAAGTATTAATCGCGCGAATCATTCAATACGTCTTTGGCGTGCTTGTGGTATTGCTCGCTTTCCGATTTGTTCTAGGAGTTCTGGAAGCCAATCCGCTGAAGGGTTTCCCTAGCTTTATCAGCGGCGTGACGGGCCTATTTTTGGGGACCGTTCTTTGGACTATTTGGGTACACCGCACCCAACGGAGTTGCTCACCTCGAAATGTATACTTGGGTCGCAACGGCAGTCTATGCGTTAGTCGCGCGGGATCTCGTCAAGATCGTCACGATCAACCGAGCATAAGAACGCACTCGCTTCAGTCATGGACCACCTAGCAATTCTATAGGATCCGATTCCTAGATGGGCGTACTTAATCGAACAGGCGCAACACTTTACCCAATGTGCCATTGGACTTTTTCTCCAAGGCCGACATATTCACCATTCCTACACAAGGCACGATCTCCAAAAAGGGGAGCGTAGGCACCAACACGGAGAGAATCCGAGGATCGCCGTCGTTTCCTTCGGCCCTTCCTATTCGGAAGGCCCTCTCTTTGATTTGATCCAAAGTGGTCCTATTGACACGATAAAAATTTCTCTGTCTGTAACCAGTGTGGTGGAGACGGCCTGCTCATGGCCACCTCCACTGTTGTGAAGATCGTCCCACCAGCGCTCCCCTCAGCAAATTTCGCGGGATCAAGGGACGAGCAGACTGGTCCGAACACTACAGTTGGGCCCAAGCGGGGCGCCCAAATGATCAAACAGAGAGTCAACTATTCTACATCGGATGGGCGACGCTTGTCCTCAGACAACGGTTCGTGTGAAGACTGTGGTTCGGGAGTCGAAGAGGCGTCGGCGGTCTTCAAAGTTTTGACAGAGGCAGCCATGCGGTCCGGTCTAGTTCGGCGGGTTTGGAAACGGTTCCACAATAGCCCCCCAGCACCGATACTAGCGCCCAGGAGTAAACTCAAAAACACGATCAGGGCCAAAGAAATATGGGGAAGGTGCCAAAAGAACAATTGCAGCGATACCGGATGCTGATTTTCTAAGGCTAACAGAGCAATGACGACTGCGCCCACCAACCAAATAATCACTTTCCATAGCGCGCTTCCATCGCCTTTCATAAGTTGCCTCCGACTCCCTCACCGTGCTTTGAAACATCGAACAGTCGACGCTAGTGATTTACCCATTATACCCCACATTTTGCATAGATTATGCGATTGGATTACCTGGATCAATCACATGGTGGACTGTTACACGGAGGTTCAAGATGCTGCTGCATCATCTCTCTCTTTGTTCAACCAGAAGTCGCCCGGCGACACCGTTCTGACTGGTCCGTCGCCCCTGGCCACACCAATTCAGCAACGAATCTACTTTTTAGGGTTTCTCGTTCACCAAGGACTAGCCTTTGAAGTTGTTGCCCTTCTTTGGCGGTCGGCCTTTTGTGTAAGAGACGCCCATGCCCCACGTTTGGGGCACCCCCATAAATGAAAACTGGGCGGCCAGGGCGATGTCACGCCGAGCGGCATGTTGGGGTCACTCGGTTGTCCGATACCAGATATCGTGGGTCCCGGGTATTTTTCAGAGGAGACGCCCATGCCCCGGGTTCGGGGCACCCCCATGAATGAAAAATGCGGCGGAGGGTCCGAGCGCGGCGATCGAGATGTAGTACCCTCATCTATCTGCGGTACCAGATGTGGTGGTCAGATGGTATTTTTCACAGGAGAAGCAGGCCAGGACTCTCCCTAAATGGTCCTCTATCACATCAAAGTCGTCCCCAATAGCTGGGCTACACCTCGACGCATCGGCATATCTCAAGGACCGTTTTGATTGGGCACGAAAAGATTAAAACAGGCGAAAATCCGTCGGCTACAGTCGTTGACCTTCGTAGGATCCGGGGATGCGCTCGCTCTCACGGAGAGTCCAATCAGGGCACGGATGCGCCCCGTGGCGATGGCTAGACACGACCGATGGTTTGCCACAACGGTCAGGGCACACAGATGCTGCGACTGAACACGGTCACCTCCCTTGCCAACCCGTGCCGAGATGCCATCTGAGTCTGACGACTTTGTAATATAATCAGTGAGAAGGGATGTGATAATAATCGGTCTCTATGACTATACCGTGAAGGCACATAACGGTGACAGCAAAAGTCTCAAAGATTATCAGGGTGCAGTGGTATTAGTGGTCAACACCGCTAGTCGTTGTGGCTATACCCCTCAATATGCCGGTCTACAGGAACTCGACGCACAATACGGCGACGAGGGCCTTAAGGTCATCGCGTTTCCCTGCAATCAATTTGGTCAGCAAGAACCTGGGACCAACGAGGACATTCAAGATTTTTGTCAAGTAAACTATGGCGTCAAATTCCCCGTTTTCGCCAAGATCGATGTCAACGGTGAAAGCGCCGACCCGCTGTATCAATACCTAACCACATTAGAACCAGCCCAGCCTATTCACTGGAATTTTACCAAGTTCCTGTTTGACCGTGATGGACTCTTTATCGGTCGCTTCGAATCCAAAGTTACTCCGGCCGAAATGACCAAGGATATTGAAGCTGCCCTCCGATAATCTAGGAGTGGCTTTCCAGGAAGTCTATGAGGCCCTATATCGCCTCATGGGCTTCTTTTTTGGGCCCGATAATGGTGTCCGAAAGCGGTCATAGGATACTAACGCCCCCCGCTGAATGAGAACCAATTTTCTGCTGCTGTCGAAGTCATGGTTGAAGGACTGTCCATGCCTATTACTTCGGTTACACTCAACGCCATTCATAACTTTGGAGTAGATAAGGCCCCCACCGCCAACAGCGACTACTCCAAGCAGGCTAAAATGAGGGATACGATGGCTTTCGGCAGTCCTGTCTACGCACCTTAATTTTTTTTATTCATCGCTGAAATCGAACGGAATTTCAACATCGCCAAAAAATAAAATTCGCAAGGAATAGTGCGATAGCGAATGGCCGGTGGCGATCGCACTATATGGTCGGCATTAAAGATTGATAGTTTTGGGACCGTAGTATGCGAATGTTCGGTGTATAGTGCAAACGCAGCGAGTTTCGATCCGTTCAACCCGTTTTTTAGCGCCACCACCCGGCGGGTGGTGGCCACTTTGGAGTCGAAGCGGAGCCATCCGGATCCCTGCTGGAACCTCGGGGATGTGCCGGTAGCCCCTCCCAAACGGGAGCGGCGATCACGGGGGAACCCGACAGACTGAAGTCCCAGGTTCTTGTTATAATCCCATGCACAGACGCTCTCGGGTGTTCTCCGGCGTGGTGTTCACCATCGCGATAAACGCCTGGACTGCGAGTTTGATCGC
>DAHXNH010000232.1 GCA_027365485.1 Clostridiales bacterium
TCCGGTAATATCAAAGCGATCCTTAATGAGATGTCGGCAAGCGCCTTCAATGATGCCCGTCGCGATCGGCCACCCTTGCTCCAGCGCTTGCGGATAGTGTAAATATTGGCGATTCTTGAGGAAATACTGAGCGCATTGGTCAACGGCTTTGCGCTGACCCGGGGCGAGTTCGTTGGCTGTCGCCTTACGGCCGATGGCTGCGGCGACCTGCGAGGACTTCCCCTGTAACACCTCGAGCCCTTGCTTCAACACCCAGGTTTCCGCCTCCGGGTCCCCCGTGGGGAAAAAGCACCACGCGGCTTTCCACAGATATTCGAGCACATGGATGAAGTCGAGGAACACTTGGAGATCAATCCCCCGGGCGCTGGCTTCCTCTTGAAGATGGGTCGACTGGGCGTGGTTGCCATCCACCAGCGCGACCCACGGGTGCTCATGCTGTGGATCGCGCCGTTCCGCTTCTTCCAGCACCTGATAAATGACGTCGCCCATCGAGTCGGCGACGCTGGCGACCAACCATTTGTTGACGGCCTTGGGCCCGGCCTTCTTGGTCCACGTCGGGTCGGCTGGTTTGGCTTGGAGAATGTCGCGGGCAACGCGGACCACAGGATCGATTCCATACACCGCCCCCACCTCGGCCATGCGTTTTTGGTGCGATTTCTCGCCAGGCGAGAGCCGCGACTGGAGTTTGTGGTTCGCTTTCGCCCGTTTGGCGGCGGTGCTCGGCCGAAGGTCTTTGGTTCGCATGACGATGCCCTTGCCGTCCACGGAGAGAATCAACGCTTGGTCTGTGGTCACCTTCGGACGCGTAGAGTCCGGATAGAAGCGGTCGACTATAAAGGACCCCATTGTCAAGACAATATTTCTGCGGATTTTTAGTTACAGTGACTCGGTGGACTTTGCGGTTTTTGCCAGGAGCGTAGCGGCTCATCCCGCCTCCGATAAGATCCGGATTATTTTTGGGGTAGTTTGTGAGATGAGTCCGCACGCAGTTCCCCCCAAAATTCAGTCGGCCCACAGGGGCGTCTGAAGAGTCGCTAGCGCATCGAGGAATGAGGGCAGATGTTTTCTTTAGCACCGCGACTGCTTTTCGAAGGTGGGGCCGGCCGCCTTGGAGCCTTTCAAACCGGCCTGGACACGACAAAGCGGTCTGCTCCCGGTTCGGTAAATAATCTGCGAAACGGCGCCAATAAATTAGACTATTGTCGTAACTCTGCGTTCGCTGGACATCGCATCCCCAAAGGGCTCTTGCGCATCGACTGATATTGGCGCCAACTGATAGGTTACTTTGGTAGCGCATGAAGGCTTCCGGTCGATGAGGTGCTGTTTGGCCTTGGATATATACCCTCCCAAGGCTTCTGTAAGCCAAGACTCCTTAAACAAACAACAACCCGTTGTGGGCGTCCATCAGTCGATGCGCAAGAGCCCCCCAAAGCACAGTAGCACTGGCGATTGGGTTTGTTCAGGTAAATATTGGCAATGCTTCATTGTTATGGCTAACTCCTTTTATCTATAGTTTGGCTACGTCAGTGGGTTTTCTGGTGAGCTTTACAGCGAATACTGGTGGTGCGTCAATCACCGAATCCCAGCCCCTTGGGCTGATCGCGACTTTACGTCTGGGTCTGATCAGGGAGGTATCTGATGGCACGAAAGTTAGTGGAAGTGATGACAAAACCAGTTAGCGCCAACAGCTTCATATAAACATGCTTTCGATTCTGGAACTTATCCCATGAATGTATAGCACTGCTATACACGGTAGACACGGTAGACATGGTAGACATGGTAGACAAATTGACGCGAGAGGGACTACCCTGCAGTCAATCTCTAGGGGGCCAAAAAACCGCAAACTCCACACAATGTCTTCATTTGTTTAAGAGGGCCCTGGAGTCGAGAGGGCAATCCATAAAATACTGTCCAATGACCCAGGCCAAGGGCTTGATCTGAGGCCATAACAGAAAGTGCGTCAGAGCCCGTTGTCGTACTGATTATAACCGCCTCGTATCTGGGGTGGTTGCTACCCGGCTCCATTGTCTGCCACTATCTTGCGTACGATAGATGATGGTTTGACGACCCTGCCGCATCAACACAAATCCTTGTGTTACGGAGATCTGGTTCATATTGATAACGGTCCCCGGAGGCAACGGATTGTTCACCCAGTGGTGACCCGCATCGGTAGTTTGAAACAGTCGAGCCCCGACCACCACCCATCCGATGCGGGGTGTAATCCAGGATTGCATGATCAAATTCGGCGGATCGGCCAAGACGGGATCAGGGGTCGTCGGGAGCATCTGCCAGGTTTGCCCGCCGTTGATGCTTTCTGCTAGCCGCCACCATGTCTTTAAGGGAGCCGTTTTCGAAGGGAATGGCGGTTGCATGAGGACGGCCACGATGGACTCCTGTGTGTGGGGCACGACGATGGGGTCCAGGACGGTGGTCGCCCAATTACCCGGTAACAGCGGCAACCGCTGCTGCGGAGATCGCCATACCGATCCTCCATTCGTGGTAACCGAAAGAGCGGCACTATGAGGACCATAGACGATATTCGAGCCTTCGGCCAAGACGCCGACGGCTCCGGTGGCAAAAGCCAGGCCTGCCGTATTGGGGGCAGCCCCCTGAGATACGGCCTGCCATTCAGGATGCTGAACATCTGTCCGCCACACGCGAAATTCTACATGACCGGCGAGTCCCTGCGTCGCTGCCATAACCCAGGCGTCACGATTGCCTACGGCCGCGATATCACTGAGTCCCATGGAACCCCCTGGGGCTACTTGGTGAATCACCGTCCGGGTCCATTGCTGGCCGCCATCCCCGGTATGCCACACTTGGAGGGCATCGCCAGCCACGGGCAACGTAAACCAGGCGGTCCAGGGATTGGGAAAGGCGGCGAGGGTGCCATTGCCTTGACTCGCCACCACGTTGCCGCCGGGATTTGGGCCTTCTAAATAAAAACTTCCATCTTTGGCGGCGCGTTGGATGGCCTTAGCTAGGGCGGGACTCCCTATATTGGTCCATCGCCGCCCTCCATCGGTGGTCTTCAGTACTTGCCCCGCCGTATTCATCGCCCAACCCTGCTGAGCTGACAACATATCCAACGTAATCAACGCCGCCCGTGGCCGGGCGGCAGCGAGTGCCGTAGGCGCTAGCCCGCCGAGTCCGACACTGAGCGCTAATCCAAGCGTTGCCAATCCGAGTCGCTTCATCCCTGGTCCCTCCCTGCGAGGTAAAACGTCAGGCGACTCGTAAAGGTTTCCTGAACGGAGGGCCGGCAAGCACATCGAGTTTACGGCGCACTCCGCCCGTTAGCGCCTCAGCGGGTAATGCGCGGACAGCGTGTCTTATGAACGCCCCCGTTTAACGACTAAGGAGTGGAAACATAAGGGTCTCCAAAGCGAAATGTGATTTCGAAAGCCACGTAGGACCAAAACCCAATCTACCCATTGCTGACAGACCATACTTGGGAGGCGATATTGTGAAGGTGCCTTGTTCCCCCGACGCGGACGTCCACGTGGCAATTTGCCCCTGGAAACTGTTAATGGAAATGGGGCCGGTCGATCCCGGTGCCACAAATTGGCCTTGCCAGGCTGGGGCCGGACTCATATTCGTGATCCACACGCCAATTTCCCCTTGGGTCGGGGTGTTGGGCACCGATCCGCTGACGACGATGATGCCACTGCTCAGGTCTTGGACCGAAGAACCTGGGTACCGCCTCCAGAACCATGCGGTCGTTTGCGTGATGGCAGGTTCGACAAAGCCAAACGGAGCCGTACCCTGTATAGGAGATGGTTTAGTCGGGGCTAAGGAGACTACCCCGATCGGATGATCGATTGGAATGTTCGTGTTATTCTTCGCCTGATTGATATATTGCTGAAACCGTTGTTGCTTTTGTTGGCTAAAACCCTGCACGGTCGTTGCGTCACTAAATCCTTTCGATAAGCCAATGATGCCGAGGCTGACTGCAATGCCGGCAGTCATCGCCAACCCGTTCATCCGTGTTCGCTTGCGCATGGGTGTGCCTCCTCATCCGTTAAAGCTAACTGCGTTAGATTCCACCCGGTCGTCGGTTCCGTTGGAATTGGTGGCATTGTTTAAGTCAGTCCATGCAGTGGGCCAACTCACACCGGCTCCTTCATTCGAAGTAGAGCCTAAAAATTCTATCCCGGAGTAATCATTGACCACGGGTGTCCAATAGGTTGCTTGCGTATCATCGTAGATTTCCGGCATGGCAATATCTGAAAGATCCCCATAGGCGCACGTATATAACTGCTGCATGCTCCAGGTAGCGCTATCAATGGCTTGGGGTTGGTCGCCATAGTCGATCATCGTCGGAAGCGGGTTTGCGTTATTGTAACCATCCCTATTTGCTTACCGACCACTGCGCGATGATCTTCTGAGTGAATGCGCGGACGTTCAATACCCACCCGTGAGGAGTAGATTGCCAGGAGAGAGTGCTGGGGGTGGGGGAATTCGCCGGGGTTTCCGACTCGACCGGTAAGACTATCCACTGCCAATGGCTTCCCCCATCGGTTGTGAAGTAGACCACGGGATACTTTGGTTTCAAGGTTCCATTGGGATTCAACGCGCCATAGGTCGTCAGCAGCGCGCCCAACTGGGACGTCGCAAAGACCGGAAATCCCACGGGGTGAGGGGAGTAATCTTCTTTGGGATTCGGCGAGCGCGGCGCTAACAACGGAGGATGCGGTAGCGTCACCGCCTGCCAGGTGGTACCCCCGTTAACCGTGGTAGCGAGGATTGGATGATTCGGCCCGATGGAATCCGTATGTAGCGGAAGCCATCCTACCTCCGAACTGCTAAAAACTACGCCCGCATTATCGCGGTAGGGCAGGTTTCCGCTCATGAGTTGCCACGTCATGCCGCCGTTGGTCGTGCGATAGAGACGATCCTGGGCCGGTTTGTTCAGCATATTTACCGGGAGCATCAACCACCCGCGTTGTGTAGAGTACCAACTGACTTGCACGGTCGCCCCAGAGCTTTGCCCGTCTTTAGGCATGGGTAAGAAGGTCGTGTGCCACGTATGACCGGCGTTGGTCGTGGCCCAGACGATCCACTGTCCACGATGATGCGCGGCACCGACGACCACGGCATGGTGCGAACTGGTAAACGAAGTGTCTAGCAGCGTCGCGTTCGGATGCGCCGGGCTGACGACGGTCCAGGATTGGCCGCCCGTGGTGGTTCGCAGCACTTGCTGCTTGGCGTTGATTCCCCAGCCGACGGTTATGGTTACCACATCGGACACGGACGTCTTCGTCGCTGCGACGCGCGCCCCCATGGTAACTGGAGCAAGCGAGGGCCGATGATCCAGGCCGGCACCCGTAACGGTCATTAGTGTCGTGGTCACCGCGAGGACCAGAGCGACTTGAGGGATATAGCGTATGCATCGGGTGAACATCAAAGCGGCCTCCCCTAGAAGTTATCTATCTACGTAAGGTAACGCCGGTGTCAAAGAAAAGGTTTCATTCTTGCCGACCTAGACCTAAGGCGCACTCACCAGGTAGCCCGACCACCTTACGGCGACCGGGCCCCCTCAGAACCGGACGTGCACGGTTCCGCGCATCCGGCTCAAGCAAGTGTTATCCTCCTCAGAAAGGAGTTCGTGGCCTTTCTGCGAGACAGTGAAGATTCGTGACAGAGACGCTGTACAGCAGTGGTCCATAACGGTTACTGCGTCCTCAGGTCCGTTCACTCGGGTCGCGAAACGGCGCGAGTGTCTAACTTATCCCTTGGTGCGAGCATCTGATAGCCCAAAATCCTCCTTTGCACCCACCTGTCCCACGTCAGCGCCC
>DAHXNH010000346.1 GCA_027365485.1 Clostridiales bacterium
GAGCCGCGGGGGCTAAAGCCCATTACGCGGATTCATCGAGTGACTCTGAGTAGGGTCCCAACGCACCTCAAGTGTTTCATGGGATGAATACGGTCATGAGTCTCGCAAAAACGTGGATTGATGGCACCTATCACGGGCGCGGACGACCCTCGGAAGTCCCCGACGGGGGACGCGCCCGACGGCAACGGTATTTGGAAGAGTTGACGTATCGATTTAATCGTCGGTACATGGGAACCCGGATCGCCGACCGCTTACGGATGGCGTGTGTGACGCGTCCACCGCATCCGTACGCCCGATAGGGCGACCATGCGGTTGCCGGGGGGCACCGTCATTGAATATTCCGGGTAAATGAGGTCTGCAGGGGCGTAATGCTTGGGGATCGGGGGTTTTATTGTCTCCGTGTGCGTCTTCCAATCCACTGGACCACCAAATCTAAGGTTTTCCCATTTCTCGTACGAAGCTTCGGCCGATCTCATCAGCCTCCCGAATCCTATGGGTATGACACGTCATCAGTGATGACATGTCATACCCATACCCATCTCCAACGCAAAATCGGTCGGATGGGCGAATTTGCTTAAACGAAAGATGCTTACGTAAAGTAAGCCGGTGGAGACTCGTTCCTACAACCTGACTGATCTGGGGATGCATGTTCAAAATACTCGGCGAGAGACCATCACTGGATCATTAGGACCCTCCTCGTTCGGGCGAAATGATACCTACTCTTTCGTCATGAGGATCCCAAAGTCCGTTAATTTATCATTCAAAACGGGAGATGCTTCAAGTCACAAACCCGAGATGGGTGGCGGACGGACGGATTTGGTCCAGGCGCGGTGTGATAACCTTCAGCAACAGTTCAGAACGGTTTCGCCAAAGTTCCAGTATGATTAAGAAAGAGTGGTCGTAGAAAAAGGTGAGGAGGGATCGGGTCTGAGGTGGAAATGGGTCAGTGCGTTGGCCGTGATTGGGGTCATGGCTGCTGGAGTGTGGAGCCTTAACGGGCGGACAAGTCCTGCGGTGACGGCCGTAACCAAGGTGGTTACGTATGTTGATGTGGCTCAAGACCTTGGACCTACTGTGGATTCGTGGCCGATGGATGATGACAGTCAAGATAATAATCCAGTCGTAGGCCAAGTATCCCTCGCCGACGGTCCCAAGTATTTAGTCAATGTTCCCGCTCTCGTCAATAGTATCCCCGTGCTGGTGGGTAATGAACTGTACGTGGCTGGCGGATTTGTGAGTGGACCTCGCAATCATGCCCATCCCGGGGAAGTCTGGGCGATGAATCCTGCAACCGGATCCGTAAATTGGTCGGTCACCTTGCCCAATAGCGTATTTTCTCAGCCGATAGTCGCCCAAAACGTCTTGTTGGCGGGTGTGGGCAACGCGGCCTTCCAACGCCCTTCGTTAGCCCCAGCGACCACCCCGGGAATGGTGCGTGGGGTGGGGCCGAGCGGACTTTATGCCTTTAATGCTACGACCGGTAAGAAGTTGTGGACGTTTTTTACTTCGGGAGCAGACCAAGCGCCACCTACGGTGGCGGGGAATACGGTTTACTTAGCCAGCGGCAATCGGCGGCTTTACGCCATTAATTTGATCACGGGTCATCCGCTTTGGTCCGTGAATATCGGACACTATGTCAGTCGGTCCAGCCCTCGAATCTTGGGTAATGTGGCCTATATGGGAGGAGCCGGTCCACTCGGGGTGGTGGCGGTGAATTTAACGACGCACCGCGTGCTTTGGCAGCAGCCTATTGTCCATGCCCTGGAGGGGGTGGACGATACCGCCATAGCGGTCACTCCTGCGCGATTGATTACCGCGGCATTGACTGGGTCGGCCAATTTGGCGCCGAGTTCCCCCGACCATCAAGCTGAGATCTTTGCACTGAGTCCCAAGACAGGACATATTCTGTGGTCTAAAATCATCGCCCACGGGGTTGCTCCAACGTTTAAGGCTACCGGTACGCCGACCGTGGTTGGCAATCGGGTCTATGTGGGCAATGCGATTAATGGTCGGGTGGTCTGTTTGTCCATCAAGACGGGGCAAGTGTTGTGGTCAGTGGCCGCTGGATCACCGGTCACGAGACCGCCAGCCGTGTTGGATCATCGGGTCTATGTGTTGACGAAATCCGGGACCCTGCTCGCAATTTCGGCTAAAGGCCAAATCGTAGCGAAGGAAAACATTGCCGACTTTGTCAACACGTACGGGCCGGTAGTGTATGACCACACCCTGGCCCTGTCAGGCAATACCGGCGACGCCGGTTATGTGGCGATGGTGCCACTGTTTGGATTGCCTACTAAGCTCACCTAAATTTTTACGCGAAGACGCGTTGTTGAAGGAGGGGTCGACGATGTCTAGTCGCCCAACAGTTTTGCCGACATTTATTGTCGTTGGTGCTGCTAAATCGGGTACCACCGCGCTTTATCATTGGTTGAATCAACACCCTGGAGTGTTTATGTCGCCGGTAAAGGAACCTCACTTTTTTTCTGGTCTGCAACCGACCTATTCTGGGCCTGGAGATGACCGTTTCAACCAGCCCCTGGTGACCACTTGGGACGAGTATGGTCGCCTATTTGAGGGATCTGAGGAGTTTTCCGTACGCGGAGAAGCATCCCCGTCGTATTTAGATTTGTATCATGCATCGATTGAACGGATGAAGGAGGCGCTACCGGATGTCAAAATTGTCATTTTGTTGCGCCATCCAACGACCCGGGCCTTTTCGGAGTATGTCCATTTAGTGCGTGACGGTCGAGAAACCTTGAGTTTTCGCCAAGCTTTGGAAGCCGAGGAGGATCGGATTCGTCGCGGATGGCGAAGAATCTGGGCGCATAAGGCGCGTGGTCGCTACGCGGATGCAGTGGAGGCTTATATCTCGGCCTTTGGCCACGATCATGTCGGCGTGTGGCTGTATGAAGATCTTCGCGACCATCCGGAAACAACCTTTCGTTCCATTTGTCAGTTCATTGGAGCCAGTCCAGACTACGCTCCCTTCTTTAGCCAAGTGAATGTGGGCGGGTTGCCGAGGATTCCCTTCGTGCATCGCTGGCTCAATCGACCCAGTGCCTGGCTGGCCTGGATTCGGCGTTGGTTGCCAGCGCGCTGGCGTGCTCGCTTGCGGCAGTCTGTGGATCATTTGAACTTAGGTAAAATGACCATTGCCGAAGAAGACCGGAAGTACTTGGACCAGTATTATCGGGATGACATCGAGAAGTTGCGGCGGGTGCTTCCTGACGTGGATTTCTCCGCGTGGGTGCCGGCACCGGTACGAGAAGTCAATAGGGCAGAAAGCCGACGTTCTCAACCCGCTCGTTCATAGCACAAGATCCCCAAGAGTATTGGTTGAAAATTGCGAGCTTCGCGCTTTGTAGCGACCTCTGTGGGTGACCAAAGACCATGGCTGATGCATCCCAGTAGGTCGTACTGGACGAGAAGGACGTCACGATTGCCATGGGAGTTTTACGTGAAGCCAGCAGGGATACGCTCGCTGTGGGTGGTATTGGCAGCCTTGAGGTTAGACCCGGTGAGCGTAGCGGTGGCGGCGAAATCGCGAGCGAAGACACGCCGTCCCTGCGTCGTCTTCGCTGGCGTTCATGCTCCGTTACCGGCACTAATATTTGAAAAACCGAAAAAAGCAATACCCCCCATTGATTGCGCTTAAAAGATGATGACGAATGGCTCATCATCGATCACGGCGGGACACGCCGTCCGACCTTGATTTGTCCTTTGAAAGCCCACGATGGACTCATCAAGGGAGTGTTTTCGTCTAGCGTGTTGTCTCGTCTGTCCTGCGCGCGGACCGAACTTGGCGATTTAGCCACGAAGCCGTGAGCGCGCCTACACTTCGCTAACCCAGGCTGCCATGTATCCGGTCACTTTCCTAAAAACCGAAAACTTTGACCCCGGCGAAGTCTAGAGGGTATATCAAACACTTGGACTCCCTGCGCGATTTGGGGGGGGAATCAAGGGTTGGGTGTCCTCCACGAACTTTTCTTGATAGCTGCGACAACATTTGTTATGCGGACAATGGAGACCTGACGCTTACCCGTAATCACGGCCAGGTGAGAAAAACGTACCATACTGTCATTGAGGGTTGTCTCGGAGGGTCAATCGTGGACGAAGACAAAGTAAGACCTGAACATGGGTGGACCCATGGGCGTGGCCTCGCTTTGTCAGCACACCCCGGCTGAACCTTGCGTGAACCGGTCTGTTTGGATGTCATGGCCTTCAACAGTCGGTCGGCGATGGATTTGGGGCGCTTGCTGCGCTCCTACGAAGGAGCAGGGACACGTTTTCGAACCTTAGATTCGTGGATTGCTCGTGATAGCAGTATGATGTAAGGGGTATTAGGAATTAGACGGAGGGAGCGATACGATGGCTGGCTTGATGGATCGGGTGAAGACGATTTTAGGTGCCAAGGCCAACTCGGCCTTGGATGCGATAGAAGATCCGACACAGACAATTGACTACTCCTACGAAAAAATGCAAGAGGCCTTGCAAGAGACGAAACGTCATGTACTAGAGGTAGCCACTGCTAAGAAGCAGTTGGAGATGCAATTGGTCGTGTTGCAGAAGAAGGCGGCAGACTACGATGCGGATGCTCGCGAAGCGGTGGCGAGTGGTCGGGACGATTTGGCGACCCAGGCTCTAGCGATGAAAGCGACCGTCCAGCATCAAGCCGACGACTTAAGTACGCATGTCCAAGAAACACAAGCCGAAGAAGAGAAACTGAGCGCAGCGCAGAAGCAATTGGAGTCGAAAATCGAATCGTTCCGCAGTCAAAAAGAAGTGATGAAAGCAGAGTACTCTGCAGCCAAGGCCCATGTGGCCATCGGCGAGGCAATGCACGGTATTACCCAACATGCGGAGGACGTGTCCGGGTCTTTAGACCGTGCCCAGGACAAGATTCAACAGATGCAGGCGCGAGCTTCGGCGATGGATGAAATCGAAGATACTCAGGCGTTGGGACCATCGACGAGCGCCGGTTCGGATCCGGTTCGTCAACAATTGGATGCGGCTAAGGCTAGTTCTAGTCTTAAGGACGAATTGGCCAAACTGAAAGCGGAGGTCCAAAGTTCATAGATTCGTGACCTGTCGTCGCAAAAGCCCCGCCCAAATGTAGGGCGGGGCTTTTTATCATGCCCTGACGGCAGGGGTGACACCTTTACCAAAATCGGACGTAAAGCCCCGGCTTTTAAGCCTGGGGATATCAGCCCATTGGCCCGTTAGGGCAAAAATCTTGAAGAGTACCAGCTTTTGAGCGAGACGAGATTTGTCAGCGGATTCCTTCGGGAATCGGAAGTGGAGTCACTTCTTGAGACGGGCTTGTGAGCACGAAGAAGCCGCGAGCGTCTTTCGTCGCAAGAACACCCGAGAGGGTCAGAGCGGTTCGTCTGCAACCGGGATAGTAAGCACTCGATGCGGAAGAATCTTGTGTGAGGCCCAGGATGGTGTAGGGGCGACCCGAGAGCCTCGGAGAGCCAACAGGAGTGGAGACCGGAACCTCCTAGCTTTAGCCATGGGGAGATTCAGTACACGATGTTGGCTCACGCTAAGAACCATCGAGCCATCCAACCGTGGGAAAAAACATCGTTTGGGTGTTTGGTAATTGGTGACTAAAAAGGCGGCTTTGACAAGGGGCTGAAATGGCTTCGGCCATTCTTCAGCATTTTTGTGCCTTAAGCCAGTTTTGCGAGTGCGCCCTTGCTCTCATCCCGGTCACCGGGACGACTCGTTCGGGGGGACAGAATCGGCGGAAGTAAGGCGACTCGACCAGGGTCTCGGACCGGGAAATCGACGGACGGGCAGCGCCACCTTGAGGAGTAGCCCATCGTCCATCGGCGTTTGGGTGACACGCATTGCATGACCCCTTGCGGTGCAGGTTCATGGCACCAATCCGATCATCGTCCGCACGGTAATGGCACGATGGACATTCCCATCGGTGGTGGCGCTTATCCCGATTCCCTCGCGCGATCTGTCTACCTTTCGGATACGTATGCACGGTATAGTGCGGATCGACCGCGACTTTACGCGTTTGATATAGGGCGCGCGGGCCATACTATCCGTTGTTGGCAGAACGCCATCGTGTTGGGAGATCGTTATGCGAAAAGGGGTTGAGACATCCAGAGATTGGGTATCAAACCGTCAAATGGGATCCGCGCGCTTGATAAAGCGCGGCTTTTTGTCCGAGCATCTGTCGCGCGGTCGGACTCGCTCCGTGGCTCCCCACATTCCGGTCCGATCTTCCACCAAGAAAAGCGTCTTCCCGCCATAGCGAAACCCGCGTGTCTTGCTGCTCTGATGGTTCACATCGGTCAAAAAATGGGGTTCTCGTGGTGCTAAGCATTTGAGGCGCCGTCGAGCAGACGGAGTCTCAAATGCTGCAAGTTCATCTGTTCCGGGGTCGGATATCCTTAGACTTTCGCGGTCAAGGTAAGGTCCATCCCCCTGCCATTCACTCACAATGTCATTCCGCTTTGGGTAGGGAACGCACCATGCCGAAAGGCGCCACACCGTATTTGGGATGAAACTCGTGAGGATCCGCCAGTGGCGTGGTCGGCGCCTACGGTGGCAAGACCACTAGGAATCCATGACTTTGGTGTGCGTCAACCGTACTACAATCCGCTCGGCCGTGCGCCGTTCTTTACTGCTTGCTTCCACGTGTAACTGATGTGTTTGATAGTCTTCGGACTAAAATTCATGCGAAAAACCTCGGCTGTGCCGGATTTACCGAATAGCGGCTTTAAGATCGCCCCACCAAAAACTCCATAGGGTCCCCAGTTGCCTAAGATATTGTCACGATGACCCCAGCAGCCGGCAGCTCCGGGCTGACGGCAGTCGATGTTCTGGCTGCCATATCCATCATCATACATCCAACTGTAAGTGGCTTGAAGGGCCCCCGTGGCACTATACCAATTAGAACCCCAGGCGGGAATTCGGTCGCCGACCAGCGTAGGATCAGTGCCTTTGCGCACTCCTTCGGCGGCGGCTCGATTGAGCGCTGGACTGACCCCGTATAGTGGCCATAAGCCATGCACCACACGCTCCAAATTGGCTAGGACGAACAGCTGGTCTGCGGGCGACAAACGGGAATAGTTTCGGGGCAGAGTAAGTGGGGGCATGCCTTCGAGGTGATTGGCGCGTCGAATCGCATTCCAGTAGACCTTCGGCGAAGGGGCTGCAAAGGTCGTCGGCGGAGGTATATTGGCTGCCGGCGGTGTAATCCGAAGTGGTTGTGTGGGCCACGGTGGCAGTTGAGGCACATCTAAGTAGAGGACCGCCGAGAGATGCTGAGTCGATCCAATCAACAGTTCGGTGGGCTGAGTGACGGAGGCCGTGATTGTACTGGCACCCTGGCTGACCGGGGTGGATTGAATGTAGATCGAGCCCCGAGTGCCTAGGTAGCTTAAAGGTAATTGACCATGGCGCATCCAGGCCTGAGCGGCGCCGTTTAAATGGATCGTGGCAGTGGCGGTTTGACCAGGTTCCGAACAGACCCACACGCGTTGATGGGTGCAGGATAGGCCGCTAATAGCGGTGACAGCGTGTTGTGGCCAGGATGTGGCCATGCCTAACAGGATAGCAGGCAACAGCCAAAGTTTGATCATGTCGTTCTCCTTCTCAAGGTTTCAGACGACGAGAAATCCGCTGCAGCCCTGATTGCAGACGGGATCGGTCTCTCGGGTCTAACAGCGGCAACTTGGCGAGTGCCCAAACATAGCCGGCCCAACTGACTACGAGGACCATGGCGACGCGGAAGATGAGAGTCCATCCATGACTGGTCGCGGTGATGTCGAGGAGACGAGGGAGTCCGACTTGCAGCAGGGAAAACCCTATCATCGACAGTCCGAGCCAGGCTAGTTTGGTTCCATCGATCATCGGGCGGGTACGCTGGCCGAGACTTTTTCGCAAGAACCAAAACAATAGCCCTGCCCGGAGCCACCAGGCGATGCTGGTGGCCAGGGCCAATCCTGTGGCCTTCAAGGGGTGAATGAGCAGCAAATCGCCAGCAATATTGAGTGCCACGGTGGATAAGCTAATCCAGGTAATCGAACGGGTTTTTCGTTGGGCGAAGAGTGCCCGCGAAAGATACGTTCCATAGCCGCCCGCGGGAATGCCTAAAGACCACCCTATCAGCGGGCCCAAGGTCAGAGTCCGTGAATGGGCAGAAAAATTACCATGCTGATAAATGGCGCCCAAGATCGGCCCTGGAAGCCAGAGGAAAGTTAACGTCACCGGTATTGCGACCGCCGCGACCAAGATAAACCCCCGGGCCAGCAGGTCGTCGTATTCTTCTCGTTGCACCGCATTCCAATGGGCGGACAGTCGCGTGAAAACGGGTTGCGCGAAGCTCTGCAAAAGGACTGCGGTGGGCAATTGGCTCAGGACTTGAGAGTAGTTGAGCGCAGCAATGCTGCCGGTGACGAGAGAGGAGGCTAAAATGCGGTCGACCAGGATGCCGACGGTGGTCACCGAACTCGACATGAGGAAAGGTGGAGTGAGGGAGAGCATTCGCCGAGTCAGGGGATGACGGATACTGGGCCGCCATCCTAATCGAACACCCAAGCGATGGACGGTAATGAAAAGATAGAGAGTTTGGCAGAACACCGCCAAAGTGAAGCCGTACGCCACGCCGCGAATCCCTAAGAGGAATCCGACCACGAGGACGGGCAGGCTGGCCACCCGAAGGACGCTGGTAATGATTGCCGCTACACTCGATTCGGAAAAAGCTTCGCGACTGCGCAGAATGCCGACTAAGTAGCCGTTCCAGGACCAAAACACAATGGTGGGAAGTAAAATGCGGGTCATGGAGACCGTGAGTCCAAACTTTAGACCCGAAAAACTTGGCGCAATCAGATGAATAAAAGGGGCAGTAAACCCGTACCCCAGTGCGACCAAGACCAAAGCGAACAAAGTGACGACGGTAAACGACTCTTGCAAAAACTGCCTGACGTCTAGGCCGCTGTACTCGGTTTCCGCTCCGGCCAGGGTGGGCACCAATACGTTAGACAACCCGGAATCGATGGCGGCAAACAAGCGGTTAGGAATGACGCTGGCCATCAGCCAGGCATCTTCCTTAAGCGTCGTGCCGAAAAAGGCGGCCATCAGCCATTCTCGAACTAAGGAAATGATTTTGGTCAATAATGTTGCCACCGCTACGATCGCGGTCGAAAGCGCCATGCTCGAACGTTTGGGTTGGGCCCGATTGCCGGAACTTTGCGTAGGTATCCTCCTTAAACGTGGGTCACAATAGGGTTAGAATACCATATAGAACCGTGCGCTAATCGAGTCCCGGGGGGATTTTGCCCTTCTGGCTTTTCGGGCGAGCCAACCGGGAGACTTGTGAAGCCCCGGGGCTGAAAATCTTGCGCATAAATTCTTGGTGGCGTTGTCAATAGGAGACCTGAGATATTTTCTCGGATTGGCCGGTTTCCCGCCTCACCTTTTAGGGGTGAGGCGGGAAACCGGCCGCCGTTGCTCTCGGGTGATCGATATTTCGCTGGTCCGATGCCGATCTTGACTTACATGACTTACCATCAGGCCCCGGGTGAGGACCGTGAGAGAGGCCGAGCGGCCTGAAATCCGGTCCATCTCCCAGCGGGCCCCTGTCTCATCTTACGCGTCGAAGCCATTGTAATAGTAGGCCAAGCGCACTTTCACCGCGTTGAGGGCCCCGTCGGTGCTCCACCAGTACTCGCGGTATAGCTCGCATTTGCCCACGTTGATCCGCAGATTCACCGTCCGCATCAGGCGCTCCACCCGACTCGTCGTCTTGCCTTCTAAGCGATGGGTCAACGCGGTAAACCAATCCGCTTCCGCATTTTCCAGGTAGGTTGCGGCGGCCTGGCAGCCGTGGTCGCGACAATACGCAATCAACGCCGTCAAGCGTTCTCGCTTGGTGGCCACTAACGTCTGGATTACGGCCTCGTCTTCGATGCCCGTCCGAATGGCGCAAATAGCGAAGATCCGGCTCATGGTGTGGAGCCATTCCGGGCTCTTGCGCGCTACGTGCTGGCGATCCTTCCACAACGCAAACTTCCGTTGATGGGGAATATGCCATAAGCAGCGCTGCACGAGGACCTTCACTTGTCCCTTCAGGCCGTCGAGAATGGTGGTGTCCCCGTCGGTGACCAGGAGGAACTGTTTAAACGTCTTGAGGGCCGCCAAGCTGGGCCGAAACAAGGCACGCCACCCTCCGTGGTACGAGCCGATCCCCAGCCCGGCCACCCGGATGCCGCCGCTTTTCTTGGATTGCACGAACACTTTCAGTTCCTTGCCCCGTTTGCCGACCCCTTGAATGCCGACGCCCGTGCCATCTGCCTCGCCGCGGGGGGCCTCATGTGGATCGACGGCGAAGACGAGCTCTTTGGCCGTCCAAGGTGGTCAGACTGCGCTGACCACCTTGGACGGCCTTCCAGATCGTCATTTTATCAATGGTCCAGCCGAAGGTGCTCACAATCTTGGCCCCCACGCGATAGGAGGCCAACGCCCCGACCAATCCCAGCTTCCGATACACCGCCTTCGGAATGCGTTCCTGGCGCTCCATCCCCAAGAGCCGGCGAGTGAGATAGAACTTGTGCCCACAGACGGAGCACTGGACCTGCAACTGGTGGAGGATGACTCACTGGAAGGTGGTCAGAATCTTGGTCGACCGACCGTGCCGGGTTTTCCAAATGAAGGCTTGATCATTCCCACAGTGGTCACACGCGAAGGGCTTGTGCGGCCACTGCATGACTTGGTCCGCGTATCCAAGGAGAGCGTTTTGCAAGAAATCCGTGAGAATTTTGGGCAATAAGAGTGCAAAGGCTGCGAGTAAGGTCATCAATTGGCAGTCCTGAAACGATATTTTAATATGATAATCGTACTCCACTGTGATATTCTTAGACTGTGACACCATTCTTCGTCCGTCCTTTCTTTGGGTTGATTGCTCATCCTTAGCCTAACGGAAGGACGGTTTTTTTCAACCCTTGAGGTCCAAGTCTCCTAATATCTACGCTACCAAATTCTTGAGCGATGCGCCCAGAAGCACTAAGGTAGCCATCGAATATGGCGAAGGAAGGTCCTATTGGATGAACGCGGACAAGCCTCGGATTACGATTGAGTACTGTACCGCTTGAGGGTTTTTAGAACATGCCACCCGGGTGGTGGACGAAATCTTACGAACCTATAAGAACGCTTTGGGATCTGTGACCATGATTCCGTCATCGGGAGGCGTCTTTGTTTTGCGCCGGGACGGGAGCGTTATCTTTTCTAAGGCAGAGCAAGGCAGATTTCCCCAGCCCGGGGAAATCGTAGACTTGCTGGTTGACATCGTTAGCTGAGATGCCAGTGAAACGGCCCCCAGATATGACTACCTTGTTCGAGGAAGAATCCCGCCACTAGGCCAAAGCCTATCATGGCTAACAGAAAGAGGATCGGAGTGGCGGGACCTTCTCCGAGCGCAAACAGCCCGGGGTATGGAGCGAGGCCGTTGCGGCTAAGCGGGCTGGCTAGCCCGAGCAGAGGAAACCCAAAAATCATCATGAATCCCCACCACAAAACGCCAAAGGTGGATCCTTTGAAGGCATAGGATCCCCGAACATTGGGGGCCCACAATTCTGCGAAGGCCAGGCATAATAAGCACCCTATCAACCACTCTAACCCCAGTCCGAGAAAAGTGGCCCAGCCCATATTTATCGTCAAAAAGCTTCCGTCCCATAGGGCCATGTTCAACGGTGGGACCTCCCATAACATAGACAAGTGCAACACGATGGAAAAGACTAAGCTGGCTAAGCCTCCAATCCACACGATGCGCCGTACATAGGGGGTTTGCATGATGTTTCGCCTCCTTTCTAAAATAAGAGTGACCCGTTAAAAGTGATCCGGTTCGCTGGCCCTGCCGCTACCCAAGTACCGCAATCGGCCGAACTTTTATCCCGAAGCATGGATGGCCTTGTGCTCACTCAGCGGCTTGGTGGTGACCTGCCATCGCTTAGACATACGCAATCCAGGGCTACACATGCGCGTTCTGACAACCATTTTTAAAATTTTCATGGTCAGCACTTGGCCGCCTTGAGGTGATGGAGCCAGAGAAAACTAACGTAGGGAAGATCGATCGAGAGGACTGGTGCGAAACCAGACAAATCATGTTGCGGGGATGGCAGCCACGCGCGTTTCAGGGTTCTCGATTCAGATGGTGGGGACTCGTTTATCAAGTCCTAAGCTTAACTGCGGTCTGAGCCCATGGTTCAGTGGGTCACGGCGTCGTTAGGCATGTTCGTCGCTCCGCTGAGCAAGAGGGGTGCAAAAGAGCAGCCGTTCTGAGAGCCGCCGCCCTTCGGCATGGTGCGTTCGCTCCCCAAAGTGGGATGACATTATGAGTGAATGGCAGGAGGGTGATGGGATGGAACTCACCTTGACCGCGAAAATCCAAGGATATCCGACCCCGGAGCAGGAACTTGCAGTATTTGAGATCCCGTCTGCTCGACGGCCCCTCAAATGCTTAGAACCACGAGAAAACCGTTGGATGACCGATGTGAACCATCAGGGCAGAAAGGCACGCGTGTTTCGCTATGGCGGGAAGACGCTTTTCTTGGTGGAAGATCGGACCGGAATTCGGGAAGCCACGGAGCGGGTCCGACGGCGCGACCGATACCCGTCGGTGTCGTGGGCGTTTTATCGACTGCGCCAGATTTAAAACTAGCTCAGAATGACTGAAGCAAACCTGCAACCAGCATCCTAGGTCAGGCCAAGACTCGCATTCATCGCCATCCACCGGTCAATCGTCCGCCAAATTAGTGCTAGTTTCCCCTTCTTCGATCGATTCCCCGTACTCATCCTCGTCCTCATCACCAGGAAATTGCGTGGGAGCCTTGCCATGGGACTCGACTACGATGGGAGCCGCAATTTTTTGACCCGGTGCAAATGCCAGGACGGTTAAGAGAAATTCTCCCCAAAAAGGATGATCGTAGGAGTAGGCAAAGGTTTGTCCTACCTTGAAGCCGACGCTAGCGAGTGACGTACTGGACGCTTCTAATTCGCCCCCGGGAGCAATGCCGATTTCCGCGATCCTCTGATTGCGACTAAGTGAAAACACCCAAGGATCGCCGTCTTCCCAATCAATCGCTGATAGCAGCGCTCGGTGCAAATCGGCAAACGTGTCGGTCGATGCAATTGCAATGACCCGGCTGACGTCTGCGTCCACGAATTTAACTTCAATGCGATAGACGCCCAGAGGCAGGCTCGGTGCCACCGATGGCACCGAGCCTGCCTGCTTAACCGAGCGGATCATTCCGCCGGTGTTTTCCCAATAGGTTAGGTTGTCGACTGCCCACTCCGGATTCTTGGCTTCTAACAAGGCCAAGACCTTGGCCGTAGGACGCTTCGAAAGTCGCTTAAATCCCACTCCACTATGAGACTCTTGTACCACCGGAACGGGCTGAAGGAGGATATCAAGCAGAGGGCGTGGTGGCACCGAAGAGTGGTACAGCCCACGCGCCATCAGTTCTCGCGCCACGTCTTCGAGTTCCATTGGATAACGAGATTTCCCCATAATTTTATTAGCGGCGGATCTGATTGCCTCATCCGAGGAGTCCGCTCGAGGGGTTGCCGCATCACTAGGGCGTACTTGAAACTCTGCTTTGGCTCCATCGACACAGGTCACGGTGATGGCCGAAGCGTGGCGGCTCGCAGCAGTTAGCCACGCTCGTAAATTCGGCGACATCTCATCTTCGAACGGATCAAGTTCCTTGAGACGGACTTTTAACGACGGTCCTTCTTCAAGATGCCAGGTGACCGCGGAACGTCGACGAATGCGTTCTGGCCAAAGCAGAGCGATGAGTTCGGGCAACCAAAGCACGAGGGGTACCTCCTCATTTTCAGCAGAGAAAGGTCCCATCGGAAACGGCTGGATCATTCTGGCGCCGGTGCGAAACACGGGCAAATACACCAGGTAGTGGGTATCGCCCCGGGTAAACTCCCTGTTGTTCGTTGCGAGTTGGTGGATTTTACGGAGTAGTTGATCGCGGGGCCCGTCGAACTTTGGCAACAACTGGTCGGCTAACTCTTCCACATGCCACCGGCCAGAACCCGTTTTCAATACATTTAGGAGGTCTTCACTGCTGATGGTCAACTGGGCAGCCACCTTTTGGAATCCTTTTTTCGCTAGTATAGCAGACAAATCGCATCGATAGAGGTTCGGTGCGATCGTGTCGAGACGTGGCTGATCGCCCGACCGGTCTCGTCTCTTTGTCAGGAAAGCACGCGATAGGCTGTCTCACGCCGACGGCAGTTCGGGAAAGACTGTCGGCGGAGGTGGTCGTCAAGCTGGCGTGGTCACTTAGGCACTGCAGCGTTCTTATTTTTTGCGCCTAAAGGCGGTGGATTTTGGCACCGGTTTATCAAGTTTGGCTGAATTCGACAGGAATTTTGCTCCCAGAGAAGGGATTTCCTGTCTCGATAGCGAAATAACTCGTCGACAAGATTATCGGATAGAGTGACCTGATTTGAAGTTTTGGATCGAAATTTGGATCGCCAATATTCAATATACCATAGGGGGTTTCTATGATATCGCGAGGAAAGCTGCTTGCACTGGGTGCCATAGTCCTCTTAATGTCAGGCACAGGTTTTTTCGCCAACGCTCAGAGCGTGAGTCAGTTGCAGCAAAAAGAGGAAGCCGACAGGGCCTTGCTGGCTCAAGATCAGTCAAATTATCAAACGGTGCGGTCGGGAGTCAATAAAGCGATGGCAAAACTGGGACAGTTAAGCTATCAATTGTCTGAAGCTCAGGCGGCGGCGGGCACGGATGCACAAAAAGTCGCGATCAGCAAGGCACGGCTGGCTACGACCGAAGCCTTGTTGCGGAACACAACCGCTCAGGTTTCTAGCACGAGCCAAAGGCTTGCGGCCACAAAAGCCCTGTATCAGGCGAGTCGGAAGAAGTTTCGACAAACAGAAGCGCGGCTGGCTCATGAACGGTCGCTGTTTTCTGGTCAATTGCGGTTAGTGGAAGAACACGGATCGGTCGGCTATCTGGCGGTGATGGTCGGGGCGAATTCCTTTGCCGACTTAATTAGCCGAGTCACCATGTTGGGACAAATCGCAGCCGAGGCGGCCGATGAAGTCCAGACGATTCGAGCCCAAGCTCAGGCGGTTCAGCAAGATGAGAAAAGCTTGGCCGCGGACCAGGCGGCTTTGGCGGAGGCTCAAGCGACTTTAGTGGCTCGTCAAAATCTAGAAAACCAAGCCCGTGCCGTGGTTCAAGAGGAGGAGGCAGCGGCTTCTTCGGCGGTTACTCAGGCCGTCAGCCAAGCACGGGCCATTGACCAAACGTATCAACAAGAGCAGCAGGAGATGCAAACACTGAGAAGTCAGGAAGCGTCTTTGACCAGTGAAATGGCTTCGCTCAGAGGCCAAATTAGCCAGGTGGCCAGCCAAGTGGGCTCTCTCTTGCAGGCTTTTTCGAGTGGGAGTTTGGACAGACAGCAACTGTATCAGGCCATGTTGCCCGTGGTGAGCCCGGTTGCCGCCCGCTTTGGCTTGTCCCCGGCGTTGGTGATTGCCGTGATTACCGAGGAATCGGGAGGGAATCAAAGTGCCTTGAGCGTCACCGGAGCCATCGGTTTAATGCAGTTGGAACCTGGCACGGCGGCGTCTTTAGGGATCGATCCCTACAACACCGAGCAAAATGTTTTGGGAGGATGTCTGTATCTCAGCCAAATGCTGCAACTCTTTAACGGCAACCTTTCTTTGGCTTTGGCGGCGTATAATGCCGGTCCTGGTGCAGTGCAACAAAATGGGGACCAGGTCCCATCGTACACGCAAGGCTACGTAAGTAATATTGAAGGGTTGTACAGGCTGTATTCTTCCTATGGGTCTTGATTGCGGCGATCGAGGAGAACGGCGGAGAGTACCGCGGTGAATGCAATACCGCCGGCGGCCACGGCGACCACGGCTGATCCCAAAAAGGTTATCATAATGACCATTCCCGAAAGGCCACCAGCTATAGCAATATTGGCCGGCGGCTTGGTTCGCGCCTGCGGCCGATATAAAGCGCGCACGGCGAGCCATGCCCCGGCCAACGCCAACCCTATCGCTATCAATTTGAGATCGAAATAGAAGGGTTTTTGTCCCACCATTTGGCGTATATCACTGGAACTATCGAGGGTCAGCGCGATGACCATGAAGACCGAGGCGAGTAACGATGAGAGACGGCGGGCTAGGGTAGTGAAAGCCAAAGGGTAGGCGGCGCCCGGCAGATAGTCGAACAGTAGAGTGAAAAACGTCGTCAGCAGGGGTAGCAAGAGGACGGCCGCAGTCTTCGGGTACGAGCCTAGCGAAATTCCAGCCAGGGTCAAAGAAAGGACTGACGGTAAATGGGCATACGCTAATCCGGATTCAAACCATACGCTGGTCAGTAAGGGAGCGCCAATTCGCATGAGCCAGGGGTCGGCCGTCTGCCAAGGCATCTGGGATGGTTGCATAACTCCTCCTCCCGGCATCGATGTGAGCCTAAACTTATGCACTCAGTATGCCCAAAAGGGAACGATTCCCTACGATTCGATGGGGCCGACTTTCGAAATCGGAAGGGGTGGGGTACACTATAAGGAAGTTAAATTGGGTGAGCTCGGAGGGGGAAACGGATGCAAAACCGGTGGTTGCGCGGCGTCATTACCATTGTGTTCGTGGTGCTGTTTATTTCTACGTTAATGGACTTTTTGAACACTCCTGCAAAAAAGGTGCAGTCGATGCCGTACAGCACCATGATTCATGCCGTATCGAACCGTAGAATTCGTTCCGCCACGGTGAATCCTACGAAGTCAGCGGTGACTTGGACCAATTCCAGCGGCACCACTTATACCACCGTCTATCCGTTGGCGGCCACGAATGATGTAACCACTTTGCTAGACAATGCCCACGTTTCCGTGAAAGTGGACAAAGAAGCGGGGACGTCCTTGTGGCTGACCATTTTAGGCGATTTAGCGCCGCTCTTGGTGGTGGGGGCTTTTCTTTTCCTGATTTTTCGACAAGGCCAAGGTGGCAATCGAATGATGTCATTTGGTCGCACCCAGGCCAAGTTGCAAGGGGATAATCAGCCCCGAGTCATGTTTGACGATGTGGCCGGGGTCGAAGAAGAAAAGCAAGAACTAGAAGAAGTCGTAGATTTTCTGAAGAACCCTAAACGATACTTGGAACTGGGAGCCAAGATTCCCAAGGGGGTCTTGTTGTTTGGTCCGCCCGGTACCGGAAAGACGCTTTTGGCCCGGGCCGTCGCCGGCGAAGCGGGGGTTCCGTTCTTTTCGGAGAGTGGTTCAGGGTTTGTAGAAATGTTCGTCGGCGTGGGGGCCTCGCGAGTGCGAGATTTGTTTGACCAAGCCAAGAAAAGCGCCCCTTGTATTTTGTTTATCGACGAGTTGGATGCGGTGGGTCGGATCCGGGGCGCTGGGTATGGCGGGGGCAATGATGAGCGGGAGCAAACCCTGAATCAATTGTTGGTAGAAATGGATGGATTCGGAGCCAACGAAGGGGTCATCGTGATGGCCGCCACCAACCGACCCGATGTGTTGGATCCAGCTTTGCTGCGGCCAGGTCGATTTGATCGCCAGATCGTCGTGCACCGACCGGACCGGGTGGGGCGGCTCAAGATTTTGCAGGTGCATAGTCGGAATAAGCCGCTGGGTGACGACATTGACTTGGAAGTGATTGCGCGGCGTACGCCTGGGTTTACTGGAGCAGACTTAGCCAATCTGTGCAACGAAGCGGCCTTGATGGCTGCTCGAGGACGCAAAAAACGGATTGGGATGAATGACTTTATTGAAGCTGCCGAGCGCGTAATGGCGGGTCCCGAGAAGCGGACTCGGGTGATTTCGGACTTCGAACGCCGCGTGGTCGCCTATCACGAATCGGGACATACGTTGGTAGGATTGTTGGTACCCAATGGAGATCCGGTGGGCAAAGTGACCATTGTGCCGCGCGGGATGGCGATGGGGTATACAATGCCCGTACCCGAAGAGGATCGCTACTTGATCACTCGCGACCAAATTCTTGATAAGGTGGCGATGTCGCTCGGCGGCCGAGTCGCCGAACAAGTCGTCTTTGGGGAAATCTCCACGGGGGCTTCGGATGATCTGGAACGGTCCACCGGGATGGTGCGTCAGATGATTATGGAATACGGGATGTCGCGTGAACTGGGTCCCTTAACGTTTGGTACCCGCCAAGACCAGATCTTTTTGGGACGGGATCTCATGCGCTACCGAGACTATAGTGAAGAGGTCGCTTCTAAGATTGACGATTCGATCCGGCACGTGGTGTTTGAACAATATGAACGGGCGAAGACGCTGGTCATTCGGCATCGGGGGGCGCTCAATCGCTTGGCGTTGGCGCTGTTAGAAAAAGAGACGCTGGAGTCCGAAGAAATTCGGTCGATCGTCTTCGGTTCTTGAGAGTGAGAAGCGGCGGGTATTACCCGCCGTTTCTCACTCATTTGGGCCAGACGACGCTTAAGTTGTGAACGGTGATCAGACGCAACCCATTGTTTCCGTTCGCGGTAGGAATGCGCTTAAGCGCCCGTCGGGCGATGAGATCGAGCAATTGATCGGGCGGGCGCGCTTCGCCTTGTGCGGCATTGTTGAGCGCTTCCCGTTCGACAGCCACGGTGGGCTCAGATTCATCCACCGTCACGAGCAGCCAACGCAGATCGGATGATGTGTCGACACGAATAGGGAACACCTTTCTCTCATCCTAAATTGCCAGCAATCCTGCATAGCCTGGGCCTCGGTGACTCAATTCCTAAGCACTGCAGGTAACCTCGATCACTATATGCTCCTAAGATGTCAATGTCTAGAGGCTCGATCGGAAGAGCTGGGGATCGTTGTCGTGGCTTTGTGCCATCGCGTTACATGATATAATGGCCTATATTTTGGTATCTATTGGAAGTTCCTGAAATTCTGGAGCGACGAAGAAGGAAGGCGCGGCGATTGGCAGGTGCAGTACGCCTGGGACTAGTTGGGTGTGGCAAGGCAGGCCAAAAGTATTTACAAGCCTTGGTTCACTTAAGTGAGGCCCAATTGGTAGCGACCTTTGATCCCGATTTTGAGGCGGCAGGGCGGGCGGCTACGGCGTTTGACGCACCGGCGTTTGATGATCTGTCTGCGATGCTGCGGCAAATGGATATTGAAGGGATTGTCGTCGCCTCCCCCAATGATACGCATCGAGGCATTATTGAGATTGCTGCGGCTGCGGGAGTGTCGGCCTTGGTGGAACAGCCCTTCGCACTATCCTACCGGGATGCCGTCGCCATGCGCGACATGGGCAGACGAGCAGGCATCGTGTTAGCGAGCGCCCATGCGCTACGGCTTTTACCCAGTGTAGATCAATTAGTGTCAGCGGTGCGCGGCCAGCGCTTGGGTACATTGGTGCAGGCCACAGCGCAGGTTGTGAGTTCGCGCTCGCAGTCCTATTTTGATGAGACACCCTGGCGCCAACAAATGGAATCGTCGGGTGGGCTGGCCTTTTCCGAAGCGATTGCGGTGCTCGATATCCTCATTTACGTGATGGGGCCGGTGCGCGAAGTCTTCGCGTTGGCTAACCGAACGATTACGCCCAGGCCGATTGAAGATGTGCTCAGCGCAACGATGGTCTTCGAGTCAGGAGCGCTGGCCACGTTGTCGGCAACTACGGCAGCGATGAAGGCGCATGCGGAGGAACGGATTGCTCTGATAGGGACCCATGGGTCAGCGATGGTGGGGCCCACTCTACAAGGGTTGGAAGGCTGGCGGATTGATGGGGATGATGAGCAATCCGTCTGCCAGAAGATCATGGACCTTCCGGCGAGGACCAGTTGGCAGGGTAATTGGGATGCACTGCATGATTTTGTACAGGCGCTCGGAGAAGGCATCGAGCCCGGGTTGACGGTCGAGCAGAGCTTAAACACGATTGCTTGTGCTGAGGCGATCGTCCGTTCTCTTCGGGATGGCCGACCGTTGGCCGTCACCGAAGTGGTGAATGCGGGTGAGTAAGACTGCCGTATTTTGGTACGGATGGTAGGATTCGATGGATTGGCATTCGGTCTCAGGGGTATGACGCATGGATAGGTTTAGGAAGGGAGCCGGTTGACTTGGACGTTACCCCTCGAACCCCAGGCGCCGGTTTCCGATTCATACCCAAACGTCCCTGAGGTTCCTCAGACCGTGGTGACAATGGCAGGCTCATCGTTGCAGCAATAGAAAAGAGGAAACGTATGCCAAGGATTCAGAG
Organism: Clostridiales bacterium; assembly: GCA_027365485.1. GTDB lineage: Bacteria > Bacillota > Sulfobacillia > Sulfobacillales > Sulfobacillaceae > JAMCVM01. The sequence continues at coordinate 20,227 of DAHXNH010000346.1, forward strand.
GATCGCGGCGAGCAGTGTGATTTTAACAGGTATGGTGGCCTTTTTCGCGCTGGGTGCAGTCGCATCGGCGGCCTCTGCCCCGACCTTTAGCGGATATTCCTGGCCGATGCACCAAAGTTGGCAATATCAGGCGGATTTGACGAACGCGGTGAGTGCCCATCTTTTAGTTCCCAACCAGGATCTTAGTCGCTCGACGACGGCTTCGGGAATGACCCAAGTCGCGGTCAAGGAAACCGAGCATTGGATGCCCGTACTGACCATTCGGACGGGTGGTATTCATGCCGAAGGGATGTTCGTGGAACTCACCTTAGCCAAGGCCCCCTTGCTCCTGAGCATCGCGGCACCGCAATTGGGGGCAGACCAGGGGCAAAGCTTAGCCATGCCTGCTCTGACGGTCGAAGGAAGGTTGGCTCGAGACGGCCAGTGGACGATTATCAAGCCCCTGACCGCGGAAGGGGCGTTGCCCTCCGGGGTTACCGCCAAAGCGCTGGTGCCCATGGCCACGACGAATTCGGACTTCGTTCCGCCGGTGCCGGCGTTGGGCTGGTTGAGTGGCCAGAGCTTTACGCACGACGTCAGTTTGGATCCGACAACCCTTCTGGCTTCATTGCTTTCGGGGGATTCGGCCACGGTGGTCAAGGGCGGCGATTGGACGGTGGCATCTCAGGTGACGCCCACCTTGAATAGCAAAGGGAATTGGTCGGTCGTCTCGCAAGCGAACACGCCGAGCCCGCTCACTGCGAGTTTCAGGACCACCGTGGCCAATGAGGGCATGGTCAAGATGAAAGTGGCGATGACCGTGGATGGTTCTAGTCAGATCATTTTGTCGGGATCTTTAGGCGGTCTTTTTAGGCGCCAGGTGTCCGATGAGACCGTGACCGTGAATGAGCAAGGTAGCGTCTATTCCAGCAAGACCAAGACCGCGTCACCGGTCAATGAAAGTCTGACCGAAAGGCTTGCATGGACCGTCTCGCCGCTTCATCCGACGGATTAAACCCAGTCCCAACGGTGGCTTGGACTGGAGCCATCGACGCTAAGCGGGTATTCGTTTAAATATCTTAGCGGATCTTCCCGCCGGGGTTAGCTTAGAAGTCTGAACGGCGACCACCGACCACCGAAAAGGGCGTTTGCTGGCTAAAAGTGATCCGGCACTCACGCCACGAAGTCTGAGGATGGTCGTCGGTCGGCTTTCGGAGTTTGAGCACCCGCTTCTCCTGGTAACAGCTAAATCTCTTCTTTTTCCGGCTATGTGCAATCTGCGGTTGGATTTCCCCGTTTTTTAGTCTAAACCGCCCTCTTCGGCCATCTCGATTCAGGTTGGAAAGGGAGGTACGTACTCGACGGGGCGCGACCCTCCGCTGGTTGAAAAATGCCGATCGGTCGAATCCGTTCTCAGTACCTGGATGCGCGGTACCATCGGTGGACCGGGGGAAGTTGCTCCTGAGTGCCAGCTTATGCTCGTCGCATTCTCGAGGCGGTGCACGTCCCCGTCACGTAAAGATTTGTCTGGGATCCCTCCGGTTAGGGGCCGAAAAATTCCCAGAAATGGCTTCCGGTGACATGCGGAGACTGAGGCACGGCACGATGGAATCCGGGCATTGAGTCATTGGATCCATGCTTAGATTCGAGCACTAAATGTCTAGACCAATAGCGGCAATGCACCCCGGCGCAAAAAATATTCCTGGCACGGCAGGAAATTGCGTGGCTATATAGAATCCATCTATCATGAAGGGAATTCGCTGACAACAATGGACGTGAATAAATCCACCCCTTCGGCATCACGAAAGGTTGAAATCTAGTGAAGACGAAATCACGTTGGGCCTTGTGGTGAATGGCTAGCTCCTTACTAGCGTTGCCGCTACTGGGAATGACAGTGCCTGCATTTGCAGCCGCTCCTTCGGCACCAGATTCGGTAACCGTAATCTCCGATCCAGCAGCGGTTTCCGCAACGGCTGCCGAATATGGGATTCCGACCACCTATGACGGGCAATCCTTGACCGGAATTACGGAGGTCACTAGCGCAACTTCTAGTTCAACTAGCGGGATATCGAGCGACGCGACGCCTGAATGGTTCTGGCAGTCCGATGAAGTTCGCGATGTGCAGTTTGAGGGGATTGAAGTTGGCGGAACGCCCCTAGAAACCCAAACCGGGACCGGACCGACCACCTTGACCATGGACAACACCTATAGCGTGAGCAATTCGTGGAACGCCAGCGTCTCGGTGAGCGCATCTATCGTCTCCGCGGCCGTTGGCTTCGGCGTCACTCAAGACAATTCGGTGACGCTGTCCAATGCGCAGAAAGTCCCCGCAGGAGAGACCGAAACGGTCATTGCGTACCCAGAGTTCGCAGTCTACTCGTTCCAGGTGTGGGTGCCCAACAACTTTAACGGCAATTACACCAATGCGGGGACGGGTTCGGCTTCTCAGTTTAGTGGCATTTACTATGCGGTGTACAGCGGCTGACCGTTAGAAGCGCTAACGGACGAATGACGCGGCCCACCTCCGGTCTTAGGACTCACGAAAAATTAAGTTGAACGATTCGTTCGAGTAACTGCTGGCGATCGGTCGTTTGTATTTAGGACTTGTGCATGTTATTTTTTCGCGAGTCCTTAGTGCCCGGGGTGGGCAGCCGCTAACCTCGGCCGAATGCAGGTCGGTCCAAAATGTTCTTCAGGGACGGAGTGCATAGCGTATGCGGAGTCATCGGCTCGATAGGCGGAGTTCTCGCCAAGCAACCATCATGGTGTTGATCCTGGGCATCGTCGGCTTGGGGATGCGGATGAGTCCCGACGCTACGGGACCGACGTTCCCGGGCTACCACTGGCCAGCGCATACTGCCACCGCGTACCAAATGCGATGGCAAATTCGCGAAGTGGATCCAAGTATCGGTACTACCACCGTCGCATCGACCATTGGGTGGGATCCGCGCCTCACCATCCAGACCGGTACGCTAACCCCAATGGGTACGGCGGTCACCATTAACATTGCGGCTGCGTCGGAGACGACATCCACGTCGTCCGGTACCGCGCCGCCACCCACGCCGATCGGGGCCATGTCAGTTCGGGGGACGTTGACCCCTGACGGGACGTGGCAGAATGTTCGCTGGTCCATTCCGGCCACCACGACCTTGCCGCGGAGCATCTTGACCGCCATGCTGCCGCTCCGAGATCTGTTGCCCCTGGTGTCTGTCGACGGATGGACGGCAGGGCATCCCGTGGCGGTGCCGTATCCGACGAACGATCTGGAAATACCCGAATTTCATATTGTAATGAGGCGGCCCAAGCTGTTGAGAGAACGCGTGATGCCGTCGGTGGGAAATCATCGCTGGACGATCCGCACGGTGCTGAGTCTTCCCCGCGATCTCCCGGTATTTGTGATAGGACCGGCGACGGCCGGCCACCCGAACGGACGCTATCCGGCGACGTTGAGCGCACACCTGGTCACCGTCGATGACCTCGCCGGTAACGATGGTGGATTGCTGAAGAAGGCCGTAGAGAAAGTGGAAGGCCTGCTCACCACCGAGAACACGCCATCACGGTTCACTGCAGATTGGTCGTTGACCGCGATCGCCCCTTAGTGAGAGCGTGTTGGGTCGAAGGCTCCACGAGCACATCCGGGGATGCGCTCGTGGAGCTGTGCCGGTTAGTCTAGTCGCTCAGGCAGATCCGACCGAGGGGTCTTATGCCCTGGGACCGCGCTAAATGTCATGCCGCGGTTTCGCGCGGATGAGGTGGCACAACTTAATAAGCATTCGCGGGTTTCGACCCTGCAATAACCGATGGACCGTTTGCAGGAACAGGTGACCGATGTCGGACCTCTGCACCTCTGGCTCCGCCAATCCTTCCCGAAGGAACGAGGTGCACCACGAGTGGCGCTATGGTCGACCGTCCTTGGCTGGGTTGAGACCTTGATGAGAGTAGTTGGAGGATCGGACATGAAACTTGACACAAATCTCGTCATGATGAGCGTCAGCGGCTTGGCCGTCGTGGTCGGAGCGATCATCATCCTGGCGAGTACCGGCTGGGGGAACGATGCAGCCAATGCGTACCTGCGAAGCCAGGCAGGTGGATCTATGGATACCTCGACCTGGCTGGCGTTGATGCAGAACTATATCGCGTCGTATCGGCAACTGGGCATGGTTATTTTGGCCGGGGGCATTGCCGGACTGCTCTTGGTTGCGTGGCGACGCTTAAACTGATCCTGCGAGCATCGATTCCTGGTCTCGGTGAGGGCCCGTGCGTTGCAAGATCAAAGAACACGTGTCGGCCGGAATGGTGGCTAGAGTATCGCTTAGCCAGCGACTGTGCCCCGAGTCTTGCGTGGCCGGAGGTAACTTCAGGGCGACGCGGAAGGGATATGGGCTAGTGTATTTTCTGTACGGGGAGCATGCATCGTGAGCAAATGCCCGACTGGTCCTTCTTCCGCTGGATACGACTCGTAGTGCTGTGTGGTGGTCTCGTGATCGTCGTATCCGCCTAGCTCCGGGCGGTTTCGCGTGGCGAATCGCCGGCATGCAATTTTATCTCGAGACCGGCCGCCGCGATGCAGCCGCTCGCCATCACGATGCCGCGCGCCATAGACCACCAGTCGTCAGTCCCTTGGCGGTCAGGAGTTTTTCACCCTAGACCGACGTTGGCCCTGAAGCTATCTGTCATCACTTCCGGCTAACTTCCGTCTCGCCCGAATTCGTGTCGGCACCGTCCTTGGATGGAGGTCGTTTTTATATTCGTAAAAGTAGACGACCTGCGTCCAGGAAATCGGAATACTATCTTAGCGCGAGTTATCCGAAAGCAAACACACCTCGAGGGAGAGATCAAGCGCCGAGAGAGGAGAGGGAGGAATTGTCACCACGGTGGCTAGTTTACTCTACCGCCTTCTTGTAGATCCCAATCCTAAGGGCACACTCCTGCCCGTTAATGCATTAAGGACCACCACCCCGGACGGCTGGTCCAACCATGTTTTGCACAATACGGCACCCGTGCTTCAAAGAGAATTCCACCCGATATTGGACAAAACGGCCCCAGATCCACCCGATACGTCTATCGCTCATTCAACCACCTTTTGCCAATAGCCCTTTTTCCTTATTCTTGACTAGGTAAAAGACCGGAGACGGCAGAAGCGAACGACTTCACCATATCCGGTCCCTAAGACGCCCAGAAAGTACCAGAGATGGCTGCCGCTATCTTCCTTGTTAGTCTGGGGTCGCAACCAAGAATGCGCGATAGGCCTCTAAGCGTGGGACTTCGGCGATTGAACTAGGCACCCAGGAACGATTCCCGAGACAGAGCAACTTCCCCGTGCCAATCCCATCCGGCTTCGATCGGGATGGCGAATGTAAACACTCGCGTTGACCTGGAACCCGCGAGTTCAGTGTCTTGGCATGGGTGCGTACGACAGGCCCTCGCGTGGGTGGCGTCTCTTTGGTATCGATGGAATCCACCGCTTCCGGAAACCGTTCGTTCAGAAAACACCCTCCAAAACTGGCGACGACCAAGGCAACCAAGGACCCATCTCTTCGACGGTGGGTTCTGAGCGATGGGTGGCCCGCTCTGAAGCGGAGTGAACCGCCGGGCGACGCCAGAGGCTCCGATCAGAAGAGCGATGAACGAGCAGATCCATCGTGACCCTGCTGTCGTGACGAGCGTACAGGCGAGGATGAGACTGCCGACGCTGCAGGGAAACGCGGCGAGGTGATTCAAGTCAATGGCGTCTCCTCGTGCCATCGAGAACAGTGCTAAGCGGGCATGGCCGAGGAATGGGCACTCATCCGGAGGATTTAATGTCTCAGAGAAGTGGGCCAAGAGTAGGATGGATGACCGAACCAGGCATTCACCGATCATAAAAATTCATACATCCCAAGATGAGTCAGGTTGTAGGGATGAGTCTCCACTGGCTTACTTTAAGGAAGCGTATTCCCTTTAAGCAAATTCGCCCATCCGACCGATTTGGTGGTGAAGAGTTGTCAGACATGTCATCACTGATGACATGTCTGACAACTGGGATTCAGGAGGCTGATTGGATCGGACGAAGCTTCGTACAAGGAATTAGGAAGCATTAGATTTGGTGGTCCACTGGATTGGAAGACGCACACGGAGACAATAAAAACCCCCGATCCCCAAGCATTACGACCTTTGGGACCTCATTTACCCTAAATATTCGATGACCGTGGCCCCACCGGCAACCGCATGGTCGCCCTATCTGGCGTACGGATGCGGTTGACTCGTCACACACGCCATGAGTAAGCGGTCAGCGATCCGGGTTCCCATGTACCGACGATTAAATCGATACGTCAACTCTTCCAAATACCGTTGCCGTCGGGCGCGTCCCCCGTCGGGGACTTCCGAGGGTCGTCCGCGCCCGTGATAGGTGCCATCAATCCACGTTTTCGCGAGACTAATGACCGTATTCATCCCATGAAACACTTGAGGTGCGTTGGGACCCTACTCAGAGTCACTCGATGAATCCGCGTAATGGGCTTTAGCCCCCGCGGCATAGTCCGCGGCTCCATCGCTCAACCATACCCCCGCCTGATCCACCCGCCTTTTGAGGACTTCCAGCACCGTTTCTTGCTTTAAATTCTCCACGACTTCCAAAAAGGCATCCTGCGGATGTCCCTGTTCGTTCACACTGACACCCACCACCACGGGATCTTGGTCGGTTCCCCGTCCTTGTTTCCCCGGGCCATCCTTGGACTACGCCGAGGACTTTGACTCGCGCCGCCAAAATAGGCATCGTCGAGTTCCACCCACCCCGCTAGCGGATACTTGGCATTGCGATCAGCCATCGCGCGTGGAATTTTATGATGCATTAACCAGGCCGTGGCGTACTGCAAGCCGAGTTCTCGGCTGAGGGCTAGAGCCGATTTGCCGCCCTTATCCACGGCCATGAAAAAAATCGCAAGAAACCCGATCTGCAAAGCCACTTTGGTATGCTGTAAAATGGTGCCGGCTGTCAGGGATGCTTGATGACCACAAGTGCTGCATTCATACTAGGGCAGGGTTCGGCCGGTCCATTGTGCGGGGTAGTACTTGGTCCCCTGACACTTGGCACACACCAATCCGTTCGGCCACCGTTGGGTAAATAGATCCTTCCGACAGGCTTCTTCTGTTCCAAACTGGTCTTGCCATTCCATCACCGTCAAGAACCTCACCCTCCCTTTTTCCCTCAATATACCTTGATTTTAAACCATTTTATGGGTTCGGCCAAATTCACCTGACTGATCTGAGGATGTATGTAAAAATTAGCCGGCTGTGGGCGTATTTTCATCGTGTTCTCATGGAAGTAAGTCTATGGTAAAGGAGAGTAACCTAAATGCAACGCACCGCGAACAGACGGCCGTCAAGGTTTCGCGGATGCGCCCGAGTTCTAGCTAGCAGTTATAGACTATGTGCTGGGTATCGACGTCGATTCGTCTCGGGGCGACTCTAAAGAATCGGCGGGCATCGAAATGTCATTTTGATCGCTGCCAGCGGATTGAGACAAGGGAGGTATTTTTTATGATCGGAGTAAAGTCTTGGATACCCGTAGCGGGCGCTGTGGTTGGCCTGGCAGCTTTTGGTGGGCTTGCCTTGGCTGCGCCAGCAAGCTCGAGTGTTTTACTTAAGAGTGAGCTCTTCGGCAACATTCCTAGCGTAACCGTTCGTGGGGTAGCCTCTGCTACCGCGCCTTGGGTAGTGGATGGCCATTTGACCTTGACCCGGACCCACTTGAGCGCTTCTGGAACCTGGCTGGTTATTCCTCAAGGCTACATGTCGACGGGCGCCCAGGTACCGAAGTCGTTGGTCGGGACCACCGTAGGCGTGCCCAAGCTGGTCGCCGATATTACCGATGCTCAAGGTAAAGACGTGATTACGGCGCCGGTTACTTTGAGTAAAAAGGGAACCTTCAGTTTCAATATCTCTTTGAATCTGACCGGACCGATTGGAGACCCTGTGGTCTTGATTGGACCGCCGGGGAAGACGGCGCATTCTATTGGTGCTTGGTTCGCCTCGACGAATTTCCTGAACCAGTATGGCGATGCGACTCCAAGTATGATTAAGTCATGGACGCACAGCAGCAGTTCTGGTTCCTCTTCGTACGGGTCGACTAAGGCGGGATCTTCGGGATCAACGACGTCTAAGAGTTCTGGTGGATGGTAAGCGGACTTTTGACGTCTGATTGAAACTTGAGACCGGGGCGGGTTAGCGATGCTATGGCATCGTTGAGCCGTCTCGGTCTTTGTTATAGATGGCTTGGCGTACTTATAAGGTTAAGGCAACGGTCCCTTCCCGATCGCCGCTGGTCCAACCTTCGGGTTGAAGCGCATGTTTGTCACTAGTGTCGCTAACGTTTCCGGGCTAAAAGCAGGAGATTTGACTATCAAGCAGGAATTCTCGGCGGTATATCACGGAAGTGCATAGGGAGACCCGGAGGGAAATAGCCTTATGGTTGGGACCACAATCAAAACAGGAGTTGTACTCGGGCTGGGACTTGCCCTGGGCTTCGCGGTATCAGGAGTGGGCCCTGGGCCAAGGACAAAAGCCGCAGGCGGCCTAGACCCGGTGAGTTGGGTGTATACGCCTCCTCGGGAGTTGTACTTAAACTTCTGGGTGCCCGGAACGTATTCCCGCCAGGCGTTTGGCGTGACCTTGGATGGACAAAAGGTGAACTTCAATGTGGCCGATCAGAGTACCCTCTCGCTTGCATCTCCTCTTCCCTTCGGCACCGGAGAATATACGGTGGAGGGTACTTTGACCTTGCCTCATGTTGCGGGGGCGGTTTTTCCGGCGGCGACAACGGTGGACGTGGTGGATCGCGCGAACAAGCCGCGATGGAGTCCAGTGGCTCTCGACGACAGCACCGCGGTGGCGCTCGATGCGATGAATGTTTGGCGCGCGGCCAGCGGTCAGAATGCGTTAGTTTGGTCTTCAAGCTTGCAGTTGGCCTCCGACCACCATCGAGCGTATCGTGCGGCTCATCCCGCAACGACTACCGATCTCAGCCTAGAGGCGTCCGGGGCTTCGGACTTTACCGGGACGACGCCGCTGGCCCGAGCCACGCTCGCGGGATACCTGGGTTCAGGCGTTAGCGAATGGAATGGGACAAAAGTGGCTCGCGACCCTCTAGCGGTGGTAGCCGAGTTGGCCCACGGCGTCTTCGGGCGGTTTTTCTTGCTGAATGCGGCGGCCACGCGCATAGGATTGGCGGTCGATCCCCAAGGCATGCCGGTGATTGACAGTGGGTTGGAAGAACCGAACCCGATCATGGCCAACATAGTAGCCGATCCTGGACCCCATGCTAATGATGTACCTACCGCTTGGGACGATCGCGAGGATCCGAACCCTTGGCCCCATGGGTCCAACCTGACTGGGTATCCGATCGTGGTCATGCTCGAAGGGTGGAATCTTACCGGCCCTTTTTCGATCCAATTGACCACGCCTCAGGGAGGCCTCGTTCCGTCTCATCTGGTAGCCCCCACGGCTTATCCGGGTATGGCCGCCTTGATTCCAGAACGGCCCTTACAGCCAGGCCGCGTCTATGACGTAACCGCGTCCGTACAGGTCAGCGATCCGTTGACCGCGACCTCGAAAACCCAACGTCTTACCTACCGTTTTCGGACGGCTTCCGCCGGCCTCACCCTTAAGACGGTGAGCCACAGTGCGAATGTCGCCATTGGCCACACCACTTTGGTGCAGTTAACCTCAGTCAACAACGCCGGCGCGCCGAAAGGCGTGGGGCAGCGCGTTCAGTGGCAGGTCGGGCCCGGCCTCGAGGTGGTGGCCAGAACGCAAAAAATCTCTCCGAGTGGGCTCGCAGAGGCGTTGATCCTGGCCAAGGGAGCTGCCCGTACCCGCATTTGGGTCCGAGTCGGGTCCGGGGACGCTCACTTGAGGCTCACGGTTCGCGGGGCCAACGATCGCCCCGGGGTAGCCAACGTCAAAGCCCGGCGCTTTATCGGGCAGAGTCGATTGGCAACCGTCGCCGCTATCGCCGAAGAGACCGCGCGGGTGAGTAAGGTGGCGCCCAAAGAAGCTATTTTGCTGGCCCAAAATCCCGCGGATTCCGTGGAGACTTTGTTATTGGAGCCTCTGGCCCACGCCCTAAATGCGCCGTTGCTGCTGACCGAAACGGGCAGCAAATTGGGGTTGTCAACCAGGAGAGCATTGATCCTCATGCACATTACTCGCGTCTTTCTGGTCAACGGTAAAGCCTCGCTAGGCAAATCGCTCCCTTCAGGGATTAGGGTCGTGGGCCACCTTGATGCCAAGGGTCCGGTCCCCTTAGCGGCCAAAGTAGCGTCACAACTGGCATCTACCGGCCATCCGTATCATCAAGCGATGGTCATTGAAGATCGGAGTCGGGACTGGGCCGATGGGCTCAGTGTGGGGCCGGTGGCGGCGGCATTGGATCTCCCGATATTATTCGTCACCGCATCGGGTCAGGTACCCGCTCCAGAGCGCCGTGCGTTTCGAACGGTGACTGAGACGTTTGTGGTCGGAGCCGCGGTGGCCGCGCGACCGGATCTGCCTGGGATGATGGACTTGGCGGGGAACAATCGCTATGATACGGCCCTCCTGGTCGATCATGAGTTCTTTTCTAATGGAGTGTCAGCGCTCGTACTCACCAGCGCGCTCCCCGGACATGTGATGCCAGCGTTTGCCTCAGTTGATTTGGCGGCGTGGTTGAGAGCGCCGATTGTTCTGATGGCGGGACCGACGCTGTCTTTGCCCACTCAGAGTTGGCTGGCTCAGGTCCACTGGTCGACGGCCCCCAGACTCGATGTGATTGGAGCCTTTTCTGCGGTGCCCAAAGCGGCGGTGGCAATGGTGCGAGGCTTGATGGAATCATAGCCGTAGCCCAGAGGGGGTTTAAGGTTAGCCGCACCATTGAAGGAGCCATTTTTGCGGAAAATGTCGCGCACGTTGGAGATGGACCACTACGCTTCGGTCTGGGTTTACCCCAATGTTGGTAAAGTGTCTGCACGTTGCCCGTGTGGACCGATTCCCGTCCCCAAAGAGCGCGCATTCAATAGGGGGGCGTGAGCTTAGAAAATAGGCCAGAGCGCTCCCAGAACGCACCTCGAAGGGGAGTCTCTAGCGTGGAGGTCAAATGGGACGCGATCTCATCAGCATCGTTGGACGTTTGACGAGGGATGCCGCGGGTTGGCAGGTCAGATTTGTCAGGAGGTCTTTTGTTTCGCGCTCCCGGCCCTTATCCAATCGGACCAAGATGAGGTAAAGTGAAGGGAGAAGCCTCCGCCGAGCCTTTTTTAGGCTTATAAGAGCGGGATGGCTCGTAAGGAAGGTGATCCTTTTGAAGATTGGCATCATTGGTGCGGGAAATATCGGGGGAGCATTGACGCGTCTATTCACCAAGGTGGGCCATGAGGTTGAAGTCGCCAATTCGCGGGGCCCAAAAAGCCTGGAAGCGTTGGCCAAAGCAACTGGAGCCAAAGCCCAGGACATCGATGCGGTCGTGAAAGACAAAGACGTGATAGTCGTGACCATCCCTTTGAAGAACGTGCCTCAAATAGCGGCGGTGGTCTCTTTAAACGCACCGACGCAAGCGATTATCATCGACACGTGCAACTATTATCCCAAGCAGCGCGATGGCCGAATTGGCCCGATTGAAGAAGGGTTGCCCGAGAGTCGATGGGTGGAACTGCAACTGGGCCGCCCAGTCATCAAAGTCTTTAATACGATTTATGCCGCGCATTTGCTCGAACATGGCCGGCCAACCGGCGATGCCGGACGTATTGCGCTTCCCCTAGCTGGCGACGACGGGGCGCAAAAAGCTAAGGTCGTCCAGTTGTTGGATCAAATTGGATTTGATGCCGTCGATGTGGGCGGGATTGACGAGTCTTGGCGTCAGCAACCGGGAACTCCTGCGTATGGCGCGGACTTGGACCAAGCGCACCTCAGCCTGGCATTGGCAGAGGCGAGTCCTGCTCGTGGAAGCGACTGGATGGCCTAGGCAGTACCCGAGCGATCGTAGTGCGCTCGAAAGCGACGATGGGGTGGCTGGCGTGGCGGCTTATGGATGCCACCCTGGCCAGAGACCAGACCGTCGTCGCCTTCGAGCATTGAGCGGCGGAAGGGAGTGCGGGACAAGCGAGTGGGAACTCGTGTCGTGGCTTTTATACTGCCGCACTCGTCGGACTCAGGCTGAACCCAGGTATGCATTGGCGCCGAGGCGAAATCCTGAACCATGCTCAGAGGGATCTCACGAATCGGATCTTCAGGGTCAGGTTGATCCGCTATCGAAAGCATTCCTTGCCTGGACCTCGGAGGGCAGGGACAGACTAAAGCCTAGGAGCGATGCGGCGATGGCTGATTTCGGTATCCGGCCAGTTTGGCTCCCAGGGCCATGCCCACCAAGACCGCGGCACCAAATCCAATCACCGGGCCAATCCATCGCCCCCATTGAGGCGATTGACAAGCGAGCCTCAGCGCCGACAAAGTTACTTCAGCGGCAGGCCCGACGACGGCGCTATCCAATACGTAGGCTCCGGCCTGAGCGGCCACGGCAATGACTTCGCTGTCACTCTGACCGTGGATGACCTCACAGAGAGGATATGACAAGATTCTGGCATCGTCATGAAACTCTCGAGCCAGACGCTGAGTTCCTCCAGCTTCCAGCACATAGCGAACGACGAGATCCCGCTCTGAGGCCAGTGGGTCGGGATGGGTCTTTCGCATCTGTGCAGCCCAATCGATTTGTTTGTGACGAAGATACTGACCTAATGCGGCGACACTCCGTGGATCCACGTCAAACACCTCCTAAGCGTCAAGAAATGGGTGACGGGTCAGCTCACTGGCGGTCTCCGCCGCAGGTGGTTGCCCGATGCAAGCGACGGGCTTCTATCCTCCGTTCAATCAGAGTGACTTTACCGCCGAGCCAAAGGGTTATCCGTCGGTACTCGGGTTAAGTCGCCGCGCTAAAGTAGACCAACCTGTTGATCCTGCCACTCTCCATAATCGAGCCCGCTTTGAAGCGATGACGACCGGACGTCATCGTCGGCGCGATTTAAAGACTCATGAATTGATTCGGCTCACCCAGTTGGAATTCCTGCTTCGGATCTCGCTCAAAATACGGTGAAAATCTGCTATACCCAGCCAAGGGCCCCCTTGCGGGATCGTTTGGCCATCAAGCTTGGGCCGGCGATCCCTGGGGACGAAGATAAGGCATCACGGACCCATGCCAACACGAGGTGTGAGCGGCCACACCCCCTTAAGGCCCAGATAGGGGGCAAGATCACAGCGAGTCGGTCGCTTCGCCAAATTCCGCAGGTGGAGAAAATGCCCAGTCATCGGAACCCGTGCCTTGCCATGAAGGCGCTGTGCCTCCCAGTCCGGACGGTTGCCAATAGGTCAGCATGGTGCCCGGAGCGAGCGGGGGAGAGCCTTGGGGCACGAGGGCATAACCGGAATTCCAGGGGTCGCTTAACACATCGGCACTATGAGGAAGCGCCGCATCGAGGCCCTCGGGCAGGCGGCGGACTCGAAGAAACCGGGTTTCCCGAGTCGGCTTGGGGTAAGCTTGGAGCAAGGGATAGCGTCCCCGTTGATCCTGTAGTCGTCCCTTTTGAATGGCGGCCCACCATGGGCTGGCCAAGGTCGACCAGGAGGTGAGGGCGGCTTGGGGATTGCCCGACAGCGCTAAAATCAACGTCTGGTCGCGATGGGCGGCAGCTACGGCTCGCCCCGGATGCATGGCCACCCGCCAAAACAGAGGATGAGCCACGTTTTCTAAGGCTTGGGCAACGAAGTCATAATCCCCTACCGAGATGCCTCCACTCGTGAGGACGAGATCGGCATGACTGGAGACGGCTTCGATGGCATGGGCGATGGCCGGAAGATCGTCGCCAACGCGGACGAGCTGGGTCAGGGTTCCACCCCATTGCCGGATGACAAGCGGCAGCCAAATCGCTTGAACTTCGTAAATGGCTCCTCGCCCGAGGGGGTGTCCACCTTGCGTGAGTTCATTCCCCGTCTGCACCAGTGCGACGCGTATGGGGCAAAACACACTCACCGTGGTGATGCCCAAGGCGGCCAATGTGCCTACATGGACGCTTCCGAGCCGTTGCCCAGCGGCGTAGACTAGATCGCCTTGGGCATACTGGTGGGCCTTCGCCATCACATTTCGGCCAACCGCCACCGGGCGCTCGATCTTCACTTGGTGCCGTACCGGATCTTCACTCACGGACTCTTGCTCGATGACGGCATCGGCACCGTCTGGGAGTTGGGCCCCGGTGAAGATGCGGACCGCGCTTTGGAGATCGAGGCTGCCGAGGCGCTCTCCGGCGGCGACTTTGCCCTTGAGATCCAGACTGAGCGGTGCCTTGCCGGTATCGTGAGCGCGGAGGGCATAGCCATCCATGGCCGATCGAGAAAAGGGCGGCAGGTCGATGGGCGCGTAAATCGGCTCAGCCAAGGTGCGGCCCAAAGAGTGGACCAGAGCCAGACGTTCAATCCCTAGCTGGGGTCGGACTTGGTTCAGGCGCAAGAGGGCTTGATGGATGCTAATCATAGGTTAAGCGCTCCCTTAATCAGGGGGATCCATTGCTCTGCCGGGGCAGAGCATGCCAGACGATGGAGGTCTAGCCAGTGGGCTGCCCGCTGAGATTCTTCCGGTAAGACAAAGGCAGGAGTCGGCGATAGGGGGGCTGGATGGCGACTAAGTCGCGCCAGTACAGGAGGGCGATAGGGCGGCCACTGGTCTTGGGCCAGCAAAATTTTAGGAGTGCTCAACAGCCGTCCACCTTCGACAAAGACCCAATCCCCCTCCCATGCCATCAAGAGTTCGGCAAAGAGAGGAAGGGACCCCATCCAAGATACGCCGTCGGGTCCGATCATGGCAGACACCTCGGCTCCGTGTTGATGAAGCCGACCCGAGTCCCCGCGGGAGGCTATCGCTGAGTGATCTGAGAATTTGACCGCGAAAACACGTTCGCCTCGAGATTTTGCCCGTTCCAGGAGTTCGCCCAAAATGGTCGTCTTGCCGACACCGGACCATCCGGCCACTTGTAACCATCGGGGGGAGAGTCTCATCGTCGTGCGGCCTCCAATTCTTCCGGGGTATTGACGTTCACCAAGAGGTGAGCGCGGTCCGGAGGCAGGTGATAGTAAGACGTAGGAACTCGGGTGAGGAGAGAATGCATCGACATCCCCACCAAGTGCTCCGAAGAAGGCAGGGCGGCGGCGATGGTGCGATGCCAAATCGAAAGCAACGGTTGGGCGTCACCAGCACTCATCGTGATGGTGACGCCATGATGACTTCGGGCGGCTACCAGTGCGGTCAAAAGCGTCTGATCGATGCGTGGCAGGTCCACCGCCACCACTAAAAGCCAAGTGCCCGGCATGGTGCGGAGGGCTTGGATGAGCGAGGGGACGGGACCAGGAAAAGGACTCGCATCGACCACTAAACCGGGCTGGGGCTGAACTCCATGCCGCACAGAGCGCCAGACCGGATCCGAGACCGTCGACAGCAGACGATATTGTCGCTGCCATAACCGCTCGCCCTGCCAAAAAATATCCGCCTTATCTCGGCCCATACGCCGTGATTGCCCCCCCATGAGCAACAGGCCAGTGATCGGATTGTGATCGGGGATGGATGGTTCTTGACTCAGGAGGTTCACCTACTTTCTCAGAACTGAAGTTCGCTCGCCTTCCATTACGGGGTGAGCCGTCGGTCTAAACTGACGTGCCAGGGCCAGCGCAAGATGGTGTCGACAAAATGGGCTACCGCTGATGACGTCTCTGGAGGATGTACCACCGAGAAATGACGATATAAGTCGAGCCCTTGGACGGTGACCAGATGAAACCGAGACCGCTCTTCGTGGGACAGCACTAGGGGCGACATCGCGCTGATGCCGACACCGGCTGCGACCATGGCTTTAATGGCTTGGGTGGTGCCTAAGATCATGCGCACATTTAGACTTTCCAAGCCAAGACCGATTGCACTCAAACTGGACTCTAATACCATCCGCGTCCCAGAACCAGGTTCCCGCAAGAGGATGGGTTCGGAAAGGAAATCTTCAAGGTCGACGACGCTGCGATCTTTAAAGCGATGGCCTTCGTGGACAAAAATCACCAGACGATCGGTCCAAAAGGGACGGATGATGACGTCAGGATGCGAGAGGGTCGCTTCAATCAGCCCGACGGCGATCTCGCCATGGACGACTTGGTCCATGATGGCTTGCGAATTGGCCATGGTCAGCGACACCCGAATGGGTGTTTGTTGGCCATAGTGAGGCAAGATTTTAGGCAGAAGATACTCGGCCACGGTAAAACTGGCTCCAATCGAAACCGAAGGCGACGTCCCCTGATTGATTTGATCGAGTTGACGTTTAGACTCAGCCACCGTGTTCAACAGGCTGACAATGTAACGGTACAGGACTTCTCCGCTCTCGGTCAGGGTCACGCCGTGACCCGTTCGAAGAAAGAGCTTGCATCCGTAGTGCTGTTCGATTTGGGTAATTTGTTGGCTGACGGCCGACGTCGAAAGGTTTAATCGGCGAGCGGCTCGGGTAATAGTGCCGAGTTCAGCCACGGTTTTGAATGTTGTCCAAATCTGTTCGTTCATTATCAATTGCGCGGGAAACGTCGGTTTTCTTGGGATCTCGATCTAGGCCCAGGACCTGGTCACGCCGAAAAGAGATCACACCGAGAAGACTCGCCGTGTCCCAATTCCCGCTGCTCCTTTCTCCGAGTGTTTATGGGTGAACGCCAGCCCCTGGATTAGTGGCTGCTTTACCTGTTGAGCCCACCCTACCCGTCCCAAGCCCTCGGCGCTGAAGCCGACCGCATGGGCTGCGGTCATACCCTCGGCAGGCTCTGAATCGTTCGGCCCGACCCCTCTCACGTGCGCCTAGGGATACGGCTCTAGCTTATCCACATGCGTGGTATTTTCCCATGTCTAAAAGACTGACACCTTCAGACATTCTGAACCCGTGTCCACGAACTCCGAAAGCTTAGCTTCCCATCCGCGCTTACAATACCAGGCAAGGGTGCCTACAGTATATCGAAAACCTAGGCGATGGGGATGCGGCCTCTAAAGTCATCCGGTTGCGGAGTCTGGTGTGGCCTAGATTTTTAAAAGAAACATCGTTTGGTGACGCACTGGGTCTCGGTTGCGGAAGAGTGTCCACCCAGGCGTTCAAAAGCCTGGCGGGCAGGCGCGAGACGTTGAAGGACGGATGAAGTCCATGAATTTAAGCCTCCTCAGCTGGGGCTGATCCTAAAAAAAGCATCCATGGGACAGAGCACGGATCGCGGATGGGGGAGACGAGTAATGGCATTGGAAGAGCCGACCAAGGTTCAAGACACCCGCCGGAGTGTGCATACGACGTGTTACATGTGCGCTTGTCGTTGTGGCATCGAAGTGACCGTGGAGAACGAAAAAATCCGATTCATTAAGGGGATCCAGGACAGCCCGGTCAACAAGGGGGTTTGGTGCGCGAAGGGCGGCGCTGGCATCATGACCGAGTACAGTCCCGGGCGATTGACCACGCCGTTGATGCGTCGGCCGGGAAGTGAACGCGGTACGGGAGATTTGGTGCCGGTGGACTGGGAGACCGCACTATCGACGGTAGCAGGCTGGCTTGGGGACATTCGCCACCAGGATCCATCGAAATTAGCCATTTTCACTGGGCGCGACCAGATGCAAACGTTTACCGGCTATTTTGCCCGTCAGTTTGGGACGCCCAATTGGGCCGCCCACGGCGGGTTTTGTTCGGTCAACATGGCGGCCGCGGGCATGTATTCCGTGGGCGGAAGTTTTTGGGAGTTCGGTTGGCCTGACTTGGACCAGGCTTCGTGGTTCATGATGTTTGGCGTGGCTGAAGATCATCCCTCCAATCCTCTGAAATTGGCCATTTCCGCTCTAAAGGACCGGGGCGGAAGGTTCATCGCGGTCAATCCGGTAAAAAGCGGCTATGGTGCGCTCGCCGACGAATGGGTGCCTATTCGTCCGGGCACCGATGGAGCATTTTTAATGGCGATGATGCATGTGCTCGATCATGAGGGTCTCGTGGACTTTGACTTTCTACGAGCCTACACCAATGCTGCCGGGCTCATCATTAGAAATCCCGGGGCCGCGGACGACGGACTGCGCGCCGGGAATGACGCGGACCAGTGGTGGGTGGCCCGGGCCGATGGATCTTTAGGGCCGATGGCGGAGTCTCACGGTGAAGGTCTCTTGGACGGAGAATTTGAATGGCAAGGGCGAACGGTGGAGCCCGCCTATGCGGTCTTTAGGCGGCGCTTGGCGGAGTTCACTCCTAAAATGGCGGAAGAAATTACGGGGATTTCGCGAAAGACCATCGTTCGCCTAGCCTTGGAAATGGGGACGGTGGCCATGCAACATCCGATTGTGTTGCCCATCCCCTGGAAAGACGGATACGGACGAGTTCACCCAGAGACGATAGGGCGACCGGTAGCGTTTCATGCGATGCGCGGATTGGCAGCGCATAGCAACGGGTTTCAAACGATTCGGGCACTGTTTGACCTGATGATGATGTTGGGGACGATTGATGTGCCCGGGGGATTTCGGTATAAAAGCCCGTACCCTAAACCCGTACCGCCTGAGGTGAAACCCCGTCCGAACCGCGAAGACTACCAGCCCGATCGGGCGGCCATGGCACCGCTGTTGGGCTATCCAACCTCGCCCGATGATTTGATGGTGGACCAAGATGTACCGATTCGAATCGATGAGGCGTATTCTTGGAAATATCCTCTGGCCGCCCATGGCACCATTCAAAACGTGATTCGCAATGCCTATGATCAAAGTCCCTATGCGATTGATACTTTGATGGTGTATATGGCCAATCTGGCGTGGAATTCGACTTGGAACACGTTGGATACTCGTTCGATGCTGACGGCCAAGAATGAGGATGGGGAATATCGGATTCCCCATGTAGTGGTGCTCGATGCCTACGACTCGGAGACCGTGGCCTTTGCGGATGTGGTCTTGCCGGACACGACGTACTTGGAACGATGGGATGCGGCGTCTCTTATGGATCGACCCATCTCCGAGGTCGACGGCCCCGCCGATTCTATCCGCCAACCAGTGCTGGAGCCTCCGCCAGGGGTGAGGCCTTCGGCCGATGTGCTGATTGACTTGGCAAATCGCCTGAACCTCCCCGGGTTTGTCGAGGCGGGCGTGCCTAAATACCGCGATTATCACGACTTCATTCAGTTTTGGGAGACGGCTCCGGGCTCCGGCGTCGGCCTTTTGGCCGGATTTCGAGGTTCGGCGGCTGAGAAAATATTGGTGGGGGAACCGAACCGAAGTCAGTTGCAAGCGTATGCGGATCACCACGCCTTTTGGTTCCATCGCTTAGACCCTGCTCAACAATACTATCGGATGACCAACCAAGCCTACTTGCAGTGGGCCCAGCAAATGAAGTTTATAAACCGTGCGGAGCCCATCGTCTTGCATTTCTATTCCGAGGTGATGCAGACATTTCGACTGGCGGGGCAAGGGCTTTGGCCGGGGAAAAAGCCCACGGCGCCGGCCTTGAAAAAGCGGGTGGCGACCTATTTCGATCCCTTGCCGACGTGGTATCCCCCGTTTGAAGACCAGTTGGCGGATAGCGAAAAATTCCCGTTTCGGATCATTACGCAGCGGCCCATGACGCACTACCATTCTTGGGGATCGCAAAATGCGTGGTTGCGACAACTGTTGAACGAAAATCCCATTTTTATGAATCCTCGGGCAGCCGAGGCTAATGGGCTTCACGACGGCATGTGGGTGTGGATCGAGTCCCGACTCGGCAAAATGACGGGCGTGCTGCGCTACTCGGATGCCGTGGAACCGACCACGGTCTGGACGTGGAATGCCGTGGCTAAGCAGGCCGGTTCCTGGGGGCTCGACCCCAAGGCCCCGGAGGCCACTCGTGCCATCTTGATCAACCACATTATTCCTGACACGCTGCCGACCGAGGAGGGGATGGGCACCCTCTTTAATAACGATCCGATTACCGGACAGGCTTCCTGGTACGACACCCGGGTCCGAATCTATCCGTCGGAACGGCATGAAGTGTGGCCAACGGTGCCGCCAAGAGTCCCAAAAGATCCTGATCGGGCCCGGACCCCATGGTTGAAGTACGATGCGAGCGTGCCTGAGGGGTCCTCTCGGTCCGGAAGGCATTGAGGCATCGATCGGATGTCAGTGGACCGCGAGCGCGAAGAAAGGGTGAGATGAATGCAGCTGACGATCATTACGGACCTTAACAAGTGTGTGGGGTGTAAGAGCTGTCAAGTGTCTTGCAAAGAACACAACACCTCGGGAGCCTTTGGCCCCTTGCCTGACCGGGATCCCTATGAGGATGCGGACGGCATGTGGTGGAATCGAATTGTGACGATGGAATCCGGAGAGTATCCGAACACCGCAGTCTTATACTTGCCCAAAGCGTGTATGCATTGTTATGACGCCCCGTGTGTCCCTGTCTGTCCGACCAAGGCCTCTTACAAGCGAGAAGACAACGGGGTGGTGTTAATTGACTATGACAGTTGCATTGGCTGTCAGTTATGTATGTGGGCTTGCCCCTATGGGGTGCGCGAGTTTGACGAAACCGAAGGGGTGGTTAAAAAGTGTACGCTCTGCATTGATCGCATCGAAGATGAGAGTCTGGCACCTGACGATCGACAACCAGCGTGCGTGCAAAGCTGCCCCACCCATGCTCGCACCTTTGGCGATCTCGACGACCCCACCTCGGAAGTGGCGCAATTGGTCCATTCTCGGCAAGGGTTTACCTTGCTGCCGGAGTTGGGCGCGCGACCTGCGGTTCACTATCTTCCGCGCCGACCGGCTCCTGGCCTCATATCCGAAGAACTGGTGGATGAACGCATGCAGAGTGAGGGATATTAGATGAAAGCACCGATACCACTGCTGTTAATTACGGTGCTCCAAGGGGTGAGTGGCGGATTGGCGCTTGCCTTGGCGATTGATCTGGGGGCAGGTGGCCATGTGGGCATCCTTCCCTACGGAATTGGGCTGGTCTTAGCTTTAATCGGGGGTGCCGCCTCGTTTACCCATATGCACCAGTTAAAGGCTGGCCGGTTCATGCTCCGCGGTTGGCGAACCTCGTGGCTCAGCCGAGAAGCGTTGACCACCTCGTGGTATATTGCGGCTTTGGTAGTGGAAATCGTGTGGTTAAAAGTGGCAGGCGTGGGAGAAGGCGCTGTGGTGTGGGCGGTAGTGACCGCAGGCTTGGCTCTTTTGGCGATGTTTATTACGGCGATGGTCTATTCAAGTATTCCGGCGATGCTGAGCTGGCACTCGCCGTTAACGACGGTGGGCATGATGTTGACCGGAATCGTCGGTGGGTGGATGACAGGGTTGGTCTTCGACTATCAAAAACCTTGGGAGACAGCCGTGGCGCTTGGGTTGTTGGCGCTCTGGGTTGGGGTGCGCGCTCTTCAGGTTCGATTTTTCATTGATGCCCGAAGGCGCGTGATGGCGGCCACGGGTACGGGCCTTCCCCGTCCCCCTTATCGCCTGCAAGATACCGGGACCACAAAGCCCCCCTATCGCACCCAAACTCAAATTGCGCCGGAACTGTCCCGCGGGTCGCACCGAGGATCACTGATGGCTTTGGCTTGCTGGATGATCGTGCTCCCCTTGGCATTGACCGGAGGCGCCCATCTTTGGGGCCATCCGGTGACCATCGCCGGAGTTCGGGCGGCTTCGGTGGTGGTCGGTAGCTTCATTGACCGTTGGCTGTTCTTTCGCGATGCCAGCCATAGTTCGCGAGTGTGGTTTGCCGACCAGCTATTTTCCTCTGGGCGCTCGGCCCAGGTCCGTTCCTAACGTGGAGATTGACCTGCGCCTCTTGTCGGCGACGCCGGAAGTGACTCGATATGGACAAGCGCTTGCGCAGGCGCTGGAAGCATCCGCTGTCGAGGTGAATCTCGGTCGCAGCATTCGACCTTGGTGGGAGCCGCAACACGGCACCGCCATTGGTATTGGCACACCTACGAACTCGCGTCGCATCCAGGGATGGATATGGCTCGGAGGCAGCGTAGAGGCTGCTCTGGCACTGAAGCGGGATCGTCCAGACTTAGCGCTTGCGGTGGCTGCGATCTATCCGCCCGCGCCACCCGATTTGCCGGTGTTGCCGTTTCCCATCCCGGACGTCTTTTTCGCGCCCGGCGATGGCGAGACGGTGTTTCAGGTGACTCGACAACTCCATCTAGAGCAAAGGCCGCGCATTGTTATGATGGGGCCATTTGTCGATGGTCGCGGACTGACCCAAGCCATGACCGCGATGGTGCACGTGTTGGCTTCGGGTGGAGAATTGGCGATCTTAGACGGGCTCAGCATACGGTCTCAATTTGCTCCCGTGATTCAGCGCTTGGGGTTGGTCGGTAAGGTCGTCTTCCTGCCGCCATTGGAGGACTCTCAGACGGCGGCGGTCCTCCTTGGGGCGGATCTGGCCATGTTGCCGGAACGGACCCGAAATTTCCCCTATTGGATACCCTGGTGCCATGCCGCAGGGCTTCCCGTCGTGGCTCTGGATACGAAAGAGGCGCGGCTGGCGGTGGGCACGGCAGCACTTTTGGTCGATCCTGACCGTGACGATGGCCTAGA
>DAHXNH010000350.1 GCA_027365485.1 Clostridiales bacterium
ATGAATATGGGCTTGGAGATCTCATCGCGTGCGCGGCTCGTCCCATCCGACCGCAAATAACACGCCCTGGGGCACCACCTGATTGGCGTGCTGAACCAGACAGGCCAACAATTGGAAGGTTCGGACGGGCAATGGCACAAACGCCTGATCTCGCCAAATCCCTTGTTGATCCCAATCGATCCAACAGTCCGCATGAATCCGTTGACGTCCGTGTCGCTCTGCCATCTCCATCCTCCAGAGAAACTCCACACACACGACCCTTCTAACTCCCAGAATACAGAATATAACGTCGCAATTCGGACAAAGGTTGCCCTCGATTTTCCATATGTTTAGGGTATTAACGGGGGCGTATGTGCATCACAGCCCCCGCGCCGATGACGAGTCCTTTCTCTCAAGCTAACATCGTGTCTTAGGCGTGAAACTCTCGGGTCTAACCGTTCGGGAGTTTCTTTGTTTGTCAAGCAACGGTGCCTTCGGGTGTGCCGACGGTTCAACATTCTAAAGACCGCCTCCCTAAAACATGTAACCTCAGCCCGTACTCCGGCGTTTATCTTCTGCGAGCCTAATCATGGCTACGATAAACCGAGGAGGTTTTTTCTATGATTTCGCGAAAATTCAGCGCCGGCGTAGGGATTTCCACCATGGCCGCCATGGTCTTGGTCACGGGCAGTGCGTTTGCGGCGAGCCCTATTCCGACCACCTTTAATCCCACTGTGATCCAGGCGATGCAAGCGATTCAGGCGCATACCACCTTGGCCTTAAATGCTCCGACGATGTTGCCCAATCGCCCGGCCGGCTATCTGACCGCGATGACCGCGGCACTCCCCGACGCGTATCAAGTGAGCCTTTGGGACACGCGGCACCCCTTGCATGTCAATAATCCCGCAATATTACAGGATCGGATGTCCGAGGGCAACGTAGCGCGATTTGGAGCCGTGCGGTTGCCGAATCCGATGCCCGCGAAAGGCTCCCCGAACTACCTCCGCGCCCTGGAACAGCACAACCCCGTCTGGGCAGGAGGTCCTCCGGTCGCCGCCATTGGCCGCATCAACTTAGGCGACGGTATTCAGGCATACCGATACCTAGTCGATGGCCAAACCCAATTGGACTGGGCTGAAGGCGGCTGGACGATTCAAGTGGCAGGCCGCTCACTGGCGATGGCAGAAAAAGCCGCGGTTCCCGTTGTGCACCTACTGACCTCCTATTATTTACCGCCCTATCCGGGGATTTATGCGGTGCGCTTGCAAGACGGAGGCCAAACGGCCATCACGAGTATTGATTGGATGCGCGGCAAGGTGTTGTCGTATGTGACTAACGATCACGCGTCAGCCACCAATCCCGTGATGACCGGGCGCATGGCGGTCTCGTGGCGGTCCTATTAGGAAAGCCGAGACAACGGAGGTAATGGCGGCGGTACGCTGGCTCGATGTAGCGACGTGTGGACTGCCTGATTTGCACGTACGGGCCCGAATGTGCCCCAGCGGGTAGGGCGTTAACGGGGGCGTATGTGCCTTAAGAGGCGCGAGCGCTAACACGACGAATGAGCAATGGGCCGGTAGGGAACGACCTCCGCAATGACCTCAAGCGTTCCGGCGCGGAGACTTGCCGCCCCCCTGGGATTATGCTACGCTAAGCCTAACGAAGGCCCAAGGCGTCATCCTTGGACCTCCGGGATCAACGCCCAACCAGGGCGGCTCCTAGATAAAGATCAAAAAACTAGAAAGACCGCTGCCTGACGGGAATCAAGGGCGGTCTTTCCTATTGAATGCTACAATCGCAAGCACCCACGTTGCTAACGAAACCGCAAACGTTAGACCTGACCATGTAACCATAGCCTCACCCCGTTTCCAGGGAGTGAGCCGCCCCATGCGTCGAATCCATCAAGATTGTAGCAAACTTTGGGGAATCCTTGGGCAAAGGTTCGGACCCTATCGCCTTTCGGTCAAAGGGTCCGTGCCCATTTCAGGCCGCCACGCCGTCTTGGCCTCTTCTCCGGGCAACCCCTCCGGTGCTTGCCAGTCTTCGGGCCAACACACCGCGCGGATTATTATAAGAAAAGAACCAGTCCAATAGAAGAAAGGGGGGGAGCAGGAGTTGGGCCGGTGGGTGTCGAAGGATGGCGGTGACGTGAGAGATCTAAGCCGAAAGGGCCCAAACTCCCCCATGCACAAACCCCGGTCCAATTGCGATCCGGCCGGTGGCAAGGGCGAGTGACGTACTATGACGAATTAGGGAAACGCCACGAAACCACTCAAATGTTTGCAACCAAGCGCGAGGCGAACGCTTGGAGCCGAGAACGGGAACAATGGTTGCTGCAACGTACATATTCGGTAACCCCGGGGTTACCGAATATGTACGACGAGCTATGCAGCGAGTCCTGGGGCGCCGTGGCGCGATGAACCAGGTCGTGGCAACAGATTTGATCAGTAATGATAAGAAATGGATAGGTCCATCAGAACGGTTCGGTTAGCATTCATCGTCCTCGAGCATCAGCACAAGCCCGATGCTCGAGGACGGTCACTTCTGCTTAACGCGGCGACTGCATGGAAACGGTGTCTGGATGCCGTCGACCTGATGGAGACCACCGCTGGACTCGCTTCGGGCTGATGAGCATCAGTTCGAAGGGTCAGTGGCGGGTCGCGATTTCTTAGGCTCGCGATCGCCGTTCGATATAGTCTTGGTTCGTATACGTGGCCATCTCTGGGGCGAACGTTAAGACCAGGGATGACTTAGACGCGGTTGATTGTCACTAGCTTGGCCAATCCCCATGCCACTAGGGCATAGACTGCCATCGCGACCAAGGTATAGATTTCCAGATGAGAGACTCCGTTGGGAGCTTGGTATCCAAAGAGGCCAAAGAATGGAGCCGTGAATGGCCCGGTGATGCCATTGATGAAGCTGGCAAAGGCATTTAAGGGATTGGCTCCCAGAACCCCCAGAACAAATCGGAACGCAAGGAGAAC
>DAHXNH010000193.1 GCA_027365485.1 Clostridiales bacterium
GTGGGGACCGATGATGTGACCTGGGCCGAGCGCCTCGCCTGTTTGCTCCTGGAGGTGAAAATTCATACCTTGGCCTGGCTTCCATCTGGGTAGCAAAACTTTGGACACATTACTAGGTTCGAGGGTGCGAAAAGGGAGATCATGGATGAGCCTGGTCAACAACAAATGGCACTCGATAGCCAGATGCAGCTTTTTAAATTTCTCGGGAAAGGTCGTGGGCAATCCATTGTTGCGTCGTCTCTTTCTCGTGAAGAACTATTAAGCTTGGTTCCGGAGTTGTCCAAGAATATTGTTGATTTGGGTGACTATTACGTCATAATACCCATTAATTGAGGTCTGTCACGCATTGTTCTCCGGGATCATGAAGGTGTTTTGAGGCTGCGATGAGGCTCTTCCTTGGCTTTGAAGCTAAGTCGCCGGATTACATCACGCACAGCTCGATGCGCGTGCTGACCCATTAGGGGTGGATCGACGGAACTAACGGACGCCTATTCAATATCGTAGGTGGCAGCGACCGGGCCATAAGACAACCAATTGGTGGGGCTGGCTCGCCCCCTTTTTCTGTGGAACAGGGGGACTTGGCGGCTAACCCCATTCCGTCACCACGGCGTCACCACGAAGCCATGGAACGGGTGTTTTGGGAGCGACAGCATAGATGTTCCGAAACGTCCAATCCATTGATATACAAGGATTGTAGCGCATCGTGGCAACGTCTTAGACACTAGAGTGCGGGCCTTCTAATCCCGGTCGTCACCGGTTCGAATCCTGCCGGGGACACCATGAAAGCCTTTCCCCGCAAGCGATTGCGGGTTTTGATGTTTTTGTTTTCCGTCCCTCGATCCACCACGGCGTCACCCAGAGCCTGTGGATGCAGGTCGGTTGGAGAGATGCGATAGACGGTCCGTCGGGGGAGAGGGTTGATCGTGCGTGATTCTAGCCTATTGTCGCGACGTCGTGGACGGGTGCACGCGGGATTTTGGGTCACGATGTGCCGACAGTGAACACACCCTTCCGCATGAACCCGATGGGCCCATTTCTTCAATCCCTGAGGCGGCGAATCATGTATAGTCGGGCCATAGCCCCTCATTTGCACGCTAAGTAATCCCCGCTTGCTGAGCTTGTCAGGCCGGACAGGGAAAGACGTGGCGGACGTCAGTGCGTCAACGTGCCAAGTAGTGCCGACCTCTCCAACCTTATTACAGGGCGACAGAGTCATCGAGAGCGACAAATATTTTCTGATAGGCTCTCCGTGGGATGGCTGAAGATCGTGCCTCGATTCCCCAGGAAACCTATTGCGTTTGTTTCGGTTAATTCGTATAATGCGATTGGTAACGGGTATACTCAGCTGGAGAGGAGGGAGCATCTTGGCTGATCAAATATTAATCGAACCAGACGGGCAAGATCTCGAAACCATTAAGCGAGTGGCTGGTGACTTGGTTGCACACCCGGATACGAACTATGTCCTGGTGGATGATCAGCACGTTGAGCTGAAACTTCCCACTCCGCTGGTTCGCGTCTTAATGGAGGCAGCAAGACAACTGGCTAAGGGCAATTCGGTGTCCATTTTGCATTACGAGGAGGCGCTGACGACACAGCAGGCTGCGGATTTGCTGCAGGTATCGCGTCCGTATCTGATTCGTTTGTTGGAAGAGGGAAAGATTCGCTATCACCTCGTGGGCTCTCACCGTCGGGCACGGTTGGGCGATCTTTTGGACTACAAGAGCACACGGGACAGTCTGCGTAAAGCCAACATCAACGAGATGGTGCGGGTGTCGGAGTCTTTAGGGTTGTACGACTCGGATGATTGCGACGAACGGGAGCCATAGACATGGCATTCGTTGCGTTTCTGGACACCTGCGTGTTATTTCCTACCAATCTCCGCGATGTCATTTTGACCATTGCGGAAGTCGGCATCTGTCAGGTACGGTGGAGCCCGGACGTTTTGGATGAGTTGCAACGGACCTATATAAAAAAAGCGAAAGTGGATGCCGCCAAAGCCGAGGCTGGTGTGAGCTATTTGCTTGGTATCATGATCGATGCGTTCCCCGATGCCATGGTTGATCGCAGTTACTATGCGCATGCGATTCCCGCGATGCCGAATGATGAGAAAGACCGCCATGTGCTGGCTGCCGCTATTGCTAGCAAGGCTGACGTATTGGTCACGGCCAACCTTAAAGATTTCCGTGTACCCGCAGGATTCTGTGACACGGACGTCCAGCATCCGGACGATTTTTTGTGCCATCAATTGGAGCTTGCCCCACAGGAGTTTTTTCATGCCCTTGAGGACCTTGCATCGAATAGACGTAAGCCGATGAATTCGGTCCCCGGCATTCTAACATCACTTCAAAAAACGGTTCCCCATTTTGCTTCGCAAGCCCAAACCATGTTGCTCGATTATTTGCCATAAACGGCCGACGGTGCCCAAGACCACGATGGAGGATCCGGACTTCGCTCAATACTTCAGGGCGTTAATCGTGTGTAGTCGGGGACAATAGTGCTGCTGACGAGGGCGGTCTCATGAGAAGATGGGGATCCGATCTTTCGTCACTCTGTACCGACAACCCAGTTTTCGACGACCGTTGCAAACTCTCTCGCGGGCGCTATGGGGTCCATGTTCGGCCGAAATCATGGCTCGTGAGGCAGGCGGGGTTATCCGTATCCGAATTTACTAGTCTATAGACGACGACTAATCCAGGATGAGCCATCCATACGGGGAATTTTGCATGTTGGGTCGTTAAAACGCCATGATCATCGTCCGTCGACGCGAGTGGTGCGGCAACACGTCAACAAAGGATATCATGATGGCGGCGGTCGAGGGGGAATAATGGGTAGTGCCTGTTTCAAACCATCACTGGTTGAGGGCTGACGACTGCTGTTGGTCGAAAAACCCCGTCACCACGGCGTCACCACGAAGCCATGGAACGGGTGGTTGGGGAGCGACAGCGTAGATGTTCCGAAACTCCCAATCCATTGATATATAAGGATTGTAGCGCATCGGGAAGACACCTTTGGCCCCGGAGTACGGTTCTTCTAATCCCGGTCGTCGCAGGTTCGAATCCTGCCGGGGACACCATGAAAACCATGCTCCGCAAGCGATTGCGGGCTTTATTGTGTTGGTGTTCCGTCCCGTCGTCCACCTCGGCGTCACCCAGAGCCGATAGAGGCGGTCCGGTCGGAGAGACAGGGTAGACGGTCCGTCGGGGGCGAGCGGTGATAGCTCCTGACTCCGGACTATCGTAGCGACGTAGTGCACGCGGGATTTTCGGTCCCCAATCCACCGACATTGAGCGCTCTTCTGCGTGAAAGTCCTGACCACATTTCTCCGTTCCTGAAGATGCCGAATCTTGCACATGCGGGTCGGAAAGTCCTTTGTTTGACAGATGAACAGTTCGCGTCGCGAATGCGGAGTTGCCGCAATGTATTGGGTGTCCGTGTGGCTTCCCGTTCATGTTAAAATGATGGGAGTTCATGGGAAAGGAAGATGCGTGATGCGGTGGCACGAGGTGCAACGGCTATTCCCCATGCAATGGGTTCTCCTGGAGGAAATTCAATCGCACGTTGAAGGAGACAATCTCGTCATGGATGAGATGGCTGTGATTCGGTCGATTCCGGACACCGACGTAAAGAAAGAGTTTTTTGCGGCGACGAATGAGCGATTTGTCTTTCATACATCGAAAGAGGTCGTGGCGATTGGAATACAAGAGGCGCCGTCGATTCGGAGACGAATCACGTGAAGTTAGAGAGTCGGGGGGGTGCTGCTGGTCGGGCTGACAATTGAGTTTTGAGGCCACACGATGATGGTCGATGATTTGGTTGTGGATACCGGGGCGGTACAATCCCTCATCTCCATTGATGCGGTGGACGGCTTAGATATTGCTCCGGAACCCGAGGACGAGTGCGTATTTATGCGGAGAATTGGGGGACGAGAACTATCGTTGCGCAAACGCGTTAACGCGATTCGGTGTGATACCTATCACGCCGCCGATGTGCTGTTGGATTTTGGACAGTTGGCGGGGCATGAGGGGATAAATGGATTAATTGGGCTCGATATTTTGGAATCAGGACGATTTGTCATTGATTTGAATGCCATGCAATTGCGGTCAATGACGTCGAGCGCCAAGTAGCCCAGAGATGCTTTTGCGAGACCTTCGTTGGGATATTATCTCTCGCAGGGGATACGGGACCTGGCCGATGAGCATTCTCTGGCGCCCGCCACTTTAAATGGCGTGCAAAATTCGACGCGTTGACATCCCAACTGTTCTGAAACCACTTTACGGCTTCCCATTTATATTTTTCATTGGGCTACTGCTTCTGGACAAAATCCTGCCTATAGCTTACTCAAGCCGGCTCTTTCTCAAAGCCGGTGATGGTTATGCTGGCAGATTTTCTGGCCGGAGCACGTTGTAGGCATTCAACAGCTCCATCCCCGCTCGCCCACCTGCGCGCCGATGTTTCATTTTAATCCGGCTGTTGACCCCTTCGAGCGGACCATTGCTGATTTCCGGATAGATCAGGCTATTTTTCACCGCGTCATAATCGTGGGCGAGGCCCGAGGCGTATTGAGCCAGGGGTCCGATGTCGCAGGCTTGATATGGCTGAATAAATGCGGTGAGCGCCGCCGGATCGGCGGCATCAAAGACGTGATAACACGCGGTCAAAAACTGGATGAGCTGGCCAAGCCGGGGTGGGTTCCGAGGAGCGTTTCAAAGAGGAGGGCCGTTGGTTTCTTTTTTTTTGCTCCGTTGGCGAGGCGGAGGGCGTCGCTTCTTCGGGGGACGCTTCCGTCCCAAACATCAGGGTGCGCACGCGGTCGCTCAAGGGAGACCGGGCGTTGGGCCGGGCCTGGGCGGAGACACCAATAGCCGCAATGGCCGCTCGAAGAAGACCCTGAGTACCCAGTACGAGGACGTGGAGCTCGTCATCTCCCGGGACCTGTATATGGCCAAATAGAAATGGACAGTTTGGGCATATACAGGTGCACGGCTTCGCTTAGATGGCGTGCGGGGACCAGGCCCCATTCCGCCCCTTTTTTAAGACGATGTTTTCGACCGAGAGGTCGGCTACCACCGTCTTGAGCCGGGCATTTTCTTGAGTTAGCGCCGTCCAGTCCGGATGGACCTTGGGTTTGTTTGTGTGTAACGCGGCGGTTCCCGCCGCAATAAACTGATCCCGCCAATCTCGGAACGTCGACTCGGGCACTTGCGCCCGGCGACACAGATCGGCCAGCGAAATTTCGCCGCGAAAGGAGGCGAGAATGAGTTCCAGTTAAGCGTCTGGTGACAGCGTCATGGGAAGCCGCACTCCATTTCTTGTGGTTTTCCAATTTGTTCCGACGAACCAGGACGGGCGCATTTTCCGTGTCTTGGGTGGTACCATGCCAAGAGGAACCATGATTTATCAATCTCTACCCATTATAATGCGTCCATCCCTCGCCGTCATTGGAGAGTTCTACTATCGCTGGAAAAGAAGCGGTAGTATGAAGCGATATTTGAATCCGCGGCCACTATTCCACCGAGGCAGCTCGATCAGACTACAATACGGTGCTCCCCTTAGGCCCAATGGAATTAGCCGCGAGTGGCTTCATCGGATCCGTGGCCCCGATGCATTATAGCTTTATGGCGTACCAACCCGATCCACGTCCCTTTAATCAAGACCCGGCGCCAGGGATCCTGGACGGCTTTCGGCTTCATCAGGTCGACGCGGTGCTGCTAGTCCCAAGTCCGTGGGACTGTTGGCGCGTTACCTCGAAGTGGCGGGGATCGCGACCGTCGTGATGGGCGCCTTGCCCCGAATTCTAAATATCGTCCAACCCCCGCGTGCGGATCGGGTGCAGGCTGCATTGGGACAATTGGTGGGGGCCCCCCATGATCGGGCGACTCAGCAGGCGCGTGTGATGGAGGCGTTGTCTCTCTTAAGAGACGTCTGACCCGCACCCATGCATCTCCATTATCATGGCTGTTTGGGCATGAACTCTTAAGCCGTGTGGTATAGCTTTGGCGCGAGGTGTCACCAAGGCATCGACGGAGGGTTCCCTAGCCATCGACGTGATGGGTTATAGGCGGAGGAGTTCCCCGCTTGAGCCCAGACAACAGTATTCTAGCTAATCCTTGGCCGAAGCGATGATGCCATTTCATCATCGCGAGAACTTGTTTCCGATTTGTCGTGAGTATGGTAAGATGATAACAACACCAGATGGTCGCGTGGACCGGTGGGTAAATCGTGCCAGAGAATCTCCTGCCGTTGAGGTGACTGGCATGCCGGCCGAACCGAATGGCGGTTGCCGGGGTCGTGGGAATTTTACAAGCTGTGCAATTTACTGCGTTAGCGAGCTAAAGTATGGTTCATCGATTGTCCGGCAATTAGGAATATACAGTCGTCGCAATTGCGCGCGATAGTACGCTAAGGACCAGAGAGTGCACTGAGCGGGTACGGCGTTTCGCTCGGACAGCCCCGCCTTATGGGACGCCAGCTTAGAGAAGAGGCCGCACTGTGCAACTTACTATGTTAGTGATCTAAAGTAGGGTTCAGCCGAATCTATGGACAATGGGCAAGCCCTTCCTTATTGTGGAAGGAAGGGAGGAATGATCACATGCTTGCGCAGTTGACTATTAACATTATCGATCGCGATGGAATCGTAACCGTGGATCCGATTACCCTCGAGGTGGAATTGGCCGAGAACAACGATCGGATTGTCGACGCGGTGGAACAGGCGGTCTTAGATTGGAGAGAAGGAGCGACTCGCACCCTTACCACCACTTACTTGAACACGCTGTCCCTCAAGAAAACCCGGCAAGCACAAGCTCAACTGGGGGGAAATCCGACCGTGAATACCCCCCTTACCGAGTCGACGGAGAAATCGGGCGCCTGACCTTTTCGACCTACGCGCTAACCTCGGGCTCAAACATCTTCCGGAACAGTGCCACCGATCTGTTCGCGGCCCTTGGGCCGCGGGAATACTATCGCACGCTGGAATGACTGAACTCGTGCTCAGCACGAGCGAGGACATGTCGTATCGGAAGA
The DNA here is from genome assembly GCA_027365485.1 of Clostridiales bacterium. Classification (GTDB taxonomy): domain Bacteria; phylum Bacillota; class Sulfobacillia; order Sulfobacillales; family Sulfobacillaceae; genus JAMCVM01. The sequence continues at coordinate 7,021 of DAHXNH010000193.1, forward strand.
CGACCGCGCACCTCAATCGGGTCCGCCACGAGGAGGGCGATGTCAAGGACAATTAGAATTCCCTATTTTCGACAATTGAAATTCCCCAAAAACGCCAGGTGACACTCCTTACAAACGCCAGCTAAAATTCCCTAAAAACGACAACTGAAATTCCCTATTTTCGACAACCCTCTATTCCCCGCTCCTGAGCTGTGTCATCGGTCGATCGGCTTCGGTAGAATCCCTTCTGACTCGGTCATTCGCGTCCACTCAT
>DAHXNH010000117.1 GCA_027365485.1 Clostridiales bacterium
TCGCAAACAAAACAATGGACACAGGTATTGATATCACCCTAGACGATCGGGAAACAACCTGTGTCATATCCCGATCGTCTTGTTATAAAGCACTTTGAAGTTAACGACTAAGACTGAGAGTTAAACTGATCCTAGCACTTAGAATAGCCACAATCGGTACAGTGTTGGCATCCTTCCTCGTAAATCAAGGTTGGAGCCTCGCATTGGGGACACAAGTCGTACACCGCCTGGGGGCGATGGACAGACCCACCCGGTGGGTGGCCAGCAGACGGAGTGTCAGTACTGTCCCTGGAAGTCACATCCTCTAACACATACCGGCTCAAAATCTGTCCGATTCCGTCGACCACACTCAATACCCTACCAGCACCGAATCCCATTTGATTGGCACCGCCAATTCCTCGAAGTTGCTCGGACACTAAAGCAAGTTTTCGACGGGCATTCAAATCGCCTCTCGATCGAAGATAGAGGCTGATGATTCGTCCCAACGATTCCATAAACGACTGCACTTCTGAGCCCGCTCGACCGAGAAGCATAAAAACCTCAAAGGGCTCACCTGAGACTTCATTGATGACGACACGAGCGGTGCCCGCCGGAGTTTCCTTACGGAACGTCTTGCCTTCGACTTCGGACGGTACGGGAAATACTTCCAGTCCTTTTTGTAGCACGACCGCTGGTTCAGGCAAATCCGGCGTCTTTTCGGTTGCAGTGGGGCTTTCTGCCAGATGCAAGACTTGTTCCTGACGCGACTGGTCCCGATATATCGTGACCCCTTTACACCCAAGATCGTAAGCCAACTCATAGAGTTTAGCAGTGTCTTCTACCGTGTACTCTTGGGGAGCGTTAGCGGTCTTGGAGATGCTAGAATCGGTCCAACGCTGTATAGCGGCTTGAACATAAATATGTTCTTCCGGAGTCAAATCCATGGCTCCCACAAAGTAATCTGGCAAGGTTTCTCCAGGATGCTGATCTCTCCATTCAGCAGCCACCGGAACATACTGCTCATCAAACCCGAGTCGCGACTGGCGAAAATAGGTTAGTGCGTAAAACGGTTCAATTCCCGTGCTGGTGCCCACCATGGTGCCCACGGTTCCCGTGGGTGCCTGGGTCAAAATCGTCACGTTTCGCGTGCCATAACGACGAATAGCTTCAATCACCGGACTGGGCAGCCGTTTGATAAAACCGCTCTGGAGGTATTTGTCTTTGTCGAACGCCGGAAAGGCTCCTTTTTCTTTAGCGAGCTCTACATCGTACAGATAAGCTTCAATGGCGATAAACCGGTATAGCTTATCAATAAATGCTAACGACTCTTCTTTCCCGTAACGATAACCCAGACGGATTAACAGTTCGCCCAATCCCATCGTACCGAGACCGATACGCCGCTCTCGCTCCTGATTGACTCGATTTTCCTCAAAGAAATACGGCGTCGCATCGACAATATCATCTAGGAAACGCACCCCAATTCGGACGCTAGCACGAAGCCCATCCCAGTTCACATCATGCTTCTCGGGGTCGTAAAAAGCGGCCAGATTGATGTGTCCTAAAGTACAGACTCCCCATGCTGGCAGTGGTTGCTCGGCACAAGGATTGGTGCAAATAAGCGGGTTGAAGTACCAGCTGTTGGAGTCCTGTTCATGCCTTTGATCGAAAACAATACCAGGCTCAGCAGCCTGCCATGCCCCAGCCACAATAGCCGCCCACATCGATCGCGCCTTTACGGTTTCATAGACAGTAATGGGTTTGCCTAAACCCTTCCACGTCTCTAAATTGCCATCCCACAGCGCATCATAGTCTGGATCTCTGGTGTCGGGAAAAACTAATTGCCAATCACCATCGGCCTTGACGGCGGCCATGAAGTCATCAGAAATACGTAAGCTAATATTGGCGTTCTCCACCATGCCTGGCGTTTTTTTGACTTCAATAAATCGCCAGACGTCCGGATGCCAGTCTTCAATCTGCAACATCAGCGCGCCGCGCCGACTGCCTCCTTGTTCCACCAAACCCGTCGCTCTCGAGTACAAGTCCATCCAAGAGACCGCCCCAGACGAACGGCCGTTCACTCCTTGTACCGTGGCCCGAGCCGGTCTGAGGGAGGAGACATTAATCCCGACCCCCCCGCCGCGGCTCATAATCTCAATCATTTGACCCAACGTCCTAACGATACCCTCGCGGCTATCGTTAGGACAAGGAATGACATAGCAATTAAAGTAGGTCAATTGCTGATCGGTCCCCGCTCCCGCCCAAATGCGGCCACCGGGGACCATTTTCAAGCTGGCAATCTCCTTGGTAAAGCTGTCCTCCACGTCTTGGCGAACCGAGGGTTTTTCCACCGCGGCCACACCTCGTGCAATTCTTCGCGCCACCGTTTCAATGTCGCGCTCTAAGGGTCGATCACACTCAACTCGCCGCCGTTCGATGACCTCGCCCTTGTGCGGTCCAGTCACGAGTTCAATAGACAGATAGTCTTCTGGCAAAATTGCCCGAATCATGCCGATATCTTTTTTAGGCCATTTAGGGTGTGCCTCGACTAAGGCTATGGCAAGATCGCCAACCACAAACGCACGCTCTGCGTCCTTTAACGTGTAACGGTCTAAAAAAATTTTCCAACTCAGTTCCGAAGAGAACCCTGTTTCTAATTCCATGCCTTGCTAACCTCCGTTTTGATCGATGCGGTCATGAGTCTTGACACCGGCCCCTAACATACGTTCAAGTTCTCGCCGAAATCCTTCAATATCGGTAAACTGTCGATATACCGACGCAAAGCGGACATAGGCTACTTCGTCCAACGCTTGGAGGGATGCGATCACGGCTTCCCCGATGGTTTCTGTGTTCACCTCACTAGCGTGGGCGTCGCGCAGCCCACGCTCCACGTCATCCACCAACAACTCCAATCGGTCAATGGCTATAGGGCGCTTCTCGCAAGCGGTCATCAGCCCACGAAGAATCTTGGATCGATCGAATCGCTCCCGTCGTCCATCCTTTTTCACCACCCACAGGGTTGCCTCTTCCACATGCTCGTACGACGTAAACCGTCGCTTGCAGGCCAAACATTCACGACGTCTACGAATTTCCGCGCCTTCGCGCGCAGGACGCGAATCCAAGACTCGACTATCGGGATGACTGCAAAATGGACACCGCATCCTAACACCTCTTTATGTTGGGTACATGATGATTATATTCTACCATATGTAGGTGATCGAGCGATAAATTTAGCACATATTTGCTTCTCATATGGATGCCTCTTAAAATCCCTCACATTTCCTCGGCCCCACGTAGGATTACAGATTTCGTGGCGCTCTGATCCCCCCGATCACCTAGCGGTCGATGATTCAGCGGCCAAATTCAATAAAACCCGATGACCTTGGCAATTTTCGGCCAAAGTTCGTTACACTACCACTTAGGGATGGTGATGATGTTGGATCGTGAAGCTAGAAATTATTGGAAACAGCAACGTCGGCAAATGCAACGTCGAACTCCTCGAGGCAGGTATGGCTTATTCGGAGACGCTCCTATCACTATCATTTTAATCGCTCTGATGATCATCAGTTGGATAGCGGAACGATTCGTCCCAGGGGCGATTGCAGCGATCGAGGTACGGCCGGGCGGCCAAATATTAGCCTACGCGCTAGCCGTAATCTTTCCCGGAAGTCTTTTGGGACTTCTCTTCGATGGGTTGTTTGTCTGGTTCGTCGGTTCATCGATTGAACCGCTGATTCAATGGTGGCAGTATTTACTCGTGTTTGTGGGTTCTGCGCTGATTGCCGCAGTCATTTTGGACCGCACCACCGGTGCCTTTGCTATCTCTTCGTCGCTAGCCGCCTATGGACTCGCAGGCGCCTATGTACGGGTCATGATGACCCGTGGCATTGGCGGGGCCGCGCGCTGGGCACTGACTCTGCTCTTGTTTAATTTGGTCCTCTCGGGGTTTAACGACGCCATCATGATTGGCATTGTGTCCGCGTTTGGCAGTGGATTTGGTATCGCGGTAGCCACCGGCCTGGATCGCTGAAATGCGCTCCAGGCTACGGCGACTCCAATGCCCTAGCCATCTCGATTCAATATCGAATAGCCCCAGAGCCCAAATCCCACCATGAGGATAAGCCCGAATACAATACTGCCGAAATCGACAAACCTGCCCACGATAAAGAGCGCGCCCACGAGTTCGCCCCATTTGACCATGCGAAGTTGCGGACGTTGCCGTTCAAGGGTCTTCCAGCGGCGGGTAAGCATCACTTTAACCTCCCTTACGCTAATTGTATGCTAATTTCCTCAGAAAGCATAGCGACCGGAGAGACCACCCGGGGGACGCGATCCTGTCATCTTGCCGCTACCTTGGTGGCTGAGTCTAAAGACCTGGTGGATAAGGGCCCTTCCGCCCACTCGAAACGTCGGAACCGCGAGGTGTGGAACCGGTATAGCTTCGAGAATGCGTTTTTCCCAAAATCTCTAGAAGACCGAAGGCATAATCTGACTCGCAATACCAAAGAGAGCCACTCCAAAAAAGATGGCGGCCGAACTTCTTTGAATCCATTTAGGCGCCAAAATCCGGCTAAGCTTATCGCTGCCGAGGACGACTAAAGAATTCGCAGCGACTAAGGCGGCAGCCACCACGACGAACAGTCTCAGCAAGTGGTGGGGAAATCGGGACGCGTAGGCCACCGTCGCGATCTGCGTCAAATCTAGGAACTCAGCAAAAAACACCAGCAAAAACACTTGAGCAATGATCCCGACCCTGCCCCTTCTAGAACCTCGGCGCGACGGCAGGATGCTGACTTCACTGGATTCTTTTTCCGTGGACTCCTTCCAGAGCCAGAAGGCAAAGACCATAAACAAGAGAATTTCCACCCAGCGCAACGGTGCTTTGGGCACTTCGCTCAAGACGCCACCAGCCAACACGGCAATCGCAGTCTGAGCTATCATCGCCGTCGCCGAACCCAACCAGACCACCCGGCCGCCATAGCGAGAAACCAAAGAAAGGGTTGCCAACGACGTTTTGTCGGGCAACTCCACTAAAAACATGCTGACGAATATAAGAATCCATTTCACTAACTGTTCACCTCGAGTTTTGGCACAACCCCGATGATTCGCTGGCGAGTACCTTGAGATACCGCGTCGCTTGACAACACGGATCCTGACGTTGCCCGCTGGGAATGAAACCCCCGGCTCCACTCAGCGATAGTTGGCCGGTGAGAGCTCCACCCCAAAATCCTGTCCCTTCAACCAAGAAATCACCGCTTGCAAGTCATCCTTGCTCTTTGCACTGCAACGGAGCGCATCGCCTTGAATTTGAACATCCACTTTCGCCGGAAGAGAGCGAATGGCCTTCTGGATGGTTTTGGCCACGTTGGTGTCAAGCCCGTGCCGTACTACCACCTCGCGAGTCGCCCGATCCATCCCCGAAACGGATACGGGTTTGAAGTCCAAATAGCCCAACGCTACCCCGCGTTTCGCCATTTTCTCACCTAGAACCGTCGAAAGCGCCTCCATCACCATACCCTGAGGGGCCTCCAGGCGAATCACCTTAGCGGAGGCATCCCAAGTCACAGAAATGTCGTGTCCTCGAAAGTCGTAGCGTTGGGCCACCTCCCGTCGCGTTTGATCGACCCCATTGAGCACCTCCGACCAGTCGGGTTCAGACACAAGGTCAAATGAGCTATCCTTAGCCACTGGGGGTCACCTCTTTCAATTCCATATAAAACGGCAACAGAGGATCCAGCCAGCCCACTAATAATTCGCGACCAAGCCTCGCCCCCAAAGACGGCCGATCCGGAGCTGACTGATACCAGCCCAGAGAAAACGTCACCCAAGTCCAATCCCAATCTGTACCTTCCTCTAACCGCCTCATAGCCTCAACCAAGTCGGGAGCGTCTTTCACACTCTGCGCAGCCCCAATATCATAGACCGGTTCCGCCAACACTAACTTTTCGGCTTGAACATTCCATGCCACCACGTGCTTCAACCGGGAGCCAAACGGCCGGAAACCGGGTTCCACTCCATTGCCAAAACTTAAAGTGGCCACTAGCGGCGCCGGCCCTTTCGTGTTAGCCATGGCTTCTTGCAACAACGGCAGTCGGGCCATCAGCCGAGTCCACTCCCAGTCGCCGTCATTGGCCATCAGCATCGGTCGTTCTGCTATGTATCCCCGCGCTTTTAGCCCCAGTCCCTTGTCCCATCGAATCCCGGCCCAAAGGCGTTCGCCTCCGGCCAAGACCCCTGCTCCAATCTTCGCCTGCCGATAATTCGGCCACGAGGGATCAGGAGCCACCCAACTCCAGGGTAGTCCCTCGACTTCGACCCCGTGCACATGTGCCGGAAACCCCATGTGTTCTAGGACTTGGCCCACATTTTCGGCCACAGCCCTTACCGCTCCAGTGTTGTACATACTATGCCTCCGCACTTTACCTGTGTATGCCTATCTTAGACCGCCCATCGTCAAGAATCAACGTCTGATGTTTCGTTGCCGATGCTAAGCTTGAGGAACTCGCCACCGGTACCGAACTCCAGTTTGACGTATATGGATGGCTGATACTCGAGCCAATGACCCCTCCGCCCAAGGCCGCTTGACTATCGCCGACGGGTCGATCGGTTTTATGACCGGTCATTACGCGACCGGCGTCACCCAAGTCCGGTGGGCCGGATCATTGCCTCTGGCGGCCAGTAAGTACGCCGACTTCAACCACTTCGTGATTGGCCCTTCGTTCCCACCTGCGACCAAACGATTATCAATCTCGACTACCGGAACCACCTGAACCCCGGTTCCAGCCAAAAACACCTCGTCGGCCACATAGAGTTCACTGCGATCGATATGCCGCTCGGAAACTGCCAGGCCATGATCTACGGCCAGCGCCATCAAGCTTTCCCGGGTGATCCCTTCTAACAGATTGTCCGTAATCGGAGGGGTAATCAATTGCCCATCCCGCACCATAAACAAATTGGCTGCACTACCCTCGGAAACATGTCCATCGGAATTCAAGAAGATGCAGTCGTCAAAGCCAGCCGCATGAGCATCGCTAACCGCTAATGCGGTATTAACGTAGGACCCTGTCACTTTGGCCCGTGCCGGTATCGCGTTATCGTCAATTCGCCGCCAACTGGACGTCACCACACGAATTCCCTGAAGTGGCAGATATTCTCCAAAAGGCATAACAAAAAGTCCAAAGGCGTCCTCGATTCCCTCCAGCGTCACCTTGATCAGAGGCTCTGCTTTAAAGGCCAACGGGCGGATATATGCATCTTCTTCGATTTGGTTTCTTCGCATGACTTCTAGAGTGATGGCACAGAGGTCTTCAACGCTATACGGCACAGAGATCCGCAGGATGTGACAAGAATCCAACAGTCGTTCGTAGTGTTCAGCCATGCGAAAAATATAAGAACGGTGTTCTTGGTGGTTGTAGTACGCTCGCAATCCCTCAAAGCAGCCCGTGCCATAGTTCAAGGCGTGCGTAGCAATAGAGACCGTCGCCTCCTCCAGAGGTACATAACGGTCTCGAAAAAAAGCGATCAACCCAGCAGCCATACCTATCCCCTCACAATCCTGTTCGCTGACATTCGCCGCTTCGGGATCTGTGTTCACCCAAGTGGCCGACAATGCCTTCTCTATTGTACCGTGGATTCCTGCATCTAGGTCAACCACGACTCAATTCAACCGAGAATTGATATAATAGAGGCAAGAAAGGGTGAGTCGAATGGGCAAGGATCCGATTTCTTTTCGAGAACGCGCAAAAAAGCATGTGAAGCCCAGCCTATCGCGACCACCACGCCAAGGAGGGGAACTCGATGAGTGGTGGGGGTATTGGCGGGAACGGGTGCGTCGCCCCCTGGCCCTAGGCGGAAGGACCTTTTGGACGGAACGTATGCTATATGGCAACGGACTCGCCGGAGGACTCATCCTGGCCCTGATAGAAACCTGGCATTTAGGTTTTTCGATTTTAGGCTTTATCAGCGCAGTGCTCAACGTTTTATTTTTAGCATTTATTTGGTACTATGCGGTGCCTTGGCTCACCGGTGCAGTGCACGGGGCATTCACCACCTCGCATCGCCCTCCGGATACGTCCGGCTTGAAGACCGAGTTAATCGCCTTTTCCGGGTGGTTTGCGCTATTGCCGTTGGTGGCGATCTTATCGTTCGGTCTCGCTTTTTGGGTGGGTTGGGTCGTCATCGCTTGGACGATTTGGCGTCTTTTGCGTTTTTATTACGACGAACCCATGGGTGCCTCAGCTGTGGGAACGTTAGCTGCCAGCACTTTGATGGCCATTGTGGCGATTTTCTTCTTCCGTTAGTCGACCAGTAAAATCCAATTTTTGCGGTCATTTTCGGCGTACTTCGTCTGGTTCTTGCGGCGTCCGAATCCCGGCGACTGTGCCCGATCCCGAAGACCCCCTTGACCCAGCAACCGTCGTTTACGCGTCACGGGTTATCGTCTCGGGCAAGCAGAAAAAATTGGGCCGTGGCCGCTGTCACCAGTTGCCCGCTCGAATCGCGAACTTCTCCTTCCGTCACAGCGAGATGACTGCCCAAACGCAGGACCCTTCCAGTAGCCGTTAAATAGGCGCCGGTGGCCGGACGCAAGAAATGCGTATTGAGTTGCGCAGTCACGGCCGTCCAGTCTTCCGTCAACCGAGTATCCAGCCCAGCGGCCATGGCAGAATCCAACAGGGTCATCAGCACTCCGCCGTGCACGTGGCCCAATTGCTGAAATACTGCCGGGGTTATCGGCATCGAGACCGAAGCCACACCTTCCTCGGCGTTTACTATCGACATCCCAAAAAGGCGCCAGACCGGCCCGGTTTCCAGTCTTCGTGCCCGCTGCCAAAACACACTACCCTCTTGTTCCACTTAATCACGCGATCCTTCCGTCTTCATCACCCGCTCAATCAGTGCCAAGTCTCCCCGGGCGCATTCTTCGGGGTGAATCTCGTCCAGTCGCACCCATCCTACGCTCGTTAATTCATCGAGGTCGGGCGCCAGCGTTTGCCCGTCATTCGCCGACACCAAATAATAGTAGCGCAATGAATGAAACGGATGCTGAGCAAAAGCGATAAAGCTCTCACGGAAATCAACCAAACGCTCAACGCGAACGCTAACCCCGGTCTCCTCTCGGAATTCTCTGGTCATTCCCTCTTCCAGCGTTTCCCAGGGCTCCACGCCGCCTCCAGGAATATCCCACTTTCCGGTGAAGCGTGAGCGACCCAGCAAGATTTCGCCGTGATTAATATACAGTCCGTAGGCGGCTGGTCGAAAGCGCAATTGCGCCGCCGGGTATTTTTGCTCCCGATCGCTGGTCAATCCTCTGCACATCACGTAAATACCTTCCGCCGAAGGATTCTTCGCCATTATCGTTCACCTCCGCTTGCCGAGCTTGCCGTTCATGTCGGGTTCCTCGCGTAAGACTTCTTGAATCACTCCAGCCCGCGCCAACCCGCGGGCCAAGTAGGAGCAAGGAGTGTGCTCCACCCCGTTAAAGGACCGTCGAACATAAACGTCCACGGCGTCAGTAAAAACCTCTCGCAGTCTGGCGCGGATTCGCCTGCCGGCCGAATCGGCATCTGTCAGCAAAGCCACCCGTCTGCCCCGAGCCGCCTTTTTCAGTGCCATCACGCGTGTCTGGCTGGGCCAGCCATGAGTTGCCAGCACCAGCGCTTCAGGCGCTAGAGCTTGGACGCGGGCAACATCATGCTTGCCTTCGACCACGATTAGCCAGCCTTCACCCATCGGTCCTCCCTGAGTCTCAAATGACGAACCTCAGCTCAAGCATTAGGCTACTAATCTAGCAGATTTTCGTGCAAGCTTCCACTTCTGCGAACTTGTAATCATTTTTTCACCTTATCACGACTCCTGGCATTTGGTAGTCCAAAACTGGGTCTAAGAGCAGAGCCCAATGCCATCGGGATATCTTTGCGCCAGGCTCCGACGCAGGGGGCATCCGGGTCAGGCCATGGTGAACCAAAACGGCGCTCATTTCGCAAATCTTTTAAAGAGGCCTCTTTGCCGTCCGCCAATGTTCTGAGTCGACCCCCCGGTCCTCGAGCGTTGGGGCCCCCTCCTATGTTGCCAGTCAGCGGTTTGCCCCTTGCCACCCGAGATCCCAGAATGCCAACGCTTGGGCACGCATCCACCCTGCCGTAGACGAGTAAACCGCCCTGCTAAACCCAGTCTTAGAGCCTCCCTGCAGGAAAAATAAACCACATCATCACATCGTTACCCTGACCACGTGGTGTTCCTTGCAGACGCGATGTCTTCGCCGATACAGCTTTCATTAGGATTCCCGCCATCAATGGGTTCGCTGCTTCCCCTACGCTGACGGGCGACACATATCTCACCCGAGGCCAAAGCCCTGCGGCTGAATTTTCTCGAGCGGCCCAGGATGCTAGCCTCGACTCCGTTCGGCGACATCGCGAAAGTCCCCGGCGTATTTGACCGCTAAGTCGTTGACTTTCGTTGATAGGTTTAAGTTCGGTTCAAAGGTCCCGGGTTTGGCCACTGCCGTAAGCGATCGTCTTCCAAGTGGTCAAGGCCTCCAGGCCCATTGGTCCACGAGCATGAAGCTTTTGCGTGCTAATGCCAACCTCGGCTCCCAAACCAAACTCGAAGCCATCCGTGAATCGTGTCGAAGCGTTCCAATATACGGCCGCCGCATCCACCTCGTCTAGGAAGGTCTGACCCACGGCATAACTATCCGCAACAATGGCTTCTGAGTGATTCGATCCGTATTGCGCGATATGCTTCAATGCCTCGTTCACGTCCGCCACCACTTTGACCGCGATTTCAAGGCCAAGATATTCCTCGGCATAGTCTTCATCTGACGCAAGAAGCATTTCCGACACCCACTGCCGAGATTCCGGATCGCCGTGGAACACGACCCCTTCTTTAGACAGACGCTGGTGTGCCAGAGGTAGAAAAGCGGGGGCGATTTGGCGGTGCACCAGAAGGGTCTCCAGCGCATTGCACACGGCCGGATTGCCTAGTTTACCATCCGCCAAAATGCGAAGCGCCATATCCAAGTCGGCTGACCCGTCGACATATAAATGGCAATTGCCAATGCCGGTTTCAATCACAGGTACGGTGGCGTGGTGGACCACCGTTTCGATGAGGCCTCGTCCGCCTCGCGGGATCAACAGATCCAAACCGTGCAAATGCATCAGCGCTTCGGCCAGGCGACGGTCGGGGTCATCAAGGCACTGGATCAAGTCTCGAGGCAAACCGACCCTCTCAAGAGCCTTTCTCCACGCGTCAGCCAGGGCTTGGATGCTCCGTTTAGCCTCTTTTCCGCCGCGAAGGATGATCGCGTTGCCGCTTTTTACCGCCAATCCCCCGGCTTCTACGGCCACTCCCGGCCGGCTCTCAAAAATCAGGCCGATAACCCCGAGAGGCACCCGAATCGTCTCCAATGCCAAGCCATTGGCGAGGACCGTTCGCCCTTGGCCCCGTCCTATGGGGTCTGCCAACCCCACCAAGGCCTCAAGAGAACGGGCGAGCCCTTCAATCTTGGCGTTGGTAAGATACAAGCGCTTGACCAAGGTCTCCGCCAAGCCAGAATCTTTTGCACTCTGAACATCCTCCTGGTTGGCCAAGTCAATATCCGGCGATGCTTGCCGCAAGACGGCAGCCATTTCCATCAACACCCGATTGCGCTCCTGAAGCGGCACTCGAGCGACCTCGACTTGTGCCTGTTGAGCTCGAAGCAGCACCGACTGCAAGGGATTGTCCCCTACTTCTGCATTGTTCATTTTTCCACATCCTCTCCGCGATGGGCCATAAACCAGGTGCCACATGCCCGGTCACCGGCGATGATCCGACTTAACACCTCGGGTACTTGCCCATTGGCTAAAACCATAGGAATCCCTTGGTCCTGACAAATAATTGCCGCTTGCAATTTCGTGGCCATTCCTCCGGTGCCAAACGGCCCCGACTCGGCTGTGGCATTGAAATGTTCCCGGGTCACCCAAGACACCTGAACAATCTTTTGCGCGCCGGTATGACGATTTGGGTCCTCGGTAAATAGGCCGTCAACGTCTGACAACAAAATCAGGAGATCCGCCACCATCAAACAGGCCACGCGAGCGGCCAGCGTGTCGTTATCACCTATGCGAATCTCTTCGTCCGCCACGCTATCATTTTCGTTGATAATCGGCAAAATTCCCCAAGCGACCAGTTGTTCCAGCGTGCGGGCCGAATTCCGGCGCCTCTCTTCCACGGTCAGATCATAGCCGCTGACCAAAATCTGGGCGGGAATGACCGTACCCAAGTGTTGATGCCAGGCGTGAATCAGATGAGCTTGGCCGACGGCTGCCAACGCTTGCTTTTCCTGAACGGTTCGCGGGCGTCTTCCGACCGCTCCGATGCCGGCGCCGACCGCACCGGAAGAAACCACCAGCAATTGGTGTCCGTCCTGATACAACTTTATCAATTGACGGGAAAATCCGTCAATTCTCTCTGCATCCAAACGCCCCTGGCTATCACAAAGATTGGAAGTGCCGATTTTAACAACGATCCGCACAATTCATCCTCCCAACAAAAATCGCCCTCATCTTGCGAGGGCGAATTAAAAATCCGCGGTACCACCTCAGTTGCCGACTGTCCTTGTCGACCGCTCACGTCCCGTATCGGCGGACTCCGTCCGACTTTCGTCGGAACGCTCAAAAGTGGGTTGGATTTTCCTATCCGTGCCGATCTTCCACCGTCATCGGCTCGCTGCCTACGGTCAGTCATCCCGGCTTCATCATCGCGCTAACGGTATGCTATGTATCCTATCTCCACTATATCGGGCTCTCTCCTCGCTTGTCAACCGAACGGCAGAGTCTAAGGTCCCAATTTGGCGATATTCTCCGTCGACGATGTCGACGCCGTAGGTTTCCTTAAACGATACCCCGGCTCTCCTGACTATGCCCTACAGTCTAGATTCACGGATCTAGCCAGGAGCCGACGCACTGGGTGCTCTGACGACGGGCGATCCGGGGATGAGGCCAATGAAAGCCCGCGCAGCCTGGCTTAGGTACCGATCTTGGCGTCGAGCAAGAACCAAGGTGCGGGTCGGGGCTTCTTGCAATCGGAGATAGCGCGGCATGCCGGGTGCGGCCTTGACCATCACCATTTCCGGCACCAAGGTGACTCCATGGCCATGGGCTGCCAAAGCCTGGGCGGTTTCAATGTTGGCGGTCTCAAAAACCACATTGGGTTGAAAACCCGAGGTAGCACACAACGACAACACGGTCTGTCTAAATCCATATCCTTCTTTCAGAAGGATAAAGGGGGCCTCGGACATCACGGCCAAAGCCACGGGTTCTGGTTCCGCCCTCATCGGAACCTCCGCCTGCAAGTACCATAGGCGCCACGAAGGCGGCATCCAACTCGTGGGTGCGGTCGGCAAGACCAGCACGATGCCTTCAGTTAAAACCGGATAGGTTTCGAGTTGAGCCCGGTGCAGGGGCAGCGCCAACAGACAGAGATCGATGATGCCGCGGTCGGTCAATTCTTCCAGCTGCTCAGGCGATTCTTCGATAAGTTTCACTTTAACGTCAGGAAATTGCGCTCGGTATCGGGCCAACCAAGGCGGCAGCAAGTGGCCGCCCGTAATCGATGGACTGCCCAATGTGAGCGTGCCAGCCCGGTGGTCATGATCCTCTTTCAGTTCGCGAATGAGATCGTCGTGTAGAACCACAATCGCTCGGCCACGCTCCAACAAAGTGGCCCCTAGGCTCGTCGGAGTCACCCCACCCGACTGTCTGAAGAAAATCGGAGCTCCCAGCGACTTTTCTAATCTCAGAATTTGCTGACTTAAAGAAGGCTGAGCAATATTCAATGCTTGTGCCGCCCGGGTAAAACTTCGGTGGTCGGCAATAGCTAGGATATAGCGCAAGATGCGAATGTCAATCTCTGAGTCGTTCATAGTTATTCACTATAGCACAAATAGCGACGATATCTTAGACGCATCTGATCCTTCGAGCTATACTAGACTTGAGTTTTACACTGAGGGCAGGCTTTCATCGCCTCAAGGCTCGGCATATCATATCGCGTGGTTCCCGCGTCGCTATGGGGGCACATGGTGGATTTTGCATTCACATAGTCATCACAAAAGGATGGTGAGTTTATGCCGAAAACTTTGTTCGACAAGATTTGGGAGAGCCATCTCGTTCTGCAGGAACCAGAACAACCGGCGTTGCTCTATATCGATCTACATTTAGTCCACGAGGTCACATCCCCGCAGGCTTTTGAAGGACTGCGAATGGCCGGACGCCCGGTGCGAAGACCCGAACGGACTTTCGCCGTGATGGACCACAACGTTCCCACCACCGACCGAAGCCTTCCGATTCAAGACCCCATTGCTCTTAAACAAATGGACCTGCTTGAAAGGAATTGCCGGGAGTTCAACATCCCCCTGTTCAATCTGCATCATCCCGATCAGGGCATTGTTCATATTATCGGACCTGAACAAGGATTAACCCAACCCGGCATGACCATCGTCTGCGGAGACAGCCATACCGCCACCCACGGCGCCTTTGGTGCCCTGGCTTTTGGCATTGGCACCAGCGAAGTCGAGCATGTCTTGGCTACCCAATGTTTAATTCAAAGCCGCCCCAAGACCATGGAAGTACGATTCGTCGGGACGACCCCTTTTGGCGTGACCCCAAAAGATATGATCTTGGGCCTCATCGGTCAAATCGGCACGTCAGGGGCTACGGGATACGTGATCGAATACACCGGCGATGCCGTTCATGCCTTGAACATGGAAGAACGGATGACTCTGTGCAACATGAGTATTGAGGCTGGTGCGCGCGCTGGCATGGTTTCGCCCGATGAAACCACGGTGCGCTATTTAAAAAATCGTCCGCATGGGCCGTCAGCGGACGAGTACCCTCGGTTTCGTGAGCGCTGGTTGACATTTGCCACCGACCCCGGTGCCCAATTTGACCATTTAGTCGAAGTAGACCTATCTAAACTCGCTCCCATGGTCACCTGGGGCACCAGTCCTGGCATGGTGACGACCATCGACGGCAAGGTTCCCGATCCCTTGCAGTTCGACGATCCCGTCGAATCCGAATCAGTTCGACTGGCCTTGGAGTATATGGGGCTAAAGCCCAACACCCCAATGCAGGAGATAGGGATCGACCGCGTCTTCATCGGTTCTTGTACCAACGGGCGTTTGGAAGATTTGAAGCGCGCGGCCGCCATTGTGCAGGGTAAGACCGTGGCACCAGGCATTCAAGCCATGGTCGTGCCCGGGTCCGGGCGGGTAAAACGGGAAGCGGAATTGTTGGGCCTAGACAAGATCTTTATCGCAGCCGGCATTGAATGGCGCGAACCCGGATGCAGCATGTGCCTAGGCATGAATCCGGACATTCTTCAGCCCGGGGAACGCTCCGCATCGACTTCCAACCGAAATTTCGAGGGCCGTCAAGGCCGAGGCGGACGTACTCACCTCGTCAGCCCTGAGATGGCCGCGGCCGCCGCCATCGCCGGCCACTTCGTGGACGTTCGAGAGTGGTTGAGTGCCAACTAAGCCCACATTATCTCGAGGGCGATGGATTTAGGAAGAAGAAGGAGGGTTATTTATGGAACCTTTAGTTCGCCACACCGGGCTCGTCGTCCCCATGGAACGGGCCAATATCGACACCGATCAAATCATTCCCAAGCAGTTTCTTAAACGCGTCGAACGTTCCGGATTTGGCGAGTTTCTGTTTTTTGACTGGCGCTATCGCCAAGACCAGAGTCCCAACCCGGAATTCGTCCTCAACCAACCGCAGTATCAGGGGGCCAGCATCTTAGTCGCCGGGCCAAATTTTGGCTGCGGATCTTCTCGCGAACACGCGCCCTGGGCTCTAAATGACTATGGATTCCGCGTGATTATATCCAGTTCGTTCGCCGATATTTTTTATCAAAATTGCTTAAAAAACGGCATGTTGCCGCTGATCCTAGCGCCAGCCGAGGTGGACGTGATCATGCATCGCAGCCAACGTTCGGCGCTCACTTTGACCGTCGACTTAGAGGCGCTCAGGGTATTTGACAGCAAACGCACTATGGACTTTGGATTTGCCCTCACGCCCTATCAACAAGACACCTTAATTCATGGCCTAGATGACATTGCCCGAACGCTCGCCCACGAACCAGCGATTTCCGCATACGAAACCCAGCGGGCCTAAATTCCACCACAGCGAGGGCGACTTCATTTTCCGAAGTCGCCCTCGCTGTCTATGCTTGCCACCGCTACCGGCCGAGCTCCAATTGAGCCACCCTAGCCCGGCAGAACAATTTTCCGCTGACCCGATTGCCTACGCTGGTGCGTTCGGTGTCGAGCCGCTCCCATCAACCGTGGCAGACTCTAAGCGATGAGGGATCGCAGACCAAATCCCTCATACGATGACGGACTAAAAAGACGGCCCAGTCGACTGGAGGAAATGCGTCATTGCTTGATTCTTCCCAAACGGTCCGCCAAAAGCCCCTAAGCACGACGCGGAGAAGGCTTTTTCCTTAGCCGGTCACGCCATGAGCCCAACCTGAAGAGCGGCTTGAACCGGTTCGCTCAGCCTCACCCAGATGACCGCACCCTTGGGATGAAGATAGGGAATCGGGCTCTTTAGGCGGCGAGCCTGGTCCAATACCCAGGCATAGGTCTTCAGATAGGGCATTTCTGGTGAGTCGACATCCGCTTCCCCTCGCTCGGTGTAAGCCAAGGCATACTCATTCGACGACAGGGGTCCCCGTACGGAAATAATTCGGCAAGTTCCAATAATGCTGCCACTGCCTGCGGCAATGATGGCAATATCCCCCCGAATCCGGGTGGGTTTGCCCCGAATCTCCCAAGTCTTCTGACCACGCACCACCATCTCTGCCCAGGGCTGGCGAATCACCAGCCCTCGATCAATCGGTGCAATCTTAGGATATCCCGATCCCAGTCGCAGGGGAGCCGATGCCATACCCCCTGGTTGGTTCTCCCATGGTTCACGCTGAGATCCAGCAGACGGCTTGCAATCCTGTTCCTCGGGACCAACGCGCGAACAACTCTTCTCGTCTGTAAAAGTCTTGTCCACCGTCCCTCTCTCAGGATGAACTTTCCGCCCCATCGCTAAGCCCGAGGCAGTGCCGACAACGCCTCTTGCATCCGCTCGACGGCCAAGCGCAAGCGATCTTCCGACTCGGTCAGCGCAATCCTAAGCCACCCCTCGCCTTGCTCGCCGTAGGCACTTCCCGGCGTTACCACCGTGTCCGCCTCTTCGAGGAAGAATTTGGAGGCTTCCGCTGAGGTCATGGCGCGTGGCGTGGCAAACCACAAGTAAAACGTTGCCTTGGGGGTCGGCACGACCAGCCCGGCTTTGGTCAAGCCGTCGACCAAAAGGTCGCGACGAGTCCGATAGATCGCATTCATTCGCTCGAACACCGCCTCAGGGTTGCCTTCCAGTGCAGCGATCGCGGCTTCCTGAACCGCAGTGAAGACCCCCGAATCCAAATGGCTCTTCATCAATCCCAACGCCTTGATTGCAACCGAATTGCCCACCGCGGCCGCCACTCGCCATCCTGTCATATTAAACGGCTTAGACCAGGAATAAAACTCAACAGCGACTTCCCGAGCTCCTGGGATTTCCAAAACACTGGGTGCTCGATAGCCGTCAAAGCTCATTTCAGCGTAAGCGTTGTCATGGCACAAGAGGACGTCGTAGGTGCGACAGCGATCCACCGCCTCCGCCAAAAACGAGGAGGGTGCTGTGGCTCCGGTGGGATTGTTCGGATAGTTAAGCCAGAGCATCTTGGCCTTTCTCCACACCGACTCTGGAATAGCTCCCAAATCCGGCAAAAATCCAAGTTCCGGCAAGAGCGGCATCCGATAAGGCATAGCTCCGGCCAGAACAGTCTGTGTACGATAGACTGGATAAGCAGGATCCGGCACCAAGACCAAATCCCCTGGACCAGCCATTGCCCAAATCAAATGCGCAATGCCTTCTTTGGACCCGATCAGGCCGACCACCTCGTCCACAGAGTCAAGCGTTACATCAAACCGCTTTTGATACCAGGCAGCGACCGCGCGCCTAAAGTCGGAACTGCCTAAGTAATTGGGGTAGCGATGATTGATTTTCCGGTGCAGAGCCTCGGTCATCGCTCGGATGATGTAATCGGGTGTCGGCAAGTCGGGATCGCCAACGCCGAGGTTAATGACGTCTCGACCTAGCTGCCGGCGGCTGTCTGCCAACCTGTCTAATTCCAGAAATAAATAGGGCGGGAGATCCGCCATTCTCGCTGCGGGTACGATAATTTCCACTTCCTCAGGGTAGGTAATTTTTTCGTGAGCATTGGCCGGTGCGTCTTGGCGACCCATCGCAAACCTAGCGGGTTGGGTACCGCTTTCCCCGGTCAACCTAGCCCGAGTTCCCTCAGGCTACGCCCCTTAGGGCGAGGTAGTTGACAGCAACGCTAAAGTCTTGGGACGGGGGCGCCAGCACGTAACTCTTGGAGCTCCCATGGATGCGACCCCAAAATCGCACTTTACAAGCCAACCTGCATCCCGTATAATCCAACTTAAGTTTACCGAAACTATGGCTATCCGCAAAGGGGGGAACGAAATGCAGGCAAATCATGCTGATGTGACTTTCGTTCCCCGCATGGTTAGATTTGGTCGCTCCCATGATGGTAGTTTTCCCTCTGCTTGGAATCTCTCTTTCTTGGTTGTCCCTGGATTTAAGCGAATCAAGATATAGCCGGGTAGCTTAAAGGCCACCCGGCTTTGCCGATACGTATGTGGATCGGACGCTTTCATAAGCGTTGCATACGTTATGATCAGCCGCTTATCTCAGGATGGCGCCGGTATGACCGGCCGTAGACAACAAGGAGGATATCATGAACTGGCCCCATGTTTTTACCGCGATGATCACCCCGTTTGACTCGGAAGGCACCATCGATTTGGCGACCGCTGGTCGTTTGGCTCTATGGTTAGTCGAGCACGGCAGCGACGGCATAATGGTTGCTGGGACGACCGGGGAGTCGCCCACGCTGAACGACGAGGAACGGCGTGCGCTCTTCGATGCGGTCAGATCGCATGTTCCGGCTCACATTCCGGTATGGGTTGGCACCGGTTGCAACGATACTCGCCAATCCGTGGCTTGGAGTCGTCAGGCAGAATCGTGGGGGGCCGACGGCGTCTTAGTGGTGACTCCCTACTACAACAAACCCCCACAATATGCGTTGGTGCAGCATTTCTCCGAAGTCGCCCGGTCCACGGGATTGCCAATGATGCTGTACAATGTACCCGGGCGAACCGGCACCAACGTAGAGCCAGACACTATCTGCCGGATTATCGAACAATCTCCCAATCTATTGGCGGTCAAAGAAGCGTCCGGAAACATCACCCAAATCGGTCATTTGATTGCTCAAGTGCCGTCTTCAGTTAAAGTTTATTGTGGCGACGACGCCCTCTTTTATCCCAGCCTAGCCCTAGGAGCCCACGGCGTAGTCAGTGTCGCTTCACACGTCGCAGGCGACGCCTTAGCAGAAATGATGGCCGCCTGGACCAACCGCGACATTCATCGCGCTCAAGAACTGCATCGTATGCTGCTACCCATCTTCGAAGAACTCTTTCGACTCACCAATCCTATCCCAGTAAAATGGGCCTTAAGCCAGTTGGGATGGCCATCCCAATATGTTCGCCTGCCCCTGGCTTTTCCCGAAGACCCGGAAGTATTTACCCGGTTGGGGCAACTCTTGACCGAAGGGCTACACCTCACTCAGGGGCAGACCCGGGTCGGATGAATGCTGCGACTGATCTCGCCACAAGGCATAGTCGACGGCGTCTAAAAGAGCCCTCCAGGATGCCTCCAAGATGTTTGGCGAGACCCCGACGGTGGTGACTGGTTCTCCATGGAATTCCGAGCGCACGTGCACGCGCACGGTGGCTGCCGTAGCCTCATTGGCGTCTAGGACGCGGACCTTGTAATCCGTCAGTCGCAGATCGCCAATGACGGGATAAAATCGAGTCAACGCCCGGCGCAAGGCGTTGTCCAAGGCATTCACTGGACCATCGCCATCACCGACTTCCAATACCGTTTGTTGGCCGACGGTAAGGCGCACGGTCGCTTCGGTGACCGGCACCCCATCCATCGCCACCGAAACATGGAAACGGTCGACGTGATAAAAAGATGGCACCTGACCCATGGCGCGTTGAACCATGAGCGCCACCGAGGCCTCGGCGGCTTCAAACTGATAGCCTTGGGCTTCCAATCGCTTGACATCGTCCATAAGATTCGTCAACGCCTGAGGTTCTAGGTTTAATCCATCAAATTGATACAACAGATTCGCTCGTCCGGCCAATTCGGACACTAGCACTCTTCGCGTTTGTCCGACCGACTCTGGTTTCACGTGCTCATAAGCGTGGGGATGTTTGCGCACCGCGCCGACATGCAGGCCTGCCTTATGCGTAAAAGCGTTCTCGCCCACAAAGGGTGCGGCGGCGTCCAGCGAGAGATTAGCGATGTCCGCCACCGTCCGCGACAAACGCGTGAGATTGTCAAGAGCCGGGGCGCAGTCCAAGTGATAGCCCATCTTTAACACCAAATCAGGAATCACGGTGCATAAATTGGCGTTGCCGCACCTTTCGCCGTAACCATTAATCGTCCCTTGCACCATTTCGGCTCCCGCCAAGACCGCCTCTAGGCTATTGGCCACGCCTAGCCCCGAATCATCGTGAGCATGAATGCCAATCCGGACCTGAACCGCTTGGGCTGCTCGGCTGACCATCTCGCCGACGTGATGAGGCAAGCTTCCCCCGTTAGTGTCGCAAAGCACCACCCACGCCGCGCCGCCGTCCTGAGCTCGCTTGAGTACCTCCATGGCGTATTCCTGATCTTCCATACATCCGTCAAAAAAATGCTCCGCGTCAAACAAAACTTCCAGCCCTTCGCCAACGAGAAATCGAATCGACGACTCGACCATCCTAAGATTCTCTGCGCGATCGACACCCAGCACTTTTTCAGCGTGAAAGGCCGAGGCTTTTCCAAAAATCGTCGCCACTCCAGACTGGGCTTCGACCAGAGCCCGTAAGTTGGGATCGTCTTTGGCCTCCATCCCCTTCCTCACCGTACTGCCAAAAGCCGCCATCTTACTAACCTTCGGATGCTGGCGCATCCACTCGAAAAACTGGACGTCTTTAGGATTGGACCCCGGAAATCCGCCCTCGATATAATCCATTCCAAACTCGTCTAACAAAGCCGCTATCTGCAGTTTATCGTCCAAGGACAAACTGATGGCCGCCCTCTGGGTGCCGTCTCTAAGCGTGGTGTCATAGAGCACAATAGATTTCATCCAATTGCGCGGGAAACCTCGGCCTGCCCCATTCCCGCTTCTCCTTTCTCCGATGCTATCTTTGTGAGCGCATACCCATAGCCATCCGCACGCTGAATGAGGGTGCAGAAGCGATAGGAGGTCCCTTGGATCAATCCATGCGCGGCGTGGATGTTAAAGTAGCCACCGGCGCGAAATGCCAGGCGATCTTTCAGTCGGATCGTCAATGGCACCATCCGGTGGATCACTGCGCGACCCTTCTCTAATAGCAACCGCGCCCGTTTCTCTGAGCACGGCATCAGGGGTTTCTGGTGTTTGTCGAGCACAAATACCGCCATGGTTCTTCTCCTTTTCCCTTACGGGTCTGGTGACGGGGGCCTTTAGAGCCCCGCTCCCCTCGGGAAGGTCTGCCATCGGCTCTCCCCTCACGGGGACGGCGGGAACCTTCGGCGCTTTGCCTTTCGCCTGCATGATCCTCGCCTTACAGAGCGGCGAACTGAGGAAGCATTCGCCGGTGCGTCTTGACGACCTATAGCAAACAGAGCGGGTTGGGTACCGCTTTCCCTGGTCAACCTAGCCTGAGTTCCCTCAAGCTCCGTCCTTTAGGGCGGGGTAGTTGACCGCTGATCCCTCACTTCATCGCTTGCGTAGCCTTCAGTATTACCGCGATAGTGGTAATAGTGTACAGACTACTGTCGGTACTGGCAATGGTTCGCTGGCACATCATGGGGAGCTTGTCAATTTGTTATCATAAGGAAGAGGATATGTCCCACAAAAGAGGTGCTGAATGCCCGAACCTATACAAACCCTGGAAGGCTGGTACGCGTTACACGATTTCCGCAGCCTCGATTGGGAAAAATGGTGGAGTCTCACGGACTCCGCCCGTACAGAGCGACTTGAGGTGCTGAAAGAGTGGTCTCGCGCTTGGCAGTCCCAAAACGAAAAAGGAACCGCTGGGTATGGAGCGTATCAGATCGTCGGCCACAAGGCGGATCTCTTATGGTTGTATTTGTGTCCGACCGTGGACGACTTGGCTCAGGCTCGGTCCTTTTTTCGCAGTCGCTTATGGGCCGGGTTGATGCGACCGGCATGGTCTTATTTATCGGTAGTAGAGTTGAGCCAATATATGGCCAAGGACCAAGATGCCGCCTCCCCCTATCTTCAGAGCCGGCTGCACCCGAAGCTTCCGGAGTCGCCCTACCTCTCGTTTTACCCGATGAGCAAAAGGCGCCAAGGCGAGGACAACTGGTATATGCTGACCCAGGCCCAGCGCCGCGACTTGATGAAAGCACACGGCCAAATCGGACACCACCATCGCGCTCGAGTCAGTCAAATTATTACCGGCTCACAAGGACTCGACGATTGGGAGTGGGGAGTGACGCTCTTGGCTAATGACCCGATTGCCTTCAAAAAAATTGTGTATGAAATGCGGTTTGACGAGTCAACCGCTCGATTCGGCGAATTCGGTTCCTTTTACACGGGCATTCGCCTCGATCTCGAACACCTGGACGAATGGTTTGCGCCCCGAGCCCTGGACTCCCGCTCCTGATCGAAAAACGATGACTTGGGCCTTTTGGGCGCAAGTCATCGTTTTCACGTCAGTGAACGAAAAAATTAGGAGGTTTGGCTCCTTCGAGCGGGAATCGCCAAGGTAATCACCGCGACCGCCAAAAGAAAAGGCACGATCACGCCATGGTCGATTAATAGGTCAATAAAGTTTTGCACCACGAACGCTACCACCGTACCGAATGCCCCCAGTGTCACCGCATACCAAAATTCGTCGAGATCGGCTACACTCTGTCGCACCGCACGAATCCCCGAGACCAGCCAGCGCCATTCTAGCCAAAACGCTGCCACGAATCCGCCAATGCCTAAATCCGCCGCCCATTCTAAGTACAAGTCGTGGGCCATCGGTGGGATGCCGCCCACCAAGTTTTTGGGACGATGGGCCTGAATGTACAAGTGGAAGTTGCCTAAGCCCACACCCAAAATAGGATGTTTCACAAAAGCTTGCCACGCACTTTGCCAAATGATCAAGCGTTGCTGCACGTCATAATATTTTTTGGGATGAAACAGCACGCCGATAAGAGAAAACAATTTGCTGGCTGCATTGGCATGCGCCAAGACCACGGGTTTGGCAGCCGGATGAGCCTTGGCCACCTTGACCACCGCATGGGTCAGGGCATGGTGCGCGCGTACGCCGTCGGCAAAGGGTTTAGCACTACCGAACCAATGATGATAGAGCGGTTTGAGGTCGACCTTGCCCACCAGATCGGCCACCACAAACAAGACCACGGGGAGCACCATCGCATATTCCGCCATGGCCAGGAGTATCCGCTTGCCTTTAGTGACATAGCCTAACACGATCATCGCCACAACCGCCGCCATATCTGCTGCCCAAGCTCCACGCGAGTAGGAAATAACCACCCCGAGCGCAATGACCACCAGACCCGCGGTCAACCATCGGCGATACACATCTTTGGGACCGACCACCACCAACGCGGCGATCATGGGGAAAATGTCCGCGTCGAATCCCCCAAAAGGATTGGGTTGTCCGAAAATCGATGTCGCCCGCACATGGAACACGGCAATCTGATTGGAAATCGGTCCCGCCCCAACCAGAAATTGAAAAATCCCAATCAGCGACAAGACCCCCGCAATGGACAGCAAAGCATAAAAGTAGAGCGTCCACGCGCTGCGGCTGCGGCCGGTAAATCGCGCGATGCCGATAATGACCACAAAAAATTCAATGTACTCCAAGAGTTTAATCACGGTCCCGCTGTGACTTAGCGCCACGGCCAAAGACAGAAGTGACAGCCCCAACAAGACGATGAGCGCCCATCGATACGACTCGGGAAAAAACGTTTCCCACAGTCGACTACGAAAGGGTTTTGTCGAGTCCTGCTCATGGTTGGCCCGAATGGTCCACACCACAATCGCCATGAGCAACACGGCCATCGCATCAGACACAAATAATTTATGCGCGTGAACAATGATTTCCAAAGGAATCGGGGCCATGACGATATACGCCGCCAGGCCGATAGGAATCGAGCGATAGGCGAGCCAGGCAAACCCTATCACCAATAACAGCGCTCCGACCAGCGAGCTGACTAAAGCGGCCGCCCCTCCCACCGCCATCACCAAGATGGGGTAGATGAGGCTCTTGGACCATACTACGTCCCCCCCCACTGGATTCGGAAGTGGGCGTCTGAGCGCCTCGTTCATTCGTCTTTCTCCTCTCTCTGCAAACCAAACCTAGATCCGATCATGAATTTGTCGACGAAAAAAAGTCAATCATTTAGCGAATTTGATTATAACCGATAGCGTTCGCCTTGGTACCTATAGAGTTTTGGGAAATTGGCTTTTCTTCGGGAACTCTGCCCGATCTTGTCATCACCCGCCCTTGTCCGCTAAGATGAGGGCGAAAGGAGTTTGATCCGGTGACTATCGAAGGCTTGCCGCTCTTGCCTCATGGACTGTCTGCCTCTTCCCTCCTTCAACTGATTGCACGCGCCCGCCAAGCCATCCTGGACGTCTACCAAGATGCCAACATGGATGTCGAGTACAAAACCGACAAAAGTCCACTAACCTTGGCTGATCGTCGTTCCCATGCAATACTCAGCCAAGGCTTAACCGACCTAAGTCCTGGCCTGCCTATCTTATCCGAAGAAGGTTATCAATCAGACTGGGAATCACGCAAGCTATGGGATGATTTTTGGTTGGTCGACCCGCTAGACGGTACCCGAGACTTTGTTGAACGCACGGATGAATTCACTATCAATATCGCTCTGATTCATGCGAGCCAGCCGGTCTTAGGATTCTTGGATATTCCGGTGCAAGCGGTAACCTACGTAGGCATCGCCGGCCAAGGAGCCTACCGCATCGAGTCAGGACAAGCCTCGCGGATTTTCAGCCGCCGACCCATTCAGGGTCAAGAGGTCCGCTGCGCTGTGAGTCGAGCCCACAGCAGCCAAGAAGTGGAGTGGGTCCAGGCACAGGGAATGCGTGTGAGTCACTGGATTCGCGCCGGCAGCGCGTTAAAGTTTGCCTTGGTCGCAGAAGGCCGGGCCGATCTCTATCCTCGTCTAGGGCCGACAATGGAATGGGATACAGCCGCTGGCCACTGTCTCGTGGTTGCGGCTGGCGGAGAGGTCCGCCAAATAGACGGTCGGCCCCTGCTCTACAACCGAGAAAATCTTAAAAACACCGCCTTTATCGCCCGAGGATAGCACCTATCGGTCCACCACGATCAGCCGTTGGTTCATGCCGATCGTGGTGGCTGTGGTCGATCCCGGCGGTTTTGGCGCGCTTTATTCCGATTCAGCCTTTGACTGTAAAAAGTCGATGCTCGCTTTGAGGCAGTTGAATGGATCCGGGTCTTTGCACGCATCTTGTTCCACAATCAGTGCCTGGACCTTAAGCATCGGAAGCCACTCGGACCAGGGCAAGATGCCGTGGCCCACCGGGGCAAAGGTCCGCTCCTGATCTCCGGTCATATCTTTTACGTGGCAAAACGTCAATCTCGGTCCGAGGCGCGACACTAACTCTGGGACATTTTGCCCCGCTTTGGCAGCCCAAAATATATCCAATTCAAACTCCACCAAAGCCGGGTCGGTCTCCGTAATTAGGCGATCATAGCCGGTTTCCCCCGATTCCAAGCGATCAAATTCGAAAGCATGGTTGTGATAGCCAAAGCGTTTGCCCTGTCGCCGGATGCTTTCTCCGATCTGATTCATCCATGCCGCCGTCTTGGACCAATCGGCCGGGGTTCGACGCTTCTCTTCACTGATCCAGGGCAAAACAATTACCGGACATCCAATCATCTCTGCCTCGGCGACGACCCGTTCGACGTCATGGTCGAGGTCATCGAAGGGAATATGCATCGCAACCGGAGTCAGCCGATTTTGCAGGAGCAGGTGGCTCCAGCGCTCGGGTCGAGACCCGGCCCACCCTGCCAATTCCACTCCCCGAAAGCCTAAACGGCTAAGTCGATTCAGACTCGTTTCCAGATCGGCCTGAATCGCATCGCGAACGCTGAATAATTGTACCGCCACCTCTTCGCGCAAATCGTCCATATGAAGATCATCTCCTATCATCATGATTGACTCTCAGCATACACCTAGATGCCACGGCCGCGTCAGCATCTTCCCCGCCGGTTCGGCATGGGCTAAAATAAAGCGACGGCAAGATCACCGTCAATATCCGCCCACGTTCTGGAGGCTATCGCATGAAACCGTCCTTACAACTTCCGCTGATCGCTGTCGAAGATGTTCTGGATATGCTTTCGGACCGTTCGACGGTCATCGTCGACTGCCGGTACAACTTATCAGCGCCCCAAGCCAGCGAGTGGAATTACCGCGCGCAGCATGTTCCCGGCGCACATTATCTCGATATGGCCCGAGACTTATCCTCTCCGCTGAGCGCTCACGGAGGCCGCCATCCCCTCCCGGATCCCGCGGCCTTTCAGGATCGGATGCGCGCGCTCGGCGTAGGCCGAGCGTCCAAGGTAGTGGCCTATGATGATGGCGACGGTTCTGGCGCGGCTAGGCTTTGGTGGCTCCTTCGTTATTTTGGGCACCGCCAGGTATGGGTCATGCAAGGCGGCTGGCCGGCCTGGACGAAACGCGGGTTTGGAGCCAGTTCCGAGCTTTCGGTCCCATCTTCGACCGGAGATTTTTTAGCCGCACCCAACTCCGCGATGATCGTCGACTATCAAGCCATAAGGGAAAATCCCTTCGATTTTGTGCTGGTGGATTCCAGGTCTCCCGAACGCTACCGCGGTGAAGTCGAACCGATAGACGTTAAGGCGGGGCATATCCCCGGCGCACTTTCGTGGGATTACCGCTTGACTCAAACGGCACCCGGCCACTACCACCAGCCGGCCTGGCTCCTCGACTACCATAGACCACTGGGTAGCCAGGCGGATCGTCTAGTCATCTATTGCGGGTCGGGTGTTACCGCTTGCGTAAACCTTCTTGCTTTGAGTCTTGCGGGCATCGACGCCAGACTCTATCCCGGCAGTTGGAGCGACTGGATTAGCTATCCTGAAGCGCCGCTAGCCTACGGAGACGAACTTTCCCGCTGGTAAGCATCATCGAGGACCTGCACCAGGTGGCGCACTTGAACGCCGGGGTGGTAGGCTTGCACTCCATGCAACAACTGCAGCCAACAGCCAGGATTGCCGGTGACAATGGTGTCGACGCCATCGGGCACATCGTCCATCTTTCGTCGCAGCAAGGCTTCAGCCATTTTTGGATGAGTCAGGTTATAGATTCCCGCACTGCCACAACAGCGCGCGCTGTCCGCCATGGGTTTGTACTGCACGCCCGGAATAGACTGCAAAATACTCACGGGCGCCGCACCCGCTTTCATCACGTTAGACAAGTGGCACGAAGCTTGGTAGGTCACCACTTCAGTCATCACTGACCGGGGCACCTGCCATCCCTCTGTTTCCAGAATCTGGGCCACGTCTTTGACCTTTTTTGAGAAGATCTCAGCTTTTTCGCGGTATTGAGGATCGTCAGCCAGCCATTCCCCATACTCCATCAGCGCCGCACCACAACCGCCGGCGTTGGTAGCGATATAGTCCAAATCCCCGGCTAAAAACGCATCAATATTGCGTCGCGCCATCTTGCGGGCGGTTTCTCGTTCGCCGGCATGAATGGCCAATGCTCCGCAACAATTCTGCCCCTGGGGGACCACCGGTCCCAGCCCATTTTTATCCAACACACGAATGGTCGCTTGATTGGCGTCCCCAAACACCACGTCCATCACGCATCCCAAAAACACGCCGACCTTCTTTTTCGGATTCGGCGACGACCACGACGTGTGCTCAGGCGGCGACGTCTCTTTCCCCGACAGCGGTGGCAGGCTCTGTGCCATAGCGCGCATCGCCTTTGGCAACAGACGTCGACCAGGCCCACTTAAAAGCCCTAATCTTTGCACGCGCGCGACCACCCATCCAAGTCGTCTTAGCCTTCTTTGATTGGGCAAAAGATAGGTTACTGCCCACCTTGTGGTCGTCGACACGGAGCGCTCGCCGTGTAAATCGGGGTGAGCCGCTTGCCATCCAACCACCTGGGCGCGGCCTCTTTCAATGAGAGAGCCAATCGGCACACCCGACGGACAAGCCACCTCACATGCACGACAATCGAGACAACTAAACAGCGTTTGGGCAACCTTGGGTGCTTGCAAAGGCACAACACCCCGTGCCACTGCAGCTATCAACTGAACCCTGCCGCGTGGAGATTCCAGTTCCCTCCCTGTTTCTTGAAAGGTCGGACAACTATCTAAGCACAGACCACACTTAATACAGGACTGAAACTGGTCTTGCCTAGGCGGATCGACGAATGGAAAATTTAGGTCGGCCATGAGGTCCCCCTATGCTTGACACGGGATTCCCATGGCTCCAGGCTCACCGGCCACGGCGGAGCATCTTCAGGGAATAGCTTGCCCGGATTCAACAGGTGGTCAGGATCCCAAGCGTTTTTAATCGCCCGCATGACCGCGAGTCCTTCCTCCCCATGTTCCCACTGCATAAAGGGAGCCTTCATCGTTCCTACCCCATGTTCTCCGGTCAGGGTTCCCCCCAATTCCAAAGTCACTGCAAAAATCTCGGCCACGGCTTGCCACACCCGTCCCATTTCCTCCTGGTTGGTTTCATCACACATAATATTGGGATGCAAATTGCCATCTCCGGCATGCCCGAAGACCACCAAATCGACACCATAGTGCTGAGCAATCTCTTTCAGTTTGCGGACCATGGCGGGGATTTGACTGCGCGGCACGGTGGCATCTTCAGAAACTTTAGAAGGCTTGATTCGAGCCACTGCCGATGAAATCGACTTGCGAGCTTTCCAAAGCCCAGCAGCTTCCGCCTCACTGGAGGCGACCTTCACCGAGCGCGCATTGAGCGATTCACAAAGCGCCGTAATTTCGTCGGCTTGGCGACTGACTTCCGCTTCGGACCCGTCGACCTCAATCAGCAGCAAAGCCTCCGCATCCAAGGGCAACCCTAAATGCAAATAGTCTTCGACGACCCGCATAGAGGCATCATCAATAAACTCCAACGCCGCTGGCTGCATCCCTCTGGCGATGATCTGGCTGACTGAAGCAGCCGCATCGTCCAAACGGTCGTAGGCGGTTAACAGCGTGCGTTTAGCTTTAGGCTCGGGGATCAGACGAACGGTCGCATCGACGACCACCGCCAACGTGCCCTCGGAGCCCACGAGTAGCCGGGTTAAATCGTATCCGCTCACATTTTTAACCGTCTTTCCTCCGGTTCGGACGACCGTTCCGTCCATTTTCACCGCGGTGAGGCCGAGTACATAATCCCGAAACACCCCGTACTTGAACGCATGCGGGCCTCCGGCATTTTCCGCTACGCCCCCGCCCATCGTCGATGCCCTGGCGCTGGATGGGTCGGGAGGAAAGAAGAGCCCCGTTTCCTGCACCGCCTTGGCAAAGCGTTCCACTGTTACTCCTGCCTCGACTACGGCATACAAGTCCTCGCGATTAATCTCGCGAATACGTTGAAGACGGCCCATGTCCAACATCACCCCACCCCGCACCGGCAGCACACCGCCGGAAAGGCCCGTGGCCGCGCCTCGGGGAACCACAGGAAGGTGTGCTTGCCTGCAGATCTGAAGCACATCACACACCTCTTTTAGGCTGCCGACCCGGACCACAGCATCGGGCACAAAACGATGGATGGTTGCATCATACCCGTAGAGCGCGCGCTCTTCGATATCCACCAGAACTTCTTTGGCCCCGACCACGCGGGCCAATTCTGCCAGCACGGACGACTCCATGGGATGCTGAATGGCAGCCTTCACCGACAAGCCTCCTCTCGGTGGATTTCTAGATCTTATGGCAGTCGGTTCGGCGAACGTTCGACCACGATTAGAATCCACGGTTGTCTCAGTAGAACTACGAGTCAGGTGACGACTCCCCACGGCTAAAGCCGGGGCTTCTCGGTTCATGGCAGTGGCGTGTTCTCCATCCGCTCCCCGAAGGCTCTGTCCGAGCCTGCTTGTGGCCCTATTTAACCAGCCAACGCCCGTTGCAAGATATTGCAGGCCGCGTTGACATCCCGATCGTGCATGATTCCACACTTCGCGCAAGTCCACGTCCGATCGACAAGCGCGAGATCGATCTTACGGTACGTACAGCCTGGCGTCGAGCAATCTTGGCTCGTATAGCGGGGATCTACGAGCACGACACGGCGACCGGCACTTTCAGCCTTGTACGTCGTGACCTGCACGAGTTGATGCCATCCCGCATCGGCGATGCTCTTCGCTAAATGGTGGTTTTTCAGGAGCCCTTGAGCGTTCAAATCCTCAAAAGCGATGAGGCCATAGGTATTAACCAGGTGCCGGGCAATCTTATGGGCGGTGTCCCGCCGTTGGTTGGCCACGTGTTCATGGGCTTTTGCGAGGCGGCGGACGGCTTTCTTTGGCCGCCGACTGCCCTTCTTCTTCCGAGACACGGCGCGTTGCAACCGTTTCAACTTGCGTTCGGCTTTCCGGAGCGACTGCGGATGGTCAAAGCATTCCCCGTCCGACGTGACGAGGAGGTGCTTAATCCCGAGATCGCCGCCCGTCATGGCCTGGGACGAAGGCAACGGTACGGCCTCCACCTCACAGGAAAACACGGCGTAATAGCGTCCATTTTTGGCGACGATGGTACACGTTTTGATCGTTGCTTCGATGGGACGATGGAGTTTCACCTTCACGTCCCCGATTTTCGATAGATGGATTCGGCCATCCCGAATGGCGTCTCCCCCTTGCGGATAGGTGAAGGAATGATAGCGGCCAAAGGGCTTGAAACGGGGATAGCCGGGTTTCTCTCCGTTTTTCACACGGCGAAAGAACGCGTGAAAGGCTTTATCCAGCCGCTTGGCCACATCCTGCAGCACTTGCGAATGCACGGAGGTGAGCGCAGGAATCGCTTGCTTCCGCGCCGGAAAGCTGTTGGCTTGCGCCACGTAGGACAGAGTTTTGCCGGACTTCTCGTAGGCTTCTTGGCGCTCAGCGAGGAGCCGGTTATACAACAGGCGACAGTGTTCCAACGTGTCCTCGATCATCTGCTGCTGGGTCTTATTGGGGTACAGACGGTATTTGAACGACTGGCGCATGGCTATCGTCCTTTCTGGTCTTCGATGTACCGCTTAACCACATCAAGCTGCACTGCGCCCACGGTGGCCACAAAGTAGGAATTCGTCCACAGCGAGGGTAGCTTGCGTTTCAGAGAGGGGAATTCTTGACGAAGCACATGGGACGTGTAGCCTTTCAACTGCTTGATCACCCGATGAATTCCAAACTGCGGATCGCACTGAATGAGGAGATGGACGTGATCCGGCATGACTTCCATTTCTACGATGTGGACCCGGAGTTCACGGGCTTTGCTGTTCAGCAATTCCTTTATCCGCGCATCGACCCCGTTGGTCAGCACCTTCCGGCGATATTTAGGGCAAAACACGACATGGTATTTGCAATCAAACGTGATATTATGACCGCTTTCTACGGTACGACCCATGCCACATCACCCAGGAACATTATACCACAAATGAGTAGATTTCGGGGGCCAATATATTGTGTAGTGGCAAGAACGGTAGCTACCGGAGAACTGGCTGGGGTTTGCCCTCATCGAGAGAGCAAACCCCAGCGGCTTTCATCCCCATAGGTCAACCACGGGGTTTTTCGCCGCTATTTTATAAAAATCGG
>DAHXNH010000011.1 GCA_027365485.1 Clostridiales bacterium
GCTACGGCCTGGTGTCTTGCTAGCCCCCGGGTCTGACCTCGCCTTGCGGCGACCGAGACATTATCCTCGCGGCTTTCATCAGGCGAGTCACCTCCTCCTGATGCGCGATTTGCTACGTGGCCGAATGGGAAGTTGCCACGGTCGGACTAACTCCGACTGGACTCTTAGGTTACAGGCTGCACCACCGAATATATACTACGGAAGTCCTATGGGAAGCCCTACTTTTGGCATCGCGCCTATTACGTGGGAAGTGTCGGCAGCGCCTCGCTAGAGACGGTAAAGCGCTATGCCGAGGCGCAAGGCACACAAGAAAAACCCCGCCAGGCGTCCAAGAGGCCGCCCCGCCCGTGACCGTAGGAAATCTCCATGGGACGTGCCCTCCTCTTGGCTTTCGCCTAAGAAGGGGATTGCGCGGGCGTTATCTTCAATGCGTAGCCTACCGCTAACCCAGCGCAGCCTAAGACTAGGTGGTAATCCACCAGGGGGACAGGCCGAAATCCACTAACCCGCGTGGACCTGGACCTTTACCGTAGCTCACTATGGGTGAATGATAAACGTAGGGTTTTTCCCATTGTCCATAGCCAGATTGGGTCTTACGTTATTTCGTTAATGTGGCAAATGGCGCAGCTCGAACTTTTCCGTAGAAATTTTCTTGAATAACCTGTTCTCAAGTCAAAGCCGATCGAGCTCAATGAAATTCTTCTTAAGCGATGCACGAGAATCTTCAGAACAGAACAGATCGGTAAGTAAGCACCGTAGCCACCGATAGCAAAAGATAGCAAAAGATAGCAACATTTGCCATTCTGGTTGAACTCGTCGATATTTTGGTCCCCTTCGTCACCTACTTTTGTCTTATGAGGCTCGACCAAGGACCATCTTGGCAATCGCACCTATTTGTTGCTTACCCAATGCCAATTTCCGTGACGACAGCATTTGCCAGCGGCCAACCATCCCCAATAGAGTCCTCAGCGATAAGCAGTGCATCCATCTATTGAAACTTCTTGCACGACTAGGCAGCACAAATTATAGTAGGAGTAGGAGTAGGAGGATGATAGTTGTGCAATTGATATTGCGCGGACAATCGTTTGATATTACTGTCGACGATATTCTAAAGGTTACCCAAACCATACCGCCTGATCCCTTAGTGCGCTATGCAGTGCAGTTGCATGACCGTTGGTATCCTCCCAAGCAAGTTTTGTCCCTGGCCACAGGGTTGCCTGTGGCTGCATTCACCACCCAGGATGCTTATCGGACCATGCAACGTTTAGGGCTAGTGGTAGTGGAAGCCTCATCGCTGAAATTGGAAGGAGATGACTAATGCGAAAGATTTGGGAGCCCATGTTAATGGGTCGACAACTTCTGTTATGGATGGTCTTGGGCTCTTTAACCGGAGCCTTGGTTGGTCTGGTGGTCACTTATTTTCTTAAACTGCTCTTTTGGTCTATCGCCTTAACTAATGCCTGGCCCCTTTGGTTGGTGGTCATTATTCTCCCGTTGGCCGGTTTGGTCACCGGCATGTTAATTCACTATGGCGCTCCTGACGCCGCCGGCCACGGTACCGAGGCGGTGATTCGGGCAGTACATCGGCAGTCCGGTCAAATCAATTGGAAGGTGGCTCCGATTAAGGCACTGGCCACCATCACCACCATCGCCCCAGGGGGCGCAGCAGGCAAAGAGGGACCGTCGGCACAAATTGGTGCCGCCCTGGCATCGGCGCTCGCTGACCTCCTCAAGTTTTCCCCCGACCAACGACGACGTATTGTCATTTGCGGCATCGGCGCAGGTTTTGCCGCCGTCTTCGGCACTCCCGTGGCTGGTGCCATCTTGGGCATCGAGGTGCTTGCCATCGGTGATCTGTGGTACGAAATGTTGCTACCTTCGTTTGCCGCCGCGGTCATGTCCTTCGAAGTCTCCCGCTTTTTGGGACTGCACTGGTTCTACCCGGGTACTTCAGCGGTACTCCGCCTAAACGTCTGGTCCTTCGGCAAATTGTTGGTAATTGGGATCGCAGCAGGCCTAGCCGCCTATTTACTGGTCTTGCTAATGGATGGGCTTCACCGCCAAGTGCACCACCTGCGTGACAAGCGACGGTGGTGGCCACCAATTTTTCCCTTGATAGCCGGGGCCGCTTTAAGCCTGCTTATTCTCATGGTGGGACGGCAATACGGAGGTCTTTCATTGCCGTTGCTGACGAGCGCTCTACTCGGTCATAGCGTGCCGAGCCTTGCCTTTTGGTGGAAATTGCTCTTCGTTGCCATCACCCTGGGATTAGGCATGAGCGGCGGCATCATCACTCCGCTCTTCGTGATTGGGGCCGCACTCGGGTCGGTGCTCGCCGGTGTGCTTGGCATTCCATTAGCGATCGGTGCCGAACTCGGCATGATCGCGGTCACTGCGGCTGGAGCTAATGCTCCAATCGCGGCCATTATCATGGGCATGGAACTATTCGGCTCCCGCCTAGCCCCCGGATTTCTTATCGTTGCCGTTCCTGCCTTTATCATGATCGGCAATCACAGTGTCTATCCGAGTCAAAAGGTACGTTTGCAAAAATCTCCCTGGGTGCCTATCCCCACCAACATTTCCTTAGAAGACGCGCCAGAAACCACCATCCCCTATCCGTGGGTTCGACGCCACCCAAAACCGGAACCGACACCCGAACGGATCGTCCCATAGACCGCTCCTCTCAGGACCTGCCCGACGGATTCTCGCTCAAATCAGCTTCTAGAAAATGACCTGAATCCGGCGGCCTGTTCATGAGGCTATTGGATCCGTGACGATTCCGGCGCTGCGCGTCCTCTACCAATGTCTAATCTGCCACCGTCCGTTTGCAAATAGATGAACCCACGTGTCGCACCCCCATCTATTGGGGTTAAGCAGTTCGATTAAGCCCAATAGCTGGGGCTTCTCAAATATTTCCAATCAATATATAGCCTGATGATATATAGCCTGATGATCATGGCACGATACGATATCTAGGTATAAGGGTGCGAAACGTGGGATGAACTATCTTACATCCTAAGTCACGTAGTGCGAAGTCCGACAAGTCGTCTTTCTGGAGTCGCAACCACGCGGGTTTTACGATTCACATCGGGTTTTTTAAAACGGATGCATCCGTTCCCTCACCCGTCGACCCGGACCCGCGTCTGGATCGGGACCAAATTCTCTCAACAAAGACGACCCTTCCCTTCGAGCTTGGTCCCCGCATCATTGGAGCCGACAGCGTCACCCACTTTGTTCGCTTCAGTCCTCTATACTGCGCATTCGTCATATTTTACGGGTTGACGCCAAAGCGGTTAGCGTCTCAACACCTTGCTGCATCATGGGTTCCCACCACCATGGCGTTCTCCTAAAACGCTAACTATGACCCGCGCACAGTATGCATGCCTGATATGACAATGAGATTCGGGGTCTCTTAGTTGTCTGCGCTGTTGTGGCCAAAATACTCTTTCCATTCGGTCGTAGTGCCGGAAGAGCTCTTTTCTAAATCATCGACCGATAACGTCCTTGGTTAGGCCTACAGCAAGAACCCTCGACGTGCTGCCGCTTGGATAAGCGTTCCATATCCGCCTGGCAAGACCGGTTGGGCTCTTATCATTCTAGGGATTTTTCGGATTGATATAATCCGAAAAACCACACCGGAACCATCACCGTTAAAGCCAACTCAAGCAGCGAGAACAGCGCAATGTCCGCCGCGCCGATCACTCGCCCTAGCTCTGCGACGACCGCCCACGCGACTCCCATTCCAATACCCATCAGAAAAATTCCCAGCAGCATGGCACCATAACCCTTACCATGAAAACTTTGCCGGAAGCTTTGACCCCATGATGCCCGGTCAACAAAGAGAGCCCCTGTCATGCGGATCGGCCATGGTAAAGATGCCAAAACGGCCATTGAGACAATAACCACACCAATAATCCCCAGGAACGCGACACCCACGCCATAAAGAATCGCTGCCGCCAAAACATAAAGCACAAAATAGGCCACGATTCCCCAGGACCGGCTATAGAGCTTCACCGCCATGGTCCAAAACGTGGACCATGACACTTCGTCGCCACGGACGGCATTAGACAAAATGCCATAGATGCCTGCGGTGAGAAACGGACCCGCGCCGAGGCCAACGATCGCTTCGACCAAACCACCGACCACCACTGTGGCCCCCGTTGCCGGGGGAGCCTGTCCGAAGAGGACGCCCTGCCCAGGATGCAGCAAGGCGCTAACCATGGTGCCAGCGCCTACTAACACTAGGCCCCCTATGTACAACACACCCCACAACAGGGCCCAAACTGCAGCCGTCCAGATAGGTCCTTGGCTAACTGCCCGTCGCCATGTCAAAAATGTACGTGAGAGGATTATAACAATGACCTCCTTTTTCATATCCTTGCTTCCGCTAGATTTAACCCATCCAGAGCTCAGGTAACTGCTTATTCGGCGATACAAACCAACAAGATTTGGAGTCTCAAGTCATCATATGCTACATTCCGCGACCATTCATTGCATTAGACGGTATATATTTAAAAATGCCTCACGATGTTCCGAATTCCATCCGCGTAATCTGGTACTTTCTGAAACCCTTATCTCACCCCCACGGGGCGACAACGACTCGTTCACGACTCTTCAGTTCCCCAAATTTCCCGTCAATGAGCGTCGTCGATGCACCTAAATCAAGATCGCAGCGACCGCCGTTTGTTATTCATTATACATTTCTCTCAGTGGATAGCACCGTGTCTCAAAAAGAGAAGGGTAGTCAGCCCAGCGATGACCGGTCCCCATTAGGCGGCAGAGCCCATCCATCGGATGGGCTAAGATCCGTTGAGTGAGAATTCCTCGTCTACAGATCGCGGATCATCCGAGCCGTCTCGAGCCAAGGCGATGGATTAGCCCCTCTAGGTCGCTTAGAGCGTGGGCGACATCTCACGATCGGATGTGCTACTTCACCCCGGCTATTCCTCAACCACCCAATTCCTTAGCCTTCCAATCGCCGAGCAGACGATTTCCACCTGGTCGCCAGGGTGCAAATAGCGGGGTGGAGTAAAGCTCCGTCCCACTCCATCGCCGGTACCCGTGGCTAACAAATCGCCAGGCAACAGGGTCATGGCTTGCGACAGCCAGCGAATCTGGTCGGCGATGTCAAAAATCATGTCTTGGGTGTGAAAGCGTTGACGTTCTTCTCCGTTTACCGTCAGTTGCAAGGTTAAAGCCACTGGCCAAGGTATTTCATCTCGCGTCACAATCACCGGTCCGATGGGGCAGAATCCATCAAAACTCTTGCCTAAAAACCATTGTTGGTGACGCTGCTGCACCTCGCGAGCGGTCACGTCATTGACTAGGGTATAACCCAAAATCATCGACTCCGCGTGCTCACGATCGATCTCGCGTCCCCCCCTTGACAAGATCACCCCGAGTTCTGCTTCATAGTCAAGGCGGCGTGCGGCTTGAAAGGCGACAATACCGCCTTGGTCGTGATTCAATGTCGTGGTTGCTTTGGAAAAGAACATGGGAAACTCTTCGTTGACCGTTTTGGCCAATCCCGAGCGCACGGCCTCTTGGGCATGATCCGGATAGTTTCGGCCGATGCATAGTGGATTTCTGCGGAAACTGATAGGTGCGTCAAAAATCATGTCTCCAAATGTGCTCCCGGGGTAACTGCCGACCAAAAAACGGCTACGCAGTTGCTCTAACCAGGGGTCTGCGCCAGTGGTGATCATTGCATCCAAAGAGGTTGGCGCGTCTGATCCCAATATTTCCTGGAACCACACCACCCTTTGCCCGGACAATACTACCGCTGGCCGCGCCGGGACCTCGGGGTTGGAACGTATCATTGCCAGTTTCACCAGAACCACCGCCTTGTACTCATCCTAATATTAAGATCTCCCCAATCTAAGCATTTTCGGAAGCAGTTCGCAACCTACAGTTCACATTGTTTCTTAAGCATCCGGGCACGAGAAGTGAGCGCTCCCGTCGAATCGGGCTTCGCTTCCCGTGACTTGCCACCGACTCTCGTGATCCTCAAGCACGACGGCAGGAGCTGAACTCATGAGGGCGGCCAGTACGTGAGACTCGGAACCACCAGGTTTCTCAGGCGGCGAGAAAGAGAATCTGCGTCCGCCCGATACGAAAATCCCCTGAGTGAAACGCTTCATTGAACCGCTTCACTGAAGCGCTTAACTTTCTTCAGTTCGGCCCCCGGAAGCGGCTCAAGCGCTTCGAATACTGTCTAGGTAACTCATTTATTCCTAAGTCAGCAAATTACGGATCGTGCCTTGAGTGGCCCGGGCATGCACGCACTAGCACGAAGCGAATATTCGTAAGCAGTCACCATCGATCTCTGTCGTTAGAGAGTCGGCGGCAGACCATTTCCAAGCCTACAACAGTATCGTCTCTCTTCCTCAGCCCATCGACTCAGTTTGTTCTCGATAGCGTATTGGGGTGGAACGGCCGGTAGCACGATCCGGCCAGGGTGGTGCGCCCACATCATCCAGCGCCGAACATCGTAAGTCCGCGCCAAAAAGCGAATACGCCGACTTGGGTTTAGAACCGGAGATAAACAAAGGGGGAATCGGTCTTGATGAACCGTACGCGATTGATGGCAGTAGCCACCACAGCAATTTTGGCCGGAGGATTAGCCGGATGCGGAGTCAGTTCCGCCAAGACCACGTCGACCAAGACTGGATCGCCGAAAGCCGTCACCATCACCCTAGGGGGATGGGCCGCCTTTCCCAGTAACAATGTCCAGTCGATGCAAAACTTTCTCAAGCCCTTCGAGAAGGAATATCCTTGGATTCACGTAAAGTATGAACCCGTTCCTGGAAATTACGAGACCGAACTCAAAACCCAGTACGTTGCGGGCGACGCCGCCGATGTCGTAGCGCTCAATAACGGAGGGCAGGCTAGTCCGTTTATCGACGCTGGCGACGTCATACCGCTTAACCATTTTTTGACCGCCTCCCACGAAACCGTCAAGGATTTTTATTCCGGCACCACTTCTCTTTTCACCTATCAACATAAACTGTACGCCATACCCAGGGACGAGGACGTGCTAGGGCTGTTCTACAACAAGGCAATGTTTGCCCAAGCCGGAATCAAGAGCCCTCCAGCAACCTGGTCCCAATTAGAAACCGATGCCAAACTATTGACGCATCCTAAGGCGCATGTGTACGGCATCGGCATCGACCCATCGGAGTCTTATTGGGAAGAGTTTGTCCTCCAAGCCGGCGGGAGCATCTATAACCCCAGCACCAATAAGATGACTTTAAACACCAAGGCGGCTTTGAGCGGCTTTTCCTACTATATCGACTTATATCGCAAGGGATACGCCGTCCAACCTAGCCAAGTGGGAGCGACTTGGAGCGGTCAGTCATTTGGCATTGGCCGGGTAGCCATGACGATTGAAGGCGGCTGGCTGATTTCTAGTTTGGCCCAAGACTGGCCCACGATCCACTACGCCATCGCACCGCTGCCCAAGGGACCCGTCAATAATGATACCTTGACCTTCCCGGTCGGTTGGGCGATTAGCAAATCGGCACCAGACCCTGCGGCCGCATGGGACTTGGTCAATTACCTGACCAATCAGGGCCAGCCCGCTTGGGACGCTGGCACCGAAGCCCTACCGACCCGTCCAACGAATATCCACATCACCTATTTCAAACAACATCCCATTTGGTCCACCCTGATAGCCTCACTACCGACTGCCAAAGCCTGGACTTTTCCCAATGGGTTTGATCAATATTCGTCTACGACCTTGGACAACCAAACGTTATTGGCAGTCGAAGGGCAAGAATCTCCTGCACAAGCCTTAAAGAACCTCCAGAAAGCCGGTCAGCAGGCTTTTCAAACCACCGCCTCGGCTCAATAGACTGGATGTTTCGACGATCCCGAGACCCATCCCGTACGTTTCCGGCAGAACGAGATTTCCCGTCCTGCCCGGTGACGCCAGGGAGAATGGTCAGCCATCATCGGTACCTGCTTGGACTCTTATCCCCCCGAGACGGCATCGCCTCGCAGGATCCATGGCTTTAGCACTCTACCACCCAATTAGGCCGAACCCTGAAATCGTGTTGCGCTTATTCCCAAACCAAGCGATATGATCCCATCGACCCGATCTGGCCTTATTCGATGGTGGTTTGGCTGATCGAGGCCCCCGAGGTAAACACTCATCCAATCAGCCGAAAAGGGGCATGCTTCGCTTCCTCCGCAAGACCCCCCCGGGCGTCCGAGTTACGAGCGCACGAAAAGCTTTCAGGCAAACCTTTTTCAGCAATGACAAGCCTTAAAACTTCATTTTCATAAAGATATCTGCAGAACGATCCAAAATCCACCAAAAGCGACGGACCATTTACCAGATTATTCCTTTTCATTGACTCTTGAGGCAGGATTATCGAATGTCGAGAGCGAATTAGAATATAACCATATCGAGTCAGAAACACCAATGTATGCCGCGTGGTTTTTCGGGCTATCCGGATATTTTACGGTAATAATCATTCTCGTGTCGGTTAAGGAGGATCTTTCGGTGTCTCATATACTCCGTCAGTGGTCTCGAATGAGTATGATCAGTGCAGGGGTCCTATGGATAGGCGCAGTAGGCATCGTGGTCAATAACCCCGTGGTTACAGCACATGCACGCCCCAGCATTACCATTCAAAAGATGGGGACCCCCTATCAGCATGCGGCGGCCGGCAAAGTTCTCAGCAAAGCCGTGCAATCGCAGGCGACTACGGCAAAGAAAGCGGTAAAGCCTCCCAAAGCTTTGACTCAGGTCAAGGGAACGATTCAAGTCGTACGTTCCAATCTCACCTGGCTCGACCAAAAAATTTCGGCTCAAACCGCGGTGATTAATCTCAATCGCCGCCACCTGACCACATTAGACGCTGCTATTCATCACGATCAGGAGCAGTTGAAAGCTACCGAGACTCGTTATCAGGCGATGTCTTCAGAGTTGGCTCGCACCCGGGTCACCCTGCATCGCAAGCTTCAAGTCTTCGCCAACGAGATGCAGTTCATGCAACAGCACGGGGAAGTTTCTTATCTCTCCGTATTTGTTGGCGTCCACAGCTTCGCGGATTTCGTGAGCAGGCTCTTCTTGTTGATCCAAGTGGGCCAAATCCTTGGACGCCAGGTCCAGGCGGTACGGCATATACAACACCAAGAAGCTTCGCTTGAGAGCACTCTCCTTACCTCTATACACCATATTTCACGAGTCACCCGGGCGCTTGATGCCCAAGCTAAGACCCTCAAGCTAGCCAATAGCGCAGATTCTGCCCGTGAGCTCGCGCTCGTTAGTCTGCGCACCAAGGCTATCAGTGAACTTCATCAGAGCGTCAATGAAGCCGTTCATTGGAAAAAGTTGAGCGCGCAAAAGCCGAAGTTTTTAGATGCCCTTTCCAGTCGGTTGGGCACCATCAATCAAACCCTAGAAGACCTCTTGGCTATGGGCATGGGCGGCCCAATGAGCCGACAACAACTTTTCCAGACCCTCTATCCGATGGTGCGACCAATCGCTAAAGCCTTTGCTCTGCCGATTCCCTTAGTCATGGCCATCATTACCGAAGAATCGGGAGGTCACCAAACTGCCGTCAGTCGTACCGGTGCCATCGGCCTGATGCAACTAGAACCGGGCACCGCCCATTGGCTGGGAATCGATCCCTACAACCCTCAAACCAATATCGTGGGCGGCTGCCTTTATCTTCATCAACTCCTGCAACTGTTTGACGGCAAGCTTTCGTTAGCCCTCTCCGCATATAATGCGGGGCCAAAATATGTTATTCAAACCAATGCGGTTCTGCCCACGACCGCGCTCTACGTCTCGGATGTAGAATCCTTGTATGAGGCGTATCGGACCATGGTGTATGTGCCTCCCATCCCCGTGCCCATTGCCACCAAGGAGCCGACCAAAAAGCTGCCCACTCCCCCGCCCTTCCTACGTCTGGCGTATGGAATGGTCCGGGTCACCGCCTGGTAATAAACGCCGAATTAGGCGCGCATGGGCTTTAGATGAACTGCCCAGTGGTTCAACTCTTGTAGCATGACCTCCGCGCTTTTTTCCAACTCTTGGGTCGCTTCAAATTTGCCCTCCGAGTTCAGATATTTCTGCACAAAAGCCACGTTTACAGCCTCCGGTATCGGCATCATTTTCAGCGTCGTGACCACTTGTTTCGCCACCTGTACGGCGCGCGTGCCGCCTGAGATCCCCCCGTAACTGACGAATCCGACCGGCTTATACTGCCATTCTCGAGCCAGATAGTCTAAAGCATTTTTGAGTGGTGCCGTCATACTGTAGTTGTACTCTGGCATGACCAACACAAAGGCATCCGCCTTGTCGATTTGTTGACTCCAATTTTTCGTATGCTGGTGTTGATAATGTCCTAGCCGAGGGTGCTCAGGCTCATCCATCAACGGTAAATTCCATGTTTTGAGATCCACCAGCTCTACGTCAAATTTTCCAAATCGTTCCGCCGCCTGAACAAACCATTGGGCTACCGGCAGTCCCACGCGGCCTTGGCGTACACTGGCCACAATCACTTGAAGCTTCAACATCATCGCTCTCTCCCTTTATCTTCTAATCCACGTCAAACGCCATCATCTTATCACGACCTAAAAAGTGCTGTGAGCGCAGAAAATGCCTATGCGGTCCTCCGCTCGGCATGGATAGTCATCTGCGCTTTGGGGTCCCCTCATTCCTCAACACCAGGCCCTGCCCGCCGGGACTTCTCAGAAAAGGGCAATCCATCTCTTGGCAATGATACCATCCGAAGGAGCGCTGTGCTGCCTCCGAGCGAATCCGACCTCCGAAATCTGACTGCTTGGGACCCGTTCGCCCTTGGAAGTCGAGCCCTACTCTCTGAAGGACTCGGCCGCTCCCCCGCCTTGAGCTTATACTGACGATTTTATGCCAATTGGCGGCCGACAGGCTAAAGTAGAGGATGTTCCGCCGTCCGAGATTAAAGATCCCCGCATCTTGATGCCTTTTGGGGAGACCAGGCCTTGTTGTCAAGATCCAGCCAATCAACCACCCCCAGATTAGTCCTTCTCAGAGGTCGCCGCCGCTTCCTGCCACCGTACGGTCACGCTTCCCTGAGAAGGCAATTCGACCTTAGACCTCAGGTCCAAGGTTCCTTGGGATAACGGCGGGAGCACTTGCACCGGGCGACCAAATTCCACCGTCCAGGCTTGCACCGTAAAGACGGTCATCTCCATGACATCCCCTCGCCGAACCACGGAAAAATCCATGTAATTGGTGCCCATGCGCACGTGCCTCAACTCCGCCCATGGCCAGGATCGAGGCATCGAACAGGTCAACGTCAGGTGGTGACGGTAGGCGTCTGGAGAGAGGCCGAAGAAATACTCGACGATTGGCACCGCTAAACCGTAAAGCGTCCAGGCTTGGACAAAACAGCCTTCATCGGGAGACATTTCCGACATCGACCCGGGCATTCGCCAATCCATGGTCAACGCCATCTTACGCATCAGGTCCAACGCCCAATCGGCATATCCATAACGCGCCTCGGCTACCGCCTGCACTCCGGTGGAAATCGTCATCATTTTGTCTTGCCAGAGACCCGATAAGTAGAGGCCGTACGGACCGCAAAAGTCTCGGGCTCGCATCCGCCTAAGTGCAATCCGTGCTTGCTCCTCACTCGCTATGCCAGCCTCGATGGGCGTATTAATCACCCAGTTGCGCAGATTGAAGGTCGACTCTTCAGAATCTGACCGGATTTTCTCGAGCAAGGCGTGTTCCACATCGGGCCGCCCTTCCGCAAGAGCGCCTTTGGCCCACTGCGATAGGCGCTGAACCATCGCACCGGGATCTCCCACGATATCCGCATATAATCCCTCGGCATCTTGCCAAAATACTCGGTTAATGGTCTCTTTCAGCGTCTTCCCGCGCTGACGATAGTCCTCTGCCTCGTGCTCACGGCCCAAGATAGTGCTGAGAGCGGCCAGAGCCTCTAGTGCTTGAACGGTATAAACGGCGGTATCGACCAACTTGAGGTTCAACTCTTGGATTTCGATAATTCCATAACCATAGGCCAAATCATCACCGTCTGGAGCTTGCTGCAACAGCCAACCAAGCGCGGCTTTAACCGCTGGAAACATTTCTTCGACGAAAGCCAGGTCTCCGGTCCAACGAAAAACCTCATAGACCAGTTGACAAAATTGTGCAGAC
The DNA here is from genome assembly GCA_027365485.1 of Clostridiales bacterium. Lineage (GTDB taxonomy): Bacteria > Bacillota > Sulfobacillia > Sulfobacillales > Sulfobacillaceae > JAMCVM01. The sequence goes on from DAHXNH010000011.1 coordinate 12,161, forward strand.
TCCTGGCTGTTTCCCGGGTTGTACACTGCCCCCGTCGTGGACACTTCGTGAATAATGCGACCATCGCCATTGGTAGTTTTGGACACTTCGGCTAAAAGTCGCAAGGTATCTTGTGCCAATTCAAACTGACCGGTGGCTAAAACGCCTCTTAACGCGTATCCATTATCGCAGCCAAACCACCAAGGGTATTCCGGCAAGCCTGCGCCCAGCCCACGACCCATGCCCGGCACCTCGCGCACCAACCAATCGGTTTGCCACTTGGCCCAGGTATAGGCGTGTAAAATGGCTGCATCGGGCACGCTCAAGGCACTCGCCGCTTTGATCTGGTTAAGTCTTGCGGTTTTTGCAATCAAAAGATCCTCACGCCCGCGGACCAGTAAATCATGCACCGCATCTGCCGCCTGGTCGTCGCTGGACGCAGCTAGCCAAAAAGATACCGCCCACTCTTCGCCCGCCCCCACTTGGCGCTTCACCTGCATGCGACCAAAGGCAACCCCATCGTCCCGAGAGCGAGGATCCGGTCCCATGTCGACCGGCGTCGTCTCCCATTTTGCGTCGACAGCCGAGGTGGCGGCCAACAGTTGCCAGGGATGGCTGTCGTTTTGAAAGCGAATGCCGGGAGGGTTGGTAGAGACTTCTGCCCAATCGTGCCCCCGCTTCTCGGCAGATAACCAGCCCGGCCTAAGATTGCTCCGCAACCATAGGTTGACAGTCAAAACTTTAGGAGTCGAAGTCTCATTTTTCACGGTCAGATCGACCACTAAAGCGGGCAGTCCGTCAGGCACCCACTGCCGTCGCCACATCGACCAGTCCTCGCTCGAGTGGTAGCAATGCTCCGTGAATGCGGGCCATGAGCGCACACTGGTGGCTCGGGGCATCGTTATCTCATCTTGATCCCACTGAAGGCCCAACCAAAATCCATCCAAGACTTTTTGCGGATGGACCCATAGTCCGCCCATTTCGTTCTGAATATGCTCGCCCAACCGAGGAAATCCACCATCTTGGCTACCAATCGCGTAGAGACGATCTCCTGCGGTCACGTATAAATCCTCAAGTCGCAGGCACTTTTCTACAAATTCCATGCCCCGATCATCTCCCCACCGTGTCTATCGTTTCCAGCGAAGCTGTACCCCGTCTTTAACCTTTTGCTGACCAACCTTTTGGCATTCCTGATGGTTCGGTATTTTTGCCCCTCCCCGCCATGAGGGCTCTCCTATCGCCAGAGCGCGTCGCAGCGACAACCCTATACCCATCACGGTTCCTTAGCCGCCTCGCGGATGCCTCCGAACCTGCGATCTTGCATCTCCTGTGGTGAACTCACGATGGCGAAGACGCCAGCGCTTCTAAGTAGCTTGCCAAAAACACCAGCCCGCGCAGGTGATGGACGGACTGATCGCCCGACAAACTGTAGTCATACAAGGGGTCCCATGACCAAAACCCATAGTGAACATAGGGATCGTCTAAGAACCGAGGATACTTGGATTTTTCCACTGCCTGCAAGTCCAAGCCATAGCGGACAGCTCGAATCGCCGACCCTAAATAGCGATCATCGCCGGTCGCTCCGTGTAAACGCAACAAGCTGAGCCCAATGTTCGGGCTATCCCCGGGCCCCACCGAGGCAATGGCCACTTCCCCGTCACCGTCAATGCCTAGCGGCCAAGAACCGTCGGCGTTTTGCCGGCTTAAGAGAGCATCGGCAAATCGCACCGCAGATTCGAGATAGCGCTCCTCGCCCGTCACTTCCCAGAGATAAACGAGCCCGCGCAATTCGGGAGCGGTCAAATCCGAGTTCCAAAAGGTGCCGTCGAGAAGATAGAAGAGACCGTCTTGCGCTTGCAATGACAAACCTGAGTCCCCCCAACGAACCGCCTCCGTCAGATAGCGATCATCTTGGGTCGCTTCGTACTGCTCAAGGTAACTCGTCACCGGGAACCCAAAGGCTTGCCACACGTTGCCGCGCTCTCTCCACTGGTAGGTCTGGCCATCAAACGTATAGCGGTATCCTGCCTCTCGGGCACGCTTGTAGAAATTGTGGAACATAGAAATTGCCTCTTGATACGACGATTCCCCGGTTCTTCGTTGCAACGCTTGTGCCAGCCAAAAAGCATCCCCGGTATACTTCACCCAAAGATCCTGCGGCCGGTCACCGTCGCGAACTCCCCCCCGCCAAAAGGCCATAGGATGGGTTTCGGTAAAGTGGTTCAGCGCATAGAAAAAGCAACGCTGAGCCCGATCTAACATCGCCCGGTCGCCGAACAAGTCATACATCAACACAAAGTTCAAGGCCATCAGAAAGTTTCCGCTGTCAAAAGCGCCGAACTCGCGCCGATCCGCGCGATAGAAGTGGCGAAGCGCCCCTTCGTTGTCGTCATAAAGGCCTAGGACAAAACCATAGCCGGCATTTCTGACCCGAGTCAGGAGCTCCTCAAGCTCAATGCCGAGCTCTGCCCTTAACCTCGAAGACGTGGCGTCAGTGAGTGGCCAGGAAAGTCCCCAGCCGCTAGGTGAAACGGTCTCAAATCCACGGAAGCGATATCGCATCGCCATGGTTTACCTACCCTTCAAATGCCTTGTCATCGAGCCCGTCTTGCAAGCGAGCCAACTCCCGCTTCAGCGCTTCTACCACCGGAGCCGCCCCCGGATCGGCGTATAGGTTCCGAGTTTCAAATGGGTCTTCGTGCAAATCGAACAGTTCCCATGTCTTGGGGGTGGGTAGGTTGTGCGAACCGGTCGTACCCAGGGATTCTCCATAGTAATAAATCAACTTATACCGTTCCGTCCGAACGCCATAATGGGCCCACACCCAGTGGTTCACATCCATGTGCATCCAATAGCGGTAGTACATCGAGGTCTGCCAATTCGCGGGCACCTGGCCTCGAAAAAGCGGCACCAAACTATGGCCCTGAAAGGTTTCAGGGATCAAAGCCCCCGCCAGTTCCAGAAAGGTCGGGGCAAAGTCCACGTTCATAGCCATCTCGGGCCGGACCTGGCCGGGCTCGATCATCTCCGGATAACGGACTAAAAACGGCATTCGCAAAGACTCTTCGTACATGAAGCGCTTGTCGTACCATCCGTGGTCGCCTAGGAAAAATCCTTGGTCCGAGGTGTAAATGACGAGCGTGTTCTCGGCGAGTCCTGCTTCGTCGAGATAATCGAGAATCCGGCCGACGTTATCGTCAATCGAGGCGACACAGCGGAGATAGTCTTTAATATAGCGCTCGTACTTCCAGTGTTTCTCCTCTTCGGGAGTCAGCCCCGAAGGCACCGGTGCCTTCAAATCTTCAGCGGTGAGATCCCGGTCGACGCGCATCCTGGCCGCATCCGCTGCCATCCTCGCCTCATATTGGTCGTTAAAGGTATAGGGTTCAGGAATATCGACATCATCGTACAGGTGCGCGTGCCTGGCATCCGGCTGCCATGGCCGATGGGGTGCCTTATGGTGACACATCAAGAAAAACGGCCGAGACTTATCCCGGGCTTTCATCCAATCGATACTCAAATCCGTGAGCACATCGGTAGCGTACCCCGGAAAAACCTTTTTTTGTCCCATCTCATACATGGGGGGATCGAAGTACTCGCCTTGACCGGGCAAGACATTCCAATAGTCAAATCCCACCGGATCCCATTTCGGGCCATGGCCCAAATGCCATTTGCCAATAATCGCGGTTTGATAGCCTACCGCCTGAAGCAACTGCGGGAAGGTTAACACCCGATTGTCGAGTTTGTCATCCAGCGTCTTCACTCCGTTGAGGTGATTATAGACGCCGCTCAAAATCACGGCCCGACTGGGCGCACAAATCGAATTGGTGCAAAAACAATTGTCAAACCGGGCCCCACCTTGAGCAATGCGGTCAAGCTGGGGGGTCTGATTAATCCGGCTTTGGTAGGCGCTAATCGCATGGGCGGCATGGTCATCGCTCATGATGAACAAGATATTGGGACGTGGCAAATCGAATCCCTCCACTTCAACGGAGTTCACCGACGATAGCCGAGCGGCACCGTCGAGCGGCCTTCGCGGTTTATTTGATTCCACTCATCACAATACCGCGAACGAACCACCGTTGAAAGCCGAGAAAGAGCGCGGCAATGGGCAAAGTAATCAAGACGCTGGCGGCCATCAGTAAGGGCCAATCAGTGGCATACTCCGATTGAAACTCGACAATCCCCAGTTGCAGCGTCCACAAATGAGACTGGTTGGCCACCAACAGCGGCAGCAAAAAATTGTTCCAAGATCCGACAAAAATCAATAGTGCCAACGTTAACATCGTAGGCGTAACTTGCGGCAGCGAGATCTGCCAAAACATTCGAAAACGGCCGCACCCATCCATCACCGCGGCGTCATCCAACTCCTTGGGCAGATTCAAAAAGGCTTGGCGCATCAAGAAAATCCCCATAGAGGAGACAATCGTGGGCAAAATCATTCCCCAATAGGTATTCAGCAAGCCCAATTCGCGCAGCAAAAGATACACCGGCAACATGACCGCTTGAAACGGCACCATCATCATCGCCAAAATGCCTACATAAAGGAACGTCCTACCTTTAAAATCAATCCGGGCCAACGCGTAGCCGGCCATGGAGTCTAAGATGAGATTGCCGACAGTCACCGTCACAGCCACCACCGCACTATTAAAAAACCAGCGCGCTAAGGGCACCGTAGTAAACACGCTGACAAAATTGCTCCATTCAAAGGGGTGGGGCCACCACACCGGAGGAAACGCCAAGGCCAAACTCAACGGCTTCAAAGACGTCGACAACGTCCAAATAAAGGGGACCATCATCACCACGGCCCCTCCGACCAAAATCAAAAAGAAGAGTCCCCGCGACAGCCGATACGCCCAACCACTATGCCTTCCCGCCATCTGTCACCGCTCCTTTCTTCATCTTCGCGTGGATCCAAATCCTGCCTACATCGGTCAACCCGAGTGGAATTTCGGTGGCGGGTTTAATAATCCACCGTCTGCCCTAGCCACTTGTTAGTCGCCAACGTCGCTCCTAAGATGAAGATGAACCAAAGCACCGTCGCCGCCGCACCATAGCCGACATTGCCGTAGGCGAAGATAAAGTTGTAAATCAAAAGCACCACCGTCGTCGTCGAATGGAGCGGACCGCCGCTGCCCCCCGACATGATGAACGATTGATCAAACATTTGCAGCGTCCCAATCACCCCCATCACCACGATGAAGAACAGGGTGGTACGCAAAAGAGGCAAGGTGATCCGTCGAAAGGTGTGCCAACCAGTCGCGCCATCGACCGCTGCAGCCTCGATGTAACTCACCGGAATCGCCTGCAGGCCGGCCAAGAAGATAATCATAAACGTCCCCGCGGTCGTCCAAATATTTAAGATCATGATCGTCGGCAAGGCAAAGTGTGGAGAGCCCAACCAATCCGGACCCGAAATCCCTAACCAACTCAAGAAACTGTTGACCAACCCGAGTTGATTAAACATCCACATGAAAATGATGGTAATGACTGCCGACGAGCTAATCGACGGGAAATAAAAGGCCAGCCGAAAAAACCCACGAGCCGGCATGTTTTGGTTCAACAGGACGGCCAAAGCTAACGCAATCACGGTTTGGACCGGAACCACCACACAGGCAAACAACACCGAGTTCCGAACCGCAATCCAAAACACCGAGTAGTGCAAGATTCCCCAAAAGTTCGCAAGGCCGACAAAATGCATGTGATTCAATAGCGACCATGAAAAAAAGCTCAAATAAAACGCCACCAAGGCTGGTCCCAAGGTGAAAATAAACAACACGAAGGCCGACGGCAGGGTAAACCCATAGCCTGCAAACAAATCATTCAACCGTGTGCGTGAGAATTTACGCCGACCTGGGCGTGGTTTTAGACCACGCCCACCGTCCACGGAAGCGGATTTCGCTTCAATGTTCATCGTCGATCACTGTCCCTGCGATTGAAATACCTGCTGACCTGCAGACTGCAAGTGTTTCAGCGCAGCCGCTGGCGACTCTTGTCCTTCGACTGCTAGCAAGGTCTGGTTATCCAACGTCGTGCTCGCATACTGGTCAAACCCATTAGGGAAAGTCCAGGCTCGAGCCACCGACAGCGAAGCCAAAAACGGCTTCCACAACGGATGGTTCTTAAAGTACGCGATCGAGGTGTTGACTGGCCGGGTCGGCAAAGCTTCGGTACCCGCATCCCATGCTGGTTGCCCCTGATCCGTCATGTAGTTCACCAAATCCCAAGCAGCCTGCTTGTCAGGAGCGGTCTTGCTCACCGCCCATCCCACCGGGAAGCTCAGGGTATCGTTGTTCACTGGCCCTTTGGGCAATACGGCGACACCGTACTTAATCGAAGGCCAGTCCGCGGCCATACTTGAAATCAACCAGCCACCTTCAATCGTCATCGCGACTCGGCCAATTCCGAAGGATTCTCCACTCCATGTGGCCCCAACCGTCGAAGGTTGAGCCGCATAGCCTTTACGGTACAAGTTGACGTAGTAACTAAATCCCTTCAAGGCCGCTTTCGTGTTTAAGGTCATCTCATGCTTGGTGGCATTGAAGATGGTTCCTCCCGCCTGGAGCACGAATTCACCCCAATAGGATTCGGAAGGGTCGATGCCGATACCGTATATGTGCGCTTTAGCATCGGTCAATATCTTGGCATCGGTTTGTAGTTGCGCCCATGTGGTCGGAGGGCTCTTAATCCCTGCCTTGGCAAACATCGTCTTGTTGTAGAACAAGGCCAGAACATCTTGGTCGCGCGGAATCGCGTAGAGTTTGTTTTGATAGGTGAAGAGGGAACTCGATCCCTGATAAAAGTCGTTAACGCTCTCATGAGAGGCTGCCAAGTAGCTGTTCAAAGGAATTACGTCACCGGCGTCAATAAACGGGCTAGCTTGTCCACCGTTGTTCAGCGCGACCACATCGGCAGCATCACCGGCCACATACTCGGTCTTGAGGACGGTTTCATAGTTCCCCGCCACCGGTTGATACTGAACATGGATCCACGGATATTCCTTTTTGAACGGCTTCAGAAAATTGTTCATCTGTTTCACGTTGTTGCCTGCGTAGGCCGCCCATCCTCCCAAGGTCACCGTAACCACCTTGTGCTTGACTACCGGCTTGGCCGCTGGAGCTTTCCCTGCGGCCAGACCGCTGACCCCTCCGACCAGTAGTGCCGCCGTTGCGGCTGCCATGAATGCTGTGTGTTTCGCCAATTTCGTTGCCTCCTTGGTTTTAATAAAACATTGGACCCCCGTCACGCTTGAGTCTCAGGAACAGCTACCGAGTTCCGCCCTACCACCTCCTTTGCTGCTTTCATCCGCCATCCCGCCGGAAGCGCTGTCACTTGTGCCACGCCCTCACGGACCTCGATCGCGACCAATCCTCCCCGAACTTCAATCCCCTCCACGCGCATGTCGGGCACCTTAGCTGAGAGGGCCTTGACCGTAACCGTCTGCTCAATCCCGTCAATCTCGAGTCCCAAGAGCACACTCAAGGTCAGCCAGGAGGACCCAGCCGCCCACGCTTGGGGGGCGCAGGCACTGGGGTAGGGTACTGGGGCCCCAGTCTCACCGCGTTCAATCCCGGAAAACAATTCTGGCAATCGGCCCTGCGAGCTCTCAGCTGCGGCATCCATTAAGCCTTGAGCCACCTGGTAGGCGGCATCAAAAGCGCCGGCTTTGGCCAATCCGGCCATGACCAGCCCGGTGTCATGCGGCCATACCGAGCCCCGATGATAACTGAAGGGATCGTAAGCCACTTCGTTTTGTCCGAGCGTGCGAATCCCCCAGCCACTAAACAACTCAGGCGACAAGAGTTGGCGGACCACGGCCGGTCGATAGGCTTCGGGCACAATCTCGGTCCAAAGGCACTGGCCGGGGTCGGAACTCAACACCCCGAGTCGGTTGCCTGCACCATCGACGGCCATGGCATAATATTCGCGATCGTCCATCCAGAAAGCCTGATGAAAGGTTTGCTGCAGGGTTGCGGCCTCGGTCTCAAGACGTTCTTGGGCCCCTTGATTACCGAGTGTCCGATACCATTCCGCCATCGCTTTTTTGGCCGCGTAGACATATCCTTGGACCTCGGCTACTGCCAACGGTGGATTCGCCCGGCTGCCATCTTGGTACACCATCGAGTCCTTCGAGTCCTTCCACGACTGCACCGTCAGCCCGCCGCTGGCTTTGGGGTTAAAGTGATACAAGCCGTCGGATTCGCGACCACCGTGAGCCTCCATCCAAGCCAGCGCTCGCTCGGCCACTGGCAAATACTGTTGGACAAGTTGGTTCTCTCCCGTCCGACGCCAGGTTGCCACCAACAAGAACAAAAAGAGTGGTGTCACGTCCACGGACCCGTAGTAGCGACCATAGGGAAGAATGCCTAAGTTGGTCAACTCGCCGCTTCGAATCTCATGCACCATCTTTCCAGGCATCTCTTCGCGTTCAGGTGCGATTTCCCGTCCCTGCCAAAAGGCTAAGGTCGCGAGCGTGCGTCTAGAGACTTCAGGAACATAGGGCAGCACCTGATAGGCGGAAATAATCGCGTCGCGTCCAAAAAAGGTTCCGTACCAGGGCAACCCGGCGGCAAAAACGGGACCTTGACCAAAATCGGTCAGCAGCATCTCAAGATCGGCTTGGCCCCGATCCACCACGCGCTGCCAAGCCCGGTTGGCGATCTCCACCTTGGGCCAGCGCAACCGATCCGTCTCCCGTTCGGGCAAAATCTGAAGCGAACTATCCCACCAACTGACGGTCACCGTCAGCGTACCCGCCCGAGCAGTCGATCCCACCAGCCAACGTCCGTGCCCGACACTTCCTTGGTCCGGATCCGGTTGTGCCTCGATGGTTAGTGACCGATCCACTTGATCCCGCCCGTGATACCGATGACGCTCGACCGCTCCCCACTCGGAGACAATGCCAGCATGCTGCTCCGTGGCCATGCCGCGAATCTCGAAAATGTCCCGGAAGTCCGGCGCGGCCTGAAGTTCCATAGTCCATGCTTCGGTGGTGCCAAAACACCGCCACGTCCAGCGGTCCTCAAAACGATCGGAATACAAGCGAAAACTCCGGGATAACTCTTGGCTACCACCGTTTCGTTGCACCACGTATTTCATGGTAAAGCCATCGTCCTCGACGGTCGTCGTCAACGGAAAAAGGTGCTGACCATCGATGAGAACCTGATACAAATTCAACCAATGGGTGTCGCGCAGGTAGATGCCGTGAATACCTGCCACGGCATCGATGGTCCCCTGAGAAGAAAGCCAGGCGAAGGCCCGACCGCTCTTCAAAACAATCCCCCGCCCCACGGCTGGCACCAGGACTTCACCAACTAAAGCCGCCGTGGTGTTCCGAACTTTCATCTCAGGCTTCACGATAACCTGCTCCATCGATTGTTCTTCAAGCGACTGCACCAACAGATCAGCCACACGCTCGCCTACTTGAAACGCATTTTGCGACACCGTCGTTAACGGCGGAAAGGTGTCTTGGGCTAAGGGACTGTCATCAAACCCCACCACTGACAATTCTTCGGGCACACGCGCACCTAGTTCAAGAGCGGAACGAATCGCCCCTTCGGCCATCACATCGCTGGCCGCAAAAATAGCCGTTGGCGGAGCGCCATTGGTCAGGAGCTGCCGAGTTAATCGGTATCCCGATTGCACGCTCAAATCTCCCTCCACCACTTGCGGGACAAGACCACTTTGATCCTCTGCAAGCGCGGCTTCATAGCCCTGGCGCCGAAGTCTTGCATATTGATATCGGCCCGGTGCGGCAATATGCGCGATGCGTCGGTGCCCTAGTTCTAAGAGATGTCTCGTTGCCAACCAGCCACCGAGATGGTTATCGACATCGACCCAAGCGAGCGGCAACGGTGATCGCCCGAACAGAACCGCTGGGATTCCCTCGTCAACCATATACTGGGCTCGAACATCATCAGGTTCCACTTCCAACAAGATGACGCCATCCACTCGTTTACTGCGCACTGCGCGAACGATGGCCGCCTCTGTCCCACCGAGGGCTTGTTCTGGAGACAACAGCACCAATTGATATCGATGCCTGCGCGTACCTTCCAAAACGCCAGCCAGAAACATGGCAAAAAAAGGATCCGAAACTGCAGTCGCGCTTGGAGCCAGAAGTCCAATAGCCCGAGCCGAGTCGGTGGCCAGTGATCGACCAGCAGCGTTCGGCTGATAGTTCAGTTCTCGAATCGCCTGCCGCACCCGTTCTGCCGTATCTTCTGAAACGTGGCCGCGCCCGTTTAGTACATAGGAGACCGTCGCCGTGGAAACTTTAGCGGCGTGGGCCACATCCGTAATGCTCGTTCCTTTGCTTCTTCCCTTGCCCAACGCCTTCAGCCCCCGGACTAGTTAACCGTTTAATCTAATCGTTTAACTAGTTCGCCGTCCTTCGTCAGATTCCTTCCTCAAATCACACGTTTCATCGGAAAATTTTATGCAGCTCTCAGAGACCCAAAATAAAAGAACTCCCTAGGAATAAATTCCCAGGGAGTTCTTTCGCGACTGGATACTAACGATTGCGGTTAGCCATTTGCTGCTCGGCCATTTCGATCATCTTCTTCACCATTTGGCCGCCCACAGCCCCACAATCGCGAGATGGAACATCGCCCCAATACCCAGAATCCACCATATGTTCCAACCCCAATTCACGCGCCACTTCATATTTGAATTGATCCAAAGCGCGCGAAGGCACTAGAGGCCTGTTGCCAGAATTACTACCACGAGCCACACGAATCACCTCCTGACTTCCGGAATTTGAGGATAGTGTGACCTCAAGAGAAAATTGCTATCCCTGGCAGCAGAATTTTTCCCCATTCGCTCGCCCAAGCCAAAAGATGCTATCGTAGAGGACGTAAAAGTCCTGTGGGACGATTTCAAGAAAAGGGTGAAAGAATGACGTTGAAAGCTGCAATCGTAGGATTGGGTGGCATTGCCCATGGCAAGCATCTGCCGGCCCTAGCCACCATCCCAGGCCTGGAATTAGTCGCCTTTTGCGATTTGGTGCTCGAACGCGCCCAAAAAGCCGCTGCCCAGTACGGAGTCGCCGGAGCCAAAGTCACCACCGACTATCGCCAGGTGGTCGATTTGGATGTGGACATGGTTTATGTCCTGACCACCAACAATGCGCACGCTGAAATCAGCATTGCCGCTCTAGACGCGGGCAAACACGTACTCTGCGAAAAGCCCATGGCCATCTCTAGCGTAGAAGCCAAAGCAATGGTGCAAGCGGCAAAGCGTTCCGGAAAGATCCTGGCGATTGGCTATCAGAATCGATTCCGCTCTGACTCGCGCTATCTAAAGGCCCTATGCGAAGAAGGCGAATTTGGAGACATCTATTTTGCCAAGGCCCTAGCGGTTCGCAGGCGCGCGGTGCCTACTTGGGGAAGCTTCCTCTCTGAAGAAAAACAGGGCGGAGGTCCGCTCATTGACATCGGCACCCACGCTCTGGATCTCACGCTTTGGATGATGGACAATTATCGCCCACGGTCGGCCATGGGTTCAACCTTCCATAAATTGTCTGACCAACCACACCCCGCTAACGCCTGGGGGCCGTGGGACCCAGCGGAGTTTACTGTCGAAGATTCCGCATTTGGCATGGTACAGATGGAAAATGGCGCCACCATCTTGCTAGAATCCAGTTGGGCGCTGAACACATTGCAAGTCGGGGAAGCTCAGACGGTTTTATGCGGCACTAAGGCGGGCGCCGACATGTTGGATGGTCTCCGAGTCAATGGTGAACGCCTCGGCAAGCTGTACACCTTCAAGCCCGAATTGCACGGTGGTGGTGCAGACTTCTTTGAGGCCAGTTCCGACGACGACCCGGGCCTCACTGAGGCCAAGACCTTCGTCGCCGCGGTTAAAGGCGAGGTCGAACCGGTCGTCAAGCCGGAGCAGGCGATGGTAGTAACCCAAATCTTAGAGGCCATTTATCAATCTGCCCGTTCAGGACAACCCGTATTTTTCCAGTAGGTCCTCGGCCAATAGGCAAGCAGCCTTAATCCTCATTGGGCGATCGGGAGATCCAGAAGGAGCCTTAACCCACCCAATGGGTCAAGGCTCCTTCGCCACGCCTTCGGCTATCTAGCCCTGTGCTGTCATTTAGGACGAAGAAGCTTCGCGCGCGGTTTCCAATGGAGCCGACCATCCGAAGTCCGGAGCCGGGCCTGTCGTCGGGGTCACCCAACGAACCGCATTGGCCAAAATTCTTTGAATCTCTGGATTGTGATAGGTGGGAAACGCTTCATGACCGGGCCGGAAGTAAAAGATGCGGCCTCGACCGCGATAAAATCCGGCGCCACTGCGAAACACCTCGCCTCCAGGAAACCAACTCACAAAAACTAGTTCATCCGGCGTCGGGATGTCAAAAAATTCTCCGTACGCTTCTTCGTGGGGCAAATCGATCCAGAGTGGAAGCCCTTGAGCCACCGGATGTCCAGGATTGACCACCCAAATTCTTTCGTTCAATCCGTCTTCCCGCCACTTCAAGTTGCACGTGGTCCCCATCAGACGTTTGAAGATCTTAGAAAAATGACCGGAGTGGAGCACGAGCAGGCCCATTCCATCCATGACTCGACGATACACGCGCTCGACCACCTCGTCGGACACGTCTCCGTGGGCCATATGCCCCCACCAAGTTAAGACATCGGTGTGATTCAATACCTCTTCCGTCAACCCGTGCTCGGGCTCATCCAACGTGGCGGTCTCAACCTCAAACTCTGCTGCCAATGCCTTCTTGATCGCTCCATGAATCCCTTCTGGATACACTTCGCGAATCGCCGCATCATTTTGCTCGTGCCGATATTCATTCCAAACGGTAACCCGTGTCAATACAATCAGCCTCGCTCTCGTTATTGTTTTCCCCAGACCCGGTTTGTGGGGTCGACGTCTAACCAGCTACTCATCGAAAAGCTTTTAGGCCCCCACAGTGACCAAGCTTGGCCCTTGAAACCGGCAGCACTCAGGTCCAAACTCTCTGGTTAAAAAATCTGATCCCAGCCTTGACCCACCCGGGTGGTAGACTTCAGCATGGCAGAAGCGCGTCAGCATCGCAAGCCGCATGGGTATGTCAAGAACCGGGGTAGATAACTGCTCAAACAAATCCGAGCTTTTTCTGTTGCTGGAAAAGCCGCGGTAGGCAAGGGTTTCAGGCACCGAAAAGGGGGCTTGCCCAAAATTTCACCCCAACGATTTCCGCGATTTCCGCGAAAAGTCCGGGCGCCTACGGCCGTGATCCGTTTAGCTCAAGGCAGACTGTCGAGCATCATCTCCACAGCCAGAAGTCTGCCTTGGGGTGGTACACAGGACTTACAGGACTTACAGGACTTACAAACGCGGACTGGACCGCCGACTCGAATCCTCCTCCGAAACGCCCCCCCCGCCGTCCACCCCTTTGCGCCCGATCTCTGGCCTAACCGTCCATTCTCGGGGAGCGGAACGCTCGCATGAAATATCCGAGAAAATAGGAAATCGGGCGATCGATGGCGAATCGCTTCCTAGACATTGGTACAAGGAGGCACCACAATGGCTATCATTCCTCAGTGATCGTTGTTTTCTTAAGAAGGAAATTGAACCGCTGGGCGATCTCGAACGCCTGTGACTCGTCCTCAACGTCTTGCCAATTGAGGCCTTAATGCGGGTGTTAGCACAGGAACGGGGCAAAGGCCGGCACGACTATCCCGTCCGCGCTATGTGGAATTCGTTGCTCGCGGGCATCGTCTTTCAACATCCGACCATCGAGAGCCTGCGCCGCGAACTCCAACGCAACGGCCAACTCCGTGAATGCTGTGGATTTCCACCTGGGGCCGTTCCCCCGTCGTCCGTGTATCCGCGCTTTTTACCGCACCTCTTCGACCACGAACCCGTCCTCGACCAGAGGTTTGATGACCTCGTCGAAGCGTTACGGACCGCTTTGCCCCATTTTGCCGAGCGACTCGCCATCGATGCGAAAGCCATTCCCTCCTTTGCTCAAAACGCCAACCAGAACCAGACGCCC